>DGDX01000107.1:0-39000 GCA_002385665.1 Firmicutes bacterium UBA3941
AATCCGTCCTTCATAACAACGATTCTGGTACCCATAGTCATAGCCTCTGTCTGGTCATGGGTAACATATATAAATGTTGTCTGCAATCTATTATGAAGCTTGGTGATCTCAGTTCTCATTTGAACCCTAAGCTTAGCGTCTAAGTTAGATAGAGGTTCGTCCATTAGGAAAACTTTAGGTTCACGAACAATAGCACGACCCAGGGCTACCCTCTGTCTTTGTCCACCTGACAAGGCTTTGGGCTTTCTGTTGAGTAGGTGCTCAATGTCCAAAATCCTTGATGCTTCTTTAACACGGCGGTCTATCTCAGCTTTGGGGGTCTTTCTCAGTTTTAACCCGAAAGCCATGTTGTCATAAACAGTCATATGAGGATAAAGTGCATAGTTTTGGAAAACCATTGCGATATCCCTGTCTTTTGGAGCTACGTCATTCATTAACTTATCGCCAATATAAAGCTCCCCTTCAGTAATTTCTTCCAGCCCTGCAACCATTCTTAGGGTAGTGGTTTTTCCACATCCTGAAGGTCCTACAAGAACAATAAATTCTTTATCGGCTACATCAAGATTAAAATCACTGACGGCGGTAACGCCCCCTGGATATACTTTATACAATTGTTTCATGGTTACACTTGCCATTATAATCCCTCCACATTATTATTTTGCATCATTATGATGCAAATCAAGGGTTCCTACTAATATAAAACAATTATATCCCTATAAGGACAATCTGACTATAGCTATATTATCAAAAATCAAGGTCGTTTTTTTGAAAAGATTGCATAAAGAAATTTTATTAAATTACATTAAATGGTTAAAATGTATGATATATGAATAACCCACTCCAGGTATATTCCCTAAAGTGGGTTTTTTGGGCTTCACTAGTCCCTATATTGAATTGCTTCAGTGGGGCAGCTTTCCACTGCTTCCTCAACGTCTTCCACCAAATCCTCCGGAATTTCATCATCGATGGCTTCCGCCTTATCATCTTCATTCCAGGAAAATACGTCCTCGCATATGCTAATACATAACCCACAACTAATACATAGATCCTGATCGACAAATACCTTCATAATTATCACTCCTATTCTTATTGCCATGTAGCTTACTTTTTACATTTATACCTCTAATCTATACTTCAAAACAAAAAATATACCCTTTTATTTAATCTCGTACTTAATAAGGCGTCCATAGGATGCCGGATCCAGTTCTGCATAAAAATATATCCCATCGCCCCTGTATTCCTCCTTAAATATTTGTCCCTGGTCGTGTATCTGAGATAGCACATGACCATCCTCATAAGGAATAAGCAATTCCACCCTCCTTCTTTTGATAGGTAGGTTTTCTGCTATTAAATCTACCAGGTCATCTAAACCCGTCTTTTCCATAGCCGAAATATATGCTGTTGGTTTTTTTACAGGTGCGCCAAAAACCTTCTCTTCTATAATATCCATTTTATTATAGACAGTAATGATGGTTTGGCCGCAGCCCAAGGCGTCTAAAAGGTTCTCAACTACACTCATCTGCTCTTCTAAATTAGGTGATGATGCATCTACTACATGAAGAAGCAGATCAGCATAGACAGCTTCCTCCAAGGTGGATTTAAAGGCCTCTATAAGATCATGGGGCAGCTTATTAATAAATCCCACAGTATCTACTAATAGAATCTCTTGCCCATTGGGTAGGATGATTCCCCTGTGTATAGGATCAAGAGTAGCAAAGAGCTTGTTCTCAACCAACACGCTACTCCCGCTCAAAGCGTTCATCAAACTGCTTTTACCGGCGTTCGTGTAACCAACCAGGGCAACTACTGGAATCCGGTTCTTCTCCCTTCTTTCCCGAAGGGCCTGGCGCCTATCTCTTACCTTATTCAGATCCCTCTCTATCTCCCCAATTCTTCTGCGAATGTGTCTCCGATCGGTTTCTAATTTCTTTTCCCCGGGGCCCCTTGTACCGATGCCTCCACCCAATCTGGAAAGCATAACGCCCATTCCCATTAGCCTGGGCAATCTATATTTCAATTGGGCCAATTCTACCTGTAGCTTACCTTCCCTGGACACAGCCCTTCTGGCGAATATATCTAAAATTAGGGCTGTCCTGTCTATAATCCTGATTCCTATAATATCGCTAAGATTTCGAATCTGAGATGGGGAAAGTTCATCGTCGAAAATAACAAGGTTCAAATTATGAGCCCTACATAACAAAGCCAGCTCCTCTGCCTTCCCTTTTCCTATATAGGTGGCTGTATCAGGTACTCTCCTATTTTGGGTTAACTTGCTGACAACTACCGCTCCTGCCGTATCTGCCAGTTGTTCTAACTCCTCCAGTGAAGCGGCTCCTTCACCATATATGTCCAACCCTACCAGTATAGCCCTCTCCTCTTTATCGTCTACTACCTCCACCATGTCCCGGTGTTGAATAGCCTTGTCCCTTTCATATATATATTCCATCAGCTCCTTATGGCAAAACTCTATCCGGGACAGAGGCCCTAATATGGTAATCTCTTGTTCGCTTTCCGGTGGATTGATAAAAGCCGCATATCCTTGATTAAACTTTCCATCAAATACTCCTATAGCGGCTATTGAATCCAGCCTCATAGACGTCAAAGCGTTTAAATCTACCCTGGATAAGGTCCCATTTCCACCTGGATGGGTGTGAATGCATCTTATCCCATTAAGACGTGTTTTACTCCTGCGAGTACGCATATAGGGCAGGGCTACCTGACCTATATCTCCAACAGAAACATCTAAGATCTTTCCACCTCGTTCTATATATATAGAAATTTCTCTATTGATGGCCGTAGTCAATCTGCATAGCTTCTCAATAATCTCTCTGGTACAAAACTCATCCTTGGGTACCATGATATCGAATAAGGATTCCAACTCTGCAATTGTTGCCTTGGACAGTCCATCAGTATTTCCTTGTACCATAACGGTATCCCTACCTCCTTTTAAACTTATACCCGATACCCCTCCTAAATTATACATCAAATTGATAAAACAACCAAATCATATCCTAAAAACAGCATGTCCAATTTAGACCCTTTTCACATTTGTTTTACAATTGTTTTACAACAAACCCATGCTTAAGCCAGTTTTTATTATGTTCTACAAAAACATAGTGAGCACAGTATGATTAATTGGCATAAAGCCAGCCCATATCTTGACCTCTATTCAGGCAAGGTATGGGCTGACTTTAGCAAATTGGCTCCTTATATCCCAACAACTTGTTTCCCTCAATAACTAAAAATATTTTTTTGATTCTACATAATCTTGAACCTTCATCAGTAATTCCCCAAACCTTTGGTAGTGTACCACCTCTCGTTGTCTTAGGAATTTAAGAGGCTCTATAACATCAGGATCATCTGCCATTCTTAGAAGCCATTCATAAGTACTACGAGCTTTTTGTTCTGCCGCTAAGTCCTCGTTCAGATCTGCTATGGGATCACCTTTTGATTGAATATATGCTGCAGTAAATGGGTTGCCTGCCGCAGACGTAGGATAAACTCCCCGTCCATGGTCTGTAAAGTATGGTCCGGCACCTGATGCCTTGATCTCTTCATCCGAGGCACCCTTCATCAGCTGATATACCATGGTTCCTACCATCTCAAAATGAGCAAGTTCTTCGGTCCCTATATCCGTCAAAAGACCCTTTCCTTCGGGTATAGGCATGATATATCTTTGAGATAAATATCTTAGGGATGCGGCTAATTCTCCGTCCGGACCTCCGTACTGGCTAATTATAAGGGTTGCCATCTTTGGGTTTGGGTTTTTGATTCTGATGGGAAATTGCAATTTTTTTTCATATATCCACATATAAATATTCCTCCCTCTAGTCAAGTTCCCATGGCCACGGGTCATTAAGCCATGCCCAGGGGGATTGGCTTAATGCTGTTCCAAAATTGCTCAAAGGACCGTATCTTCTTTGGTATTCATCTTTTACAGCCATTAATTGTTTAGTAAAAGAATTATAATCCCTAATGGCCTTATGATCATTGGGGTTATTGTCTAGATACAAATTAAGCTCCACTGCCATAAATTCCAGAATACGAATTTCATCCAGAAGTCGAGCTCTATCGTTTACCGTCATTAAAACATCCTCCTTTACATACCTTCTCAATGGTGACTAGGCCAAGGGGTAAACAATTCCGGGAACATGGTTCCCCTTTCCAAGGCCTCCCTTGGCGGAAAGCTGGTTGTATATCTTTGGGCAACAAAAAAGGCTCGGGCCAATTTAGAGTTTGGCGGGAAGGGTAGTACCATATAATCCGATCCCAATATGTTTGTAAGATGATTGTGTTGATATCCCTCCATCATGTCTCTACTCCTCCATATAAATGTTATGATATTAACATACTATGAGAATATCTAATAAAATGAGCCTGACCCCTTCTACTTATATAAATCATTTGCCTCGCTGAATTACTGAAAAATAGGATAGGGTGGCTCATAATTATTTATTTTGCCCTTATGGCCCGGTAAAAGTTTAAAAAATAAAGCATCGGACATGTATTCTTGCCCGATGCCTTATCGCCTATATATATTCACCCCAACTACCTGTTGTTGGTTCGGGGGTTTTCTTTATCTCAAATAGTTCATCCATGCGCGTCATCTCCAGTAACTTCTGTACCCCCAACTGAGGATATTCCACAATCATTTCACCGTTATGACTCTTCATGAACTTAAGGAAAGATATCAACATTCCTAACCCTGCACTATCTAAAAAGTTAACATTTGACAGATCGATTACCAACACGGCATCATCTTCACTGATAAAATCAAAGACCTGCCTTTCTATTGCATCGACGGTTAAAAATGATATGCTTCCCTTGGGTTGGACATATACTCCTTTGTCGTTTCGTGAGATTACAATACGCCATCCCCCCTTAAAGCTTGCCATATGTTTACGCCAGACCTTTCATAAGGTCTAAGGCAACAGTAATAATCATTGACGTGTATAGTAACAACTGAGGCTGATCATCCCATATGTCACAATATTTCCTTCCGGATATTTACCACCTCAAGCCGTATATCCTGCTCTATATATTCCAGAACTCTGTTCATCTGTTTTTCAGCTTGAACTGAATTGTTGGATACACATGCAAATCCCAGTTTTGCGCGTTGCCAGGTATCCAAGCCGTCAACCTCTGCTATTGATACATTAAACTGATTCCTAATCTTTGAAACAAGACTTTTTAATATTTGCCTTTTCTCCTTCAATGATTGGGAATTATACAATCTGATCTCAATTTCAGCAATAGCTACAAACATTCTCATGATTCGTATATTTCAGGCCTGAAACCATGAACCACGGGATGCCTTCTTCCAAGGCCAAAATCACCATGGCTGAGCCTAATTATCGGAGGGATCTGCCTGCGCTTGTATTCGGCTCTGTCGATCATATTGATTATTCTGTATACCGTTTCCTTGTCATATCCTTTATGGATGATTTCCTCCAACGGAACATTTTTCTCAATATACATCCTCAGCACTTCATCTAATACGGAATACGGAGGCAGGGAATCTTCATCCTTTTGGTTGTCCCTAAGCTCTGCTGTCGGGGCTTTTAAGATTATGTTGTTTGGAATTATTTCCTCTTTACGATTTATATATCTGCATAGCTGATAAACATCGGTTTTTAGTACATCCCCTAATACCGCTATACCCCCACAGGAATCCCCATATAGGGTAGAATAACCAACTGCAATTTCGGATTTATTGCTGGGGCAAACTAAAACCCGGCCTTCTCTGTTGGCTATGAACATGAGTAAGTTACCCCGTATTCTGGCCTGGATATTCTCTTCAGCCAGATCCCCATGAACTTGCCCATCCTGGTTAAATATCTTTAAATAGTCTTGAAAGATATCATTGATTGGAATGGTTCTGTACTCGATCCCGAGGTTTGATGCAAGCTTATCGGCATCTACCCTACTTTCATCGGATGTGTACCTGGAGGGCATAAATACCCCCAATACATTCTCAGGGCCTAAGGCATCTTTTGCTATACACGCCAACAAAGCAGAATCTATACCCCCGCTTAATCCCAGAATGGTCTTTTTAAAACCCGTCTTACGGAAATAATCTTTAACACCAAGGACTAAACCCTGATACATCCAGGAAATATCCTCCTTATGGGCTGCCAGCTCTGAATATAATCTCTCAGTATCATATATTATTAAGTCCTCTTCAAAGGGCTTGGCATGGAGAATTAATTTCCCGTTACCGTCGTAGACCATACTGGAACCGTCGAATACCAATTCGTCATTACCCCCGATTTGGTTGGCGTATATAAAGGGAATGCCATATTTCTTGGTATAGTGGGCTATCATATCCATACGAATCTGGTGTTTTCCATAATGGTATGGGGAAGCCGATAGATTAATAAATATGTCGGGATCATCTTCATAGAGTTCATCTAAAATATTCCTTGAATATTTTAGATGACCGAAAATATCTTCATCGTTCCAAATGTCCTCACATATTGATACACCAAGTCTTTTTCCCCTGAAATGGAGACACTTTATCTGCTTTGATGGCTGGAAATACCTGGCTTCTTCGAACACATCATTTGGTAACAGGCTTTTATCTACCCTTCCCGCTATAATCCCGTCCTCTATTAAAATGGCGCTGTTGTATAATAAATGATCATAGGAACCGGCCATTACAGTACCTATAATAACACCTATTCCCTCGGTGTAGGGTAAAATTTGACTCAGAGCCCTGTCACAGGCCTTCAAAAAGTCGCTCCTTAAGAGTAGATCACGAGGCGGATAACCCGTTATGCTGAGTTCCGGAAAAACAACCAGGTCACATTTTTGTTCTCTTGCCTTAACAATGAAATCGATAGTTTTAGATGTGTTACCCTCCAGGTCACCAATCTTTGGGTTGTATTGTGCTACAGCAATTCTCATAATTTTATCCATCCAATTCCAAAAAATTACTAATTACCTGGCGCATATTACCAGCATCAAGTGTAGTTTGGTGCAAAATAGGTTTGTACTTTAAATCCATAAGGCCCGGTGGTATCTTCATCCCTGATGCAGACGCCAAAGCCTCCAGTACCTGAAAATCATCCTTACCTTGAATGTACTCCATATCCTTAATAGCCTTTAATACATCTCCTGGGAATTTAAAGGGGCTTGCAGTGGATACCAAAATTGTTTTTTGGGTATCCCCGGTCTCTTCCCTGTATTCATCGTATACCCATTTTCCAACAGCCGTATGGGGATCTATTATATATTTATATTGCCTATAGGTATCCCATATGGCCTTTAGGGTTTGTTCCTCATCAGCGCTCCCACCCCATAATATGGATTGAAGCATATTGAGGCTCTCCTCATCTAGTTTATATCTGCCAGTCTCATTTAGTTCCCTCATCCACATTCTTATCTGACGATCTTGCCTGCCACAGAGTTCAAATAATAGTCTCTCCAAATTGCTGGATATTAATATATCCATAGAGGGAGAGATGGTCTTATAAAAATCTCGCCTTGTATCATATATGCCTGTCTTAATGAAATCCGTGAGGATATTATTTCTATTGGAAGCGCAGATTAGCTTGTCTATTGGTACCCCCATATTCTTAGCGTAATAAGCTGCTAGAATATTGCCAAAATTGCCGGTGGGGACTACTACATTGAACTTCTCTCCTGGAGCCAGATCGTTATTCTTGAGTAAATCCGTATAAGCTGAAACATAGTATACTATTTGTGGAACCAATCTACCCCAATTGATGGAATTAGCAGAAGAAAACCTCTTCCCTCGTTCTTCTAACAGCTTATTATAACTGTCGTCGGTAAATATGGCCTTGACCCCGGTCTGAGTATCATCGAAGTTACCCTTAACAGCTGCCACATGTACATTCTCCCCTTGTTGGGTTACCATCTGCAATTTTTGGATGGTACTTACCCCTTCATCGGGATAAAATACTATGATTTGGGTGCCATTAACATCCCTAAACCCCTCAAGGGCGGCTTTACCGGTATCACCCGATGTTGCCACCAAAATAACTATTTCCTTATCCTCATCAGTATTGGATACTGCATAAGTCATAAGATGAGGCAGAATCTGAAGGGCCATATCTTTAAAGGCATAGGTGGGTCCATGCCAAAGCTCCTGAATAAATAAATTATTATCAAGCTTTATTACCGGGGCTATATCCGGACAATCAAAATTGTCCTTACCATAGGCTGCATCAATTATTTTTTTTAAGTCTCCCGGATTATAATCCGTTAAAAATGGAGAAAGAACCTTGAAAGCCCGTGACCTATAATCCATATCCGCCATTTCTAAAAAATCACGGTTTGCTAGTTTGGGGATGGTTTCCGGTACAAACAATCCCCCTTCCTGAGATATACCCTGTTTAATGGCATCCATGGTACGTATTCTTAATTTATTATTCCTTGTACTTAAATAATACATCTTATATTCCACCATCCTATATACCGCTGTCATATGGGTAGCATCATTTGCTATCATTGCCGGGTAGAGGCATCGACATTCTTTATGTCAATATACGATCTATTCCGGGTATCTTCTGTTAATTATATCCTACACCCTTGACAGCGTCAATACAGCCACCTAAACGCACAGGATGACAGCGCTTTAAAAAATTCAATAAAAAAACTCCCCTAAAACAGTTCAGGAAAGTATACGGTTTCTTAGCTATATAATTGGAAATTTCCAAAGAAAAGCCAAGGGTTGTGGTGCCCCCTCGGCTTTTGGAATACCCCTTAATTATGCAATATACTTCTTTAAAAAGGTAGGAACGCTATCAGGATCACCGTTCATAGAAATTGTAAAGCTAATATTAAATTTCTCCGAAATCTTAGTTATATCCGAGATCCAATCACCGATATCAGCCAAATCCTCATTTAGATATTCCAAAAGTCCGTCTATGAAGATCCTTTCAATGTCATAGTTTTGTGCTATAATCCCACTCAAAAATCCATAAAACACATTGAAATCCCTTATATCAAAATCCCTGAGCTGTATCAACCGAATTCTGTGGTTCAATTCAATCATCCTGCGTCTTTCCCCGCTGATAAAGACAATTTCACCCTTGGTTTCATCCAAAGCTTTGTTGGCCATGTTCACCAAGGTCTTGGTCTTCCCGGTACCCTTGCCACCGACCACTGCTTGTATCATGTTGACCGCCTCCCACCATATTATTTCACTGTTTTAACTAGGTTTTATTATATCATGAGGGCAAACCTTAATTGGTTTGCTTCACGCCGATTCAATAAATAAATGCATTAAATAAAACCCTAAAAGTTCTATCTCCTTAATTGCATTTATTATATCATAATAAAAATTTCTTTACCATAGTCATATAGATTTATCCCTACAAAGAGGAACCAGGGCCTTAGGGGAATTTCCCCACAGCCCTAGTTTTTTTTATGTTTCCGCTTCCTTAGGGAAGTGTTTAGAATCTCCTTACGAATCCTAATATCCTTTGGCGTTATCTCTACCAGTTCATCATCATCAATAAATTCCAGAGCTTCCTCCAAAGTCAACTCCCGTTTGGGAGTAAGGCGCAATGCCTCGTCGGATCCAGCAGCCCTTACATTTGATGCATGCTTCCTTTTACATACATTTATCTCTATGTCCCCCTGACGGTTGTTTTCTCCTATAACCATACCCTCATATACCATAGTCCCCGGTCCTATGAAAAGGGTTCCTCTTTCTTGAGCGTTGTATAATCCATAGGTTGTCGCCTCGCCCTGATCAAAGGCTATCAATGAACCCTGCTGGCGGGATGGAATGTCCCCTTTGTAGGGATGATATCCCTCGAAGGTAGAATTTAATATTCCCTCACCCCTGGTATCTGTCAGAAACTCAGAACGATATCCAAAAAGTCCGCGAGCCGGTACAGAGAATTCCAACTTTACACGGCCTCCCCTGCTCTCTCCAATCCTTATGATCTCGCCTTTCCGTCTCCCCAACTTCTCAATAACTGTTCCCATATACAGGTCTGGTACATCCACCAGGACCCTTTCAATAGGTTCATGAAGTCTGCCGCCTATGGTTTCATAGATAACCCTGGGTTTTGAAACCTGGAATTCATAGCCTTCCCGTCTCATATTCTCAATCAAAATGGAAAGATGAAGTTCTCCCCTCCCAGAAACCACAAAGGCATCGGGTGAATCGGTCTCCTCTACCTTCAGACTTACGTCGGAATATGTTTCCTTGAACAAACGCTCCCTTAGGTTTCTGGAGGTCACATATGTCCCGTCCTGACCTGCAAAGGGGCTGGTATTCACCGAAAAAGTCATAGATATGGTAGGCTTGGATATCTCAACAAATGGCAAGGGTTCAGGATGTTCCGTATCGCATATAGTATCACCTATATTTATACCCTCCACCCCTGATACCGCTACAATATCCCCCATATCGGCATGTTCAACGGGTACTCTTTTTAGTCCATCGAAAAGATACAGATTAGTTATCTTAACCCTTTTATGTCCGTCACCATAGCTACACAACAAGGCCTCCTGACCTACATCTATATGCCCTCGTTCAATTTTACCTATAGCTATCCTTCCAACATAATCGTTATAGTCTAATGTGGACACCAGCAGCTGAAGGGGAGCGAGGCCATCCCCCTTTGGCCCTGGTATATACTCCAAAATGGTCTCGAAAAGAGCGGACATATCCTGTCCAATTTCATCAATATCTCGAGATGATGTCCCCTCCTTTGCCGATGTATAGACAAAAGGGCAATCCAATTGTTCTTCATCTGCACCCAAATCTATAAGCAGATCCAACACCTCATCAACTACTTCCACTGGCCTGGCATCAGGCCTGTCTATCTTGTTGATGACCACTATTACAGGATGGCTTAGTTCCAATGCCTTGGACAGCACAAATCTTGTTTGAGGCATGGGCCCTTCAAAGGCATCCACCAATAGGAGGACTCCATCTACCATCTTTAGTACCCTCTCCACTTCGCCGCCGAAATCGGCATGCCCCGGGGTATCTACGATATTTATCTTTATCCCTTTATAGGAAACCGCAGTATTTTTGGATAATATGGTAATCCCACGCTCTCTCTCTATATCGTTGGAATCCATAACCCTGTCCTGAACCTGCTGATTTGCACGAAAAACCCCGCTTTGCTTTAATAGCTGATCCACTAAGGACGTTTTCCCATGATCAACATGGGCAATTATGGCTATATTTCGAATGTCTTCTCTCGTATTCATAATCTTGGTGTTAAGCCTCATAATCTAAATCATGAGGGTGAATACCCGTTCTCCTCTCTGTATATAGGCTTATTTCGTTTCCATATTTCTTAAGTTACACAAACTCAACCGTTTGCATATCCAATATCTGTAAATATTCCCTCATTGGTTAATTTAACGCTTGTACTAGTCAATCATATGCCGGTAATGGCTATTGACCGCTACTTCTTATCAACAGATCATTACCTAAGATTATGAACTAGCAGCAGAGGTTAATATAATACTTCGATATAACAGTAAGATTATAACAGTATGAGGTTTCAAAATCAAATACATTATCTCTCCTATTATTAAAAGCCTGGTTATTAATTAATAACACATAAAAACAGGGCCATTGATGACCCTGTTCTAATTTGCTCTCTCGCATTTCCCTATATCCTGTTTTTGAGTGTATTTAACATTGTTTTCACTTGTGGTATAAAGGATACCGCTAAGCATATCACAGTCTCTGTACCAATAATTAAAAGGTTTACAAGCAGTGAATACAGGATTGTGTTCATACCTTCTGGCGCATACTCACCAAAAAATATCACGCCTGATAAAAATGAACAGAAAAATCGTAAAAATCCTCCCAAGGCTATACCCTTATGAAGGTTGTTTTTAAAATAGCCGGCAAAGCCTAAGACAGTGTAGGCTATTACATAATCCAATAAAACCTGCACCCAATGGACTATATAGGGTCCCTGGATCAGCTGCAAAAGGCCATATGCCGTACCGGCGGCTAACCCAGCTTTAACACCAAAAAAGTAGGCAAAGACGAATAAGGGTAACATACTGGCAGGTGTTATCGACCCTCCCTGGGGCCATCTGTATAGCCTTATATATGACAGGACAAAAGAAATTGCTATAGATAATCCTGCATATACTACCACTTTAGTATTATAGTGTTCAGCCTTTTTCTTCGATAATGCTAAATAGACTATGAAGCCTATAACAAGAATAACAAGTATAGCTATCGTTATGGGCTTTAACTCAGTCAATTTAGAAAACATCGTCTTAAGATATTCAAATACAGGCATGGATTCACCCCCTTCCATAAAGTATTGCGTACGCAATTGGGGGTTAATAAATAAGAAACGCAAGCTATTCATGCTTGCGCGCAATGTTGATTTCATTACACGCTTCCCTTCGTTGGAATTATCCTTACAGGTTCAAAGGGTCGGTGAACATCACCATCTCAGCCATTAAGCTCCCCTAGCGTATACATTTTATTAACTTATATGTTTATTTTAATCTATCCAGCCTGGTTTGTCAAAGTCCTTTTACTATCCGATACCGTTTATTCTTGAATAATAGCCGGGTTTCGTATAAAAGGCTCGCTAAACTCTAGATTTCCAAAGGATTTTACAACCTTTCCCCCTACCAAAAACTGTACTTCCTTAATGTTGGATGTATTGACTGGATCTGTAAGGGAATTAACCATAGCATACAGGGTCATTAGTGCACCTGTACTTCCCATTTTATTGCCGTCTAAGCTTTCAGGAAGATCCACCATTACCGTTCTGTTATTTGAATCCATCCATACCCTAATATCACCTTTAGAAATTTCCGGGGGAATAACAGCTACATGATCTGTGTCCTCTCGGGGACCCAATATCAATTCATCTATGATGGTTTTTGCTATCTGTACATTTTCCCTGCTCATGGCCCTGTATTCGGGGATTAAGAAGGTGGAATCAGCGTTTGCAAAGTATATTTTTATTTTTCTGCCCAGTTTATTGGAAAAATTCTTTGTGGTTAAGGGCTTAGTCAAGTCAATTTCATATAGGGGGGTATCCACATAATCGCCATACCTATTCTGGTAGAATATCTTTACCCCATCAACATTGTTAAGGCCTTGTAGATTATATACAATAGAGCTTAAAATAATCGACTCCCTGTTTCTATTCAGTTCAGCCTTCGCCTGGACCTCCTGGGGATCTTCCTTTTTACCCTTGCTTCTGGAGGTACCCTCTTCAGTAAAAGGGACTTTTAGCTCTTTCGAGAAATATAGGGCGACTATTCTTGATTCTCCATTATCATCATCCATCAGTTTAATATCCAACAACTGAGTGCCCTGAGGTAGTACCGGATAGAGCCCTTCTGAAACACTTATGGGTCCTTTTATAAGTTCTTCTATTATAGCCCTGGCAATACCTCCATTCTTAACACTTATGGTTCTTATCTCGGACAGTAGGTACTGCCCCCTAAAATCGCGGAAAAAGAGTTCCCAGTTTATCTCTTTAATATTATCCTGTGTTGGGTCATTACCCTGGGTTGCTATCAACTCGTTTAAATTATTCGTGGTTCTAACCAGCACCCCCAGGGATTCGGTGCCATCTGTACCATCCCGGGTTAACTCCTTACCATCGATATTAATTTTCACATATTTAATCTTTTCCTGCTCCGTAAGGGTATTTACCAAGGCAGTGCGTGCAACCAGCAGGTCCTCAGCATCCAGGAATTCATGAGATAGATTGATATTTACTATGTTATCAATTTGTTGAATTTCTAACACCTTAGTCTTGCTGGGGATAACTGGCTGTAGTTCCTTTGAAATCGGTCCCCTGATCAGTCCCTCCACCACCTCAACCATGAAGGAATCCATATCAGTCGCCAATATCTTACGCGATTCGCTAACCAGTTTGTTGTTTTCTTTGTCCCAGAAATATAGTGACGCGCTTTGCTGTATAATGGATCTTTCATGGTCTTCCTCAACTATATCGTCCTCAGTTAAAGCACTGTCAAATATTTCTGCTTTTTCCGAATCATCTATTACATCTTTCTTTATTAGCCCCTCTGGAGGCTTGTTTATACCTCCGCATCCGGAGACCAATATAACAAGTAGAGTTACTATAAAAATATACGCTGTCCTTTTCAAAATGTTTCCCCCCTGTTCCATCAACGGAACTCACTAACAAAGTCGGGTAGCTTTACCTTCCAGATATTATCTTCGTCCACCACACTAATCATATCCCCTTGTCTCTTTTCCTTTTTTCCAGATGTAAAGGTGACATTGTATGATACAGTAACAAAGGCTTTGCCATCCGGTTTTATTTCCTCATCAGTAATGAAAGTATTTTCCAGTTCTATGCTCGCCACTACCGCCGACCACAGGCTAGCTAATTCTTCCTTGCTTGGGAGACTATCCTTCCCCATGGTTTCCTTTGCAAGCAAGGGATAAACTCTATCCCATTTGGGTTCCCCCACTAAGCCCCTAAAAACTAAATCAACGGACTTCGATGGGGTTAATATATAGGACCTATCCCTATTTAGGGCCACCAACACAGCATTTGCAAACTGCCCATCTTCCGATTCAGCTGATTCAGGAAACATCAACTTGCCCAATTCCTTATCCATATCCGCATAGGATACAGCCCGATTTTCAACTAAAAATTTAACTTGATTAACACCTTCCAATTCTGTTAACGAATCTACTATTGAATAAATACCCAGGCGTTTCATCTCGGCTTTTACAATAGCCCTTTTGTCTTCGGGTATCTCCTCCTTGCCGGGGATCTCATTTAGACTGATGTCATCGGTAAACTCCTTGCTTAAGTTAACAAATACAGTTTCACCTTTTCTAGTCACATCCAGAACTTTCACCCCCGCAGGCATTATTGAAATCCGGTCGTGCTGACTGGGGCCTTTCAGGAGTTCCTCAACCAATAGCTGTTCTACAGATTGCTTATCCCTAACAGCTGTCCTAATCTCCGGTACCAAATAATCAGAAAATTTATGCTTGAAGTAGAGGGTAAAGGTATATTCTTCCGGCCTGGGATCCGGATCTATTGATAAGACCTTCTCGTTAGTGATCTGATTGCCCTCTTCTTTTTTTTCGTTGTTATAATCCTTACCGCCCATGGCACTACAACCGGTAACTATAATTACCAGTATCGTAAAAAGGATTATATGCCAAAATTTCTTACCCAAAGTTCCACCTCCGGTTCCTACTGGGTCATGAACACATATATTATAGGGGATTAACATTACAAAAGGTTTAAGCAAGGTTAACATTTTAATAAAGCATGATTATACTTCACCCTCCCAAAGGGGCAGATTAATTGTAAAAGTGGTTCCCCTTCCCTCTTCACTATCCACTTTTATACTGCCCCCATGTAATAGTATAATTCTATGCGTAATGGACAGGCCCAATCCCGTTCCTCCGGTATACCTGGATCTGGCTTTATCAACCCGGAAGAAACGATCA
The DNA here is from genome assembly GCA_002385665.1 of Firmicutes bacterium UBA3941. Taxonomy (GTDB): domain Bacteria; phylum Bacillota; class Clostridia; order Caldicoprobacterales; family UBA3941; genus UBA3941. The sequence goes on from DGDX01000107.1 coordinate 15,428, forward strand.
AATATATGGGGGATGTCTTCCTTGGGAATACCTATACCAGTATCCGAAATCTTTATAATTGCCTGATCCTCCTCTTCGTAGACATCCACCATAACCCGGCCCCCATCCGGTGTGTATTTAATGGCATTGTCCACCAAATTACTAATAGCTTGCTGTAATCTTACGGCATTCCCCGTCGTCATCGTTCTATCCTGAATTCTGGTATGCAAACTTATATTTTTGTCCTTAGCCAGGACATTTAGCCCTCTAACGGTCTTCTCCACCAGATGGGATAGATCCACTACCTCCTCTTTCTCGCTCACCTTCTCATGGGCGTCTATCTCAACCAGGGATAATAAATCTGTTATAATTGCATTTAAACGATCAATCTCCGCATTAATATCAGTTAAGAATTCAGTGTAAATATCTGAGACATCGCCACCCATATGAATCAAGGATTCAGCCAAAACCTTGATAGCACTTAGTGGGGTTTTTAGTTCATGAGATGCATTGGAGACAAACTCATTCCTAGCTCTGTCCAGGTTCTCCAACTTTTCGCTCATGATATTAAAGGCTTCTCCCAATTCACGGAATTCACCAATGCCCCTAACTTTGACCCTCTGGCCCAGGTGACCTTGACCCATTTTACGAATTACATCCGTCAATGATTTTATTGGTCTGGTTATATATGCACTTATACCAAAACTAACCAAAATAACAAACACAACGATGAGAAAAGATGATCTAAAGAGCATTATTCTTACCGCTTCAAGAATTTCACCTATGTCTGAAAGAGAGGTAGATATAATAACTGCACCAATTATTTTTTGGCTATCATATATAATAGGAGAAAATGAATACATTACCCATTTTTGTCCGTACAACCTATCCCCTATGTGTAAAACTGTAGGATCTATATCTTTACCCAGTAGCAAATCATCTACTATAGGAAAATCATTTCGGAGGTTTCTCTTTAAAAATCCATTATCACTCAAGTCGTTATATGAATCAAAATCTACAATACCGTTGGCATCTAAGACGAGTATTCGGGTAGGCTGACCCCCCTCACGATACATTATTTCTTCCCCTATTTGGCTGATGGTAAATATTATATTTTCCTTTATTGCAGTATCTGAACTAGAATAATCCTTGGATATGACTTGGGCTACCTGTACCGCATAAGCCCTAAATCGTTCTTTCTTATCATGGATCTGGCGATTTTCAAATAACTTCAGTATCGTTAGATTGGTAACCACAAAGCCTATCCCAATAAGTATGAGATAGGCAATTGCAATTCTCCATCGTAGACTATGAAAGGTTTTTTTATTTATCCACAAAGTAGTACCCCACTCCCCATTTAGTAAAGATATACTCAGGTTGGCTGGGATTTTTTTCTATTTTTTCCCTTAGCCTCCGTATATGAACATCAACCGTTCGTAAATCGCCGAGATAATCATATTTCCATACGGTCTCCAGTAAATTCTCTCTACTATATACTTTTCCTGGGTTGGAAGCAAATAATTGAAGAAGATCAAATTCTTTGGCGGTCAGATTTACGTCCTTCCCGTCTATAGCTACGCTTCTGTTGGCTATATTTATCGTCATATTATGAATTTTTATGACCTGTTCCTGATTCTTGCTTTCGTTATGATTGGACCTCCTAAAAATCGCTTTAATTCTTGCCTTTAGTTCAAGAATATTGAATGGTTTTGTTATATAATCATCGGCTCCATATTCCAAACCAAGGATTTTATCCATATCTTCGCCTTTAGCAGTAAGCATAATTACAGGAACAGAAGATTTCTCACGTATCCGCTGCAGCACCTCAAAACCATTCAACTCGGGAAGCATGACATCCAACACGACTAAATCAAATTCCTCACTGAAGAACTTATCAACGGCTTCCTGCCCGTCATAGGCCTCTACAATATTGTATCCGTCCTGTTCCAAACTAAATTTTAGTCCTTTTATGATGGCAGGTTCATCATCTACTATCAACAGATTCTTCTGCATTATGCGTCACTTCCCTTTCCTTAATTAAATACCATCTAAAAGTAACCGGTCGGTTGAAATCCTCTGATTTTCTAGCAAATCATCACAATTAGATACTACCATAGGCATCCGTTAAAATCAATGCGTTTGGCGATTTGATTGCATCATGTATATTGTTACCGACACAAAAGATTATAATCATTTGACCGTAATGAGGTCCTTTAAACCATCAAAGGTCTTCTGTCCAATTCCAGGTACATTCATCAAATCTTCCTCACTTCTAAAAGCACCATTTTGCTCTCTGTAATTAATAATGTTGCCTGCAATCACCGGACCGATTCGGGGAAGGGTTTCTAATTGCCCCTGGTCTGCCGTATTTATATTTACTTTAGCCTTCTCTTCATTCATCTGCGTACCTGGAGAATTTACAACCGGACACTCTTCACCTATTTTCGGAATTATATACATCCCCTCATCCTGGACCCGCAGGGCTAGATTTACCTTCAAAAGATCTGCCTCATCGAGAAAACCACCGGCTTTTTCTACGGCCTCAATAAGGCGGGATTCGGCAGGAACTTCAATTACCCCCGGGTATCTGACCTGCCCGGTTATGTAAATCTTTACGGTATCTGAAGTTCCGAGATCGCCTTGTTCTTCCTGCTGGACGCTATTGTCCCCGTTCTGGCTTTCTGGTACTTTTGAATTCCCCTGAGGTACAATTACTACGCCCTCGGGATTGTTTCTTTGTAAAATAGTGTCTTTAAAGATGACGGAGGTAAGTATTCCTATAATTACAACTCCAATAGCCGCTATGAGCTTAATATGCTTGCTTTGAATTTCAACCATGGCGATCATCCTCAATTACGTTCACTATCATCTACATTTATTGTAAATAAGATCAAATATTACATATTCAGTTTATATATCTGATCCTATATTCTTTATTCTATCCCGTTTAATAAATTCCTCTTTTTTCATATCCTTTTATAGGCTTTTTCCTGTACAAATCCATGGTTCATCTGCTATACTTAAGGATGACTTTATATTTGTGTTAGAGGGTGTGGGGTTGAGATGAAAAAAGTAATTGCAGTATTATTGGTACTAATATGTGTAATTTCCTTTGCCAGCCCAATACTTGCAACACCGGATGGGGATACAGTGGACATCACCATCTTTTCTAATATAAAACCGAACAATATTGAGCTCGATGCCCAGGGGGCTGTTTTAATGGCCTTGGAAAACGGGGAGATACTCTTTTCTAAAGATTGTAATAAACGACTTTATCCAGCAAGCACTACAAAGATATTAACAGGGTTACTGGCCTTGGAATATGGGGATTTAGATGAAATCGTGACCGTTGGAAACGAGGCCAACCTATGCGCCTATGATAGTAGCAAGGCAGGCATTGATTTACATGAAGAGATTTCCCTTAGAAATCTACTCTACGGTCTAATGCTACCTTCGGGGAATGACGCCGCCTATGTCATTGCAGTACATATCGGCAGAAAAGTCAAAGGTGATTCAAGTCTATCCATAGACGAAGCCCTGAAGATCTTTATTGCCCTTATGAATAAACGTTCCAGGGAACTGGGAGCTATCCATTCAAATTTTGAAAATCCTGATGGATATCACCATGATAACCACTATACTACAGCCCATGATTTAGCCCTTATTACACGGGAAGCCATGAAATATGACATTTTTCGGGAAATAATCAGCACGCAAATGTTTACTATTCCCGATTGGTCCAGTGCACATGACCCCACTGTTGAGGAGAAGGAAATAAGATATTGGAGAAATACCAATGCATTAATACAACCCAATAGTAAGTACTACTACCCACATGCCATTGGAGGAAAAACCGGTTATACATCCAATGCCATGCATTGTCTGGTGGCCATGGCCAATAGGGATGGCGTCGAGTTGTTAACTGTTGTACTAAGTAACACTACCAAGGACAGTAAATGGATTGATTCTACCACACTCTTTGATTATGGATTTAGTAATTTCGTGAGATATCAGCCCTTTACCAAGGGTGAACAAGTGGATATCCTATATATAACGGGAAACCCTACCACCGATTGGGTTAGGGTTTTAATGGCTGAGACTCCAACACACTTCATACGTAAGGACCAAATATCCAAGATCAGCCATGAAATACAATGGAATCCGGAAATTAGCCAGAAAACGGAGGATGGAAGAAATATAATTTCCTTACCTGCCCCAGTTTCCCAATACCAGAAAGTTGGAACCATAACCTTCCGGCTTGGAGATACCATCCTTGATAGTATAGATTTAGTAGCCTCCAAGTCCGTTGAGGTAAATGAGATAAAACCAAATTTCCCTGCTAAGTTACGGGATGGTGTCTATATTCCATATCTGGCCTTATGGTACGATCTAAGCCTATGGCAGAAGTTTGCCTTAGGAACCGGGGTGTTTGCCTTGATCGTCTTCATCCTTTACATTAGAGCCGTAACCGTAAGACAGAGAAGGAGAAGATATGTATTCAGAAGAAGATAGCCGCTTAATGGCTATCTTCTTCTGATTTACATATTGTACATTAAATCCTAACGGTATGCCCTGGCACTTTATATCGCATGCCTGGTATGATTATTTCTCACTTGACTACGATATTAACAAGTTTTTTGGGTACTGCTATAACCTTGACTATGTTCTTACCGGCTATCGATTCCTTAATTTTTTCATGCCCCAATGCAATCTCTTCCATTTCCTCCCTGGTAGCCTCAGCTGATATTGTCAGGCGTCCTCTGAGCTTTCCATTTACCTGTACCACTATCTCTATTTCATCCTTAATCAACGCCTCGGGATCCCATTTCGGCCACTTCTGATCATGTACACTGCCTTCCATTCCAACAAGTTCCCATAATTCAGAAGCTATATGGGGAGAAAAAGGAGCCAGCATTATCATCATATTAGTGATAGCCTCCTTCAAGATACCTCTATTCAGGTTGCCATCCCTGTTCTTTTCCAAATAGTCATAGGTTGCATTGACCAGCTCCATAATAGCGCTGATGGCTGTATTAAAGTTGAACCGTTCACCAATATCCGTTGTAACCCTCTTAATCGTATTGTGTAGTACATATCTCAATTCTTTGTCCTGACCGGAAAGGGTATCCTCAGCTCCCAAATCATTATTCATAACCTCTTGGTAGGATTCCGTCACCAGCCTCCAGATCCGATTCAGGAACCTGAAACTGCCCTCTACCCCTTGATCACTCCACTCCAGATCTCTCTCCGGAGGAGCACCAAAGAGTATGAATAGACGGGCTGTATCCGCACCATATTTTGCAATGATCTCTTCCGGGCTTACGGTATTGCCTTTGGATTTGGACATTTTCGCCCCATCTTTTAAGACCATACCCTGGGTTAAAAGCCTGGAAAAGGGTTCTTCTACCGGCGATAGACCCATATCATAGAGTACCTTGGTGAAAAAGCGTGCATATAGCAAATGAAGAATGGCATGTTCTACCCCGCCTACGTATTGATCTACGGGCATCCAATACTTGGTCTTATCCATATTAAAGGGATGATCATGGTTGTTAGGATCCGTAAACCTTAGAAAGTAGAAGGAAGAGCATACAAAGGTATCCATGGTATCAACTTCACGTTTGGCACTTCCTCCACACTTTGGGCATGTGGTATGAACAAATGATTCGCTGGTGCTAAGGGGCGAGTTGCCCTTACCCGTAAACTTAACATCCGTGGGCAATAAAACCGGAAGGTCTTCTTCTGGCACCGGTACCATACCGCATTTATCACAATACAGTATGGGGATGGGAGCTCCCCAATATCTTTGACGAGATATTAACCAATCCCTGAGCCTAAAGTTTACCTTTCCTTCTCCGATACCCTTGGCTTCCATATATTCTATTACCTTTGTAATTCCCTGTTTGCTGTCTAGTCCATTGAAGGGACCCGAATTAATCATAACCCCATCTGCTTCAAAAGCCTGATCCAAATTATCCATATCAATACTTTCGTCCCTGGGCTTTATAACTGGTATAATGGGTAGATTATACTTGGTAGCAAATTCAAAGTCCCTTTGGTCATGGGCAGGAACCCCCATTACGGCTCCTGTTCCGTAATCCATCAATACATAGTTCGCTATAAACAGGGGAACTTCTTTTCCGTTCATTGGATTTATGACATATCTACCTATAAAGAGTCCCTCTTTTTCCGCTTCGGTGGATGTCCTCGATATCTCGCTTAGGTGCTCCATTCTTTTACGAAACTCTTTGACCGGCTCCTCATATTCTGTACCCTCCACCAACTTGGGGACCAAGGGATGCTCAGGGGCCAATACCATAGAGGATACCCCGTATATGGTGTCCGGTCTGGTTGTAAACACTTCAATTTTTTCGTCAAACCCTTGAATCTGAAAGGACACCATTGCCCCCTCGCTTCTTCCAATCCAATTCTTTTGCATAATCTTAACCTTTTCAGGCCAATCTTCCAACTTATCTATATCGTCAAGGAGCCTTTGTGCATATTCAGTTATCCTAAAGAACCATTGCTCCAGTTCCTTTTTTGTGACTTCAGTGCTGCATCTCTCACAGCCACCATTTACCACCTGCTCATTAGCCAAGACGGTTTCACAGGAAGGACACCAATTTACTGATGATTTCTTCTTGTAGGCCATTCCCTTTTTGTAGAACTGTAGGAATAACCATTGAGTCCACTTATAATACTCCGGGCTGGAGGTTGCAATCTCTCTACTCCAGTCATAGCTAAATCCCAAGCCCTTAAGCTGTTCCCTCATAGTATCAATATTGCTGCGAGTCCACTTGTCCGGATGAATACCCCGCTCAATAGCAGCGTTTTCTGCCGGCAGACCGAAGGAATCCCAACCCATGGGATGAATAACATTATATCCTTGCATAGTCTTAAATCGTGCTATAACATCGCCTATGGAGTAATTCCTAACATGCCCCATATGCAAGTTGCCCGAGGGATAGGGAAACATCTCCAGCATATAATATTTCTCTTTATTTGGGTCCTCCTCCCTTTTAAAAACTCCCTCGGTTTCCCATCTCTTCTGCCATTTTCTTTCGATCTCAGCAAAATCGTATTTCACACTATTACCTCCTATATGCCCAATAAAAATGCTTTATATCGGGATTTGTGCACTGTAAAGCATTTTACCTGCTTCGTATACTACAATAATTGTATATAGACACAAATCTCCAACTCCATTGAAACCAGTATATTGCAATTGCCAAGGTAATTGCTCCCGATGGTTTTGATCTGGATTTCTTAATTAATTAGATAAAAAATCCCCTCGTTCCTTTAGGGACGAGAGGTCTACCCGCGGTACCACCCTATTTGATTGCATAGGAAATATTGATTACACCCAGAAATCGGATTGAGTTAATCTCAGCGACTTTCGGGTTAAACCATCCTATAGCATCCACTCTTCATCAATAAGGCGATGAGCCACTACAGTTTGGTCTGGGCGAGTTCGGATCCTCAAATATCGACTTGCACCATCCGTCGACTCTCTGAAAATTCTCAGCATCCTACTATTCCCACTGTAGTTTCTTATACATTTTCAGAATAATAAAATATTATATTGTATCAATTAAAGGTTGTCAACTGATAAGGGTATAGCGTCAGCCCATAGGCGTTCCAAGCCATAGAACTCCCTTTCTTCGTGGTGGAATACATGGAGTATGATATCTCCATAGTCCAATACAACCCAGCGATTACCCCGTTGACCGTCACGGTGTATAGGTTCCAGTCCCTCTTCCTTCATCTTTACTTCCACTTCCTCATAAAGGGCTTTCACCTGAGATTCCGAGCGACCACTTGCAATGATAAAATAATCCGCAATAATGGTCAGGGAATGTATGTCTAAGACCGTAACATCCTGTGCTTTCTTATCCCGTAATATCCCAGCGATCTTCAGTGCGGTACGCTTTGTATTTAGTGGCAATAAATCCCCTCCTATAATTTTTTCTTATTTAATATAATACTATTTCGCGCTTCCAAGGTATTTGGATGTATTAAACCGCCTCTAGCTATAACCAATTTTATGGTATTATCCAAGGCCTTTAACAACGCACCCTGTAGGTCTTCTAATGCAAGGGCTCTCAGTTCATCTACTCCCTCAAAGGTGCGACCAGGCTCGATCAGATCGGCTAAGTAAACGATCATCTCCAGCAACTTCATATCCCTTTTGCCATAGGTGTGATATTCAATAGCTGAAAGGATATCCAAATCATCTATCCCAAAAATATCATTTGCTACTCTTGCTCCTAATGGACCATGGATTAAGCCCCTTTGACACAGACTAATTTCATCCAATTCAATTTCGTATTCCTTTGACCTTAGTATTAGCTCACTACCACTGAACCCCTTGGCACAGTCGTGCAGCAACCCGGCAATAGCCGCCTTATCTTCATCAGCATTGTGAAGGCGGGCTAACCTCTTAGCACATTCCATTACCCTTATAGAATGCCGCAACCTCTTAGGCTCCAACATTTCAGTCAACTTATTAATAATTTGTCTTTCATCCATTAGATACTCCGTCTTTATAAGGTATTTCAAAAATTATGACTCCCTGGTTTAAAATTACAGGATTGAATTTCATCGTTGTAGTCGCTAATCCTTGACATATAGCCCCTTCTCCATAATATACTCCTCTACCCTATCAGGCACCATATATCTGATGGATTTTCCCCTCGATACCCTATTTCTTATATCCGTCGACGATATATCTATCATAGGAGCTTCAACGAATTGTACAATGTTGTTAAAGCGTTCTCTTACCCTTTCAGCCTTGATCATCAATGTATCTGTCGGGAAATTGGGTCTAAAGTACACAGCTAAGTTGCACAATGTCATTATTGTCCCTGCATCTTTCCAACTATCTATCTCTAAAAATGAATCCCCGCCTACTATCAGCCAAATTTTGTTTTCGTCGGAATGCCCTTGACTCAGGGCTTTAATGCTGTCTACGGTATAGCTTATACCTTCCCTTTTCAATTCCAGATCACTTACATCAAAGTAGGGATTTTCCAGGATAGCCAACCTAGTCATCTCAAAACGATAGTTTGCAGGGCTAATATGGTTATCATTTTTGTGAGGTGGGATCTTTGCCGGGATAAAGAGCACCTTATCTAGGCTGCACTCCTGTCTCGCCATCTCGGCTACTATTAAATGTCCTATATGTATCGGATCGAAGGTCCCACCAAATACTCCCAATCTTCTTACCAATTCCTCTTAATTCTCCTTAACATAAACTCCCTTTACTAATTATACCATACTTCAAGTCCTGGTACTACATGTATTACAGGAAACATAACCTTTTCATCATGTTGCAGACATCCATTAAGCCTTTGTCTCTCCTATATGTTGCTAAATAACATAGATTAAACGTGAAAAAATAAATCATAGTTTAATTGCCCAAAACATGGCAATAATCTAGTTGGAGGTGTTTATATTGTCCTTTAAAACCTATTTAAACAAGATTCGTCTACTTAGTTATTATATGGGGACCGAAGATACCCCCCGACACCTAATAGGGCTTATTGCTGACTTTTTATTGCCTGTACTCGGTTTCTTCTCTGCCCTATATCTATGGCTGATTTTGCGCACTAGATCTCCCCTGGTATCAATAATTATCGGCCTTGCTGTTTCATTTCTGTTCGCCCTTGCCCTTTTTCTTCGAAAAAGAGCATTCTATAGAAAAAAGCGAAATCAAATACGCAGGCTAATAGCCAGAGACTATATGACCAGCCAACTTGCCATGTTAAGTAGACAAGAATTCGAATGGCAGCTTCTCAGGGCATTGTCCAGTCTCAAGGGGCTAAAGGACCTGGAGCAACGAAAAGGATATCTAAAGGCCCAATATAACTATGCACCCATAGCCATAGGCTATCACCATTCCCCTTATAAGGGTTACGTGTCCTATGAAAGGGTATGGGCTTTTTATAATGCCTACCGTACGAGGGGGTATAACAGCCTCATTTATATTTCATCGGGCTACTTTGAAGATGCCTGCAATAACATACAAGATGGCGATCTTCATATTCCCATCACCCTTATGGATATTGATGACCTACTTGACCTAATGGAGCAAGCAGGCATGACCCCTGGAGAAGATCAGTTGGATCATCTTGTAGAACAGAGAATTACGGAAATTAAACAAAAAGCAAGGAGTGCCAGAAATCATACCACAATACCCTATAAAATTAAACGATATATGCTAGCATCCCTTTTATTTTTAGGCTTATCCTTGCTCTTTCGCAAATATTTCCTTTTCTATTTTGTACTGTCCATCCTATTTTCCGTATTGGGTTTGATTAATCAAGTCCTGTATGGTAACCATAAAGAATACGATTCAAAGTCGCCTTAATTGGGAAGTTCAATCTTTGGGTTCTTCGTAGATTTTCTATATAGCACAAACCTGCTGCCAATGAGTTGCACCTCTTGGGCCGATAGTTCCCGGGCCAACTCCTTGAAGATATCCTTTATATCCATTTCAGCGTTTTGTAATACATGAACCTTTACAAGTTCTCTGGCCTCAAGGGCATCATCAAGCTGTTTTATAAGATTGGCGTTTATCCCGCCCTTGCCTATTTGAAAAATGCTATCTATTTGATTGGCCATTCGTCTCAAATAACTTCTTTGCTTACTGGTTAGCATTCCATTCACCTCTTTTCTACAGTTGTCCATACAGCTGCTCGATTATTCTATAAAATCAAATTCAAGATCATTCATCTGTACTGTGTCACCGTCTTCGATGCCTGCATCCTTTAAGGCATCTATAATTCCCATCTTTCTAATGGCTCTCTGAAAATATTGCAAGGACTCATAATCTTCTAAATTTACCCTACCCAAAAGTCTATCAATTGCGGGCCCATATACTGTATATACATTGTCTACTATTTCGATTTCAAAGGGCTCTTCCTCTATATCCGTACTATCCCAATCAAATTCTGACTCAAAGGGTTCAGGGGGTGGAAGTTGATCCAGCATATTGACCAGTTCCAACACTAAGGGATCAAAACCCTTCCCGGTCGCTGCTGATACAGGGAATACCTTTATTCCTTTTTTACTCAATTCCTCCTCCAGTCTTGAGATGTTCTCCCTGGCGGTAGGGATATCCATCTTATTGGCTGCTACTATTTGGGGCCTTTGGGCCAGCTCCTTGCTAAATGATTCTAATTCCTTATTTATGACATAGAAGTCTTCTATAGGATCCCTGCCCTCTATACCGGAAACATCCAAAACATGAACCAATATCCTTGTCCTTTCGATATGTCGGAGAAAATCAATCCCCAACCCTGTTCCTTGGTGTGCGCCTTCTATTATACCGGGGATATCGGCCATAACAAAGGACCTATCAAACCTGGTTTTCACTACTCCAAGATTCGGTGAAAGGGTGGTAAAATGATAATTCGCAATCTTGGGACGCGATGCTGTCAGTACTGATAAAATAGTGGATTTCCCCACATTAGGGAACCCAATTAACCCAACATCAGCAATGGATTTTAATTCCAGAGTAACCCAAAGTTCCTGACCCTTTAAACCCTCTCTTGCAAATCTTGGGGCTTGACGGGTAGCGGTAGCAAACCTGGCATTACCCCTGCCTCCTCTACCACCACGAGCCAATACTACGCGCTGGTCGGGTTCAGTCAAATCTGCAATTATCCTGTTGGTCTCGCTGTCCCTGATAATGGTTCCGGGAGGTACTTCGATAATTACGTCCTCGCCCTTCTTACCATGCATCTTTCTTCCGCGCCCATCCTCCCCTGGTTGAGCCTTAAAAGATTTTTTATACTGAAAATCCATCAAAGTATGTTTGCCTGTGTTTACGGCAAATACAACATCTCCGCCGTTTCCCCCATCTCCACCATCGGGGCCTCCCGCAGGCACATACTTTTCCCTTCTGAAGGATACGGCGCCGTTTCCTCCATCACCGGCCTTTATATGTATTTTTACGATATCTACAAACATATAATCTATAACTCCTTTTGATAGATTATGCCAATCTCCCAACCTAAATTCAATTATACCCAGCTCTATACCCCATAAGACATAGTCTTCCATAGAATTTTAAAAGTAAAGGTACCCTTTTTAATATACCCATAAAAATATAAAAGGTCTATCACATAGCTATTTCATGTAATAGACCCGATCGGAAGTCCATATAACTGATATTATTAGTGTACAGCCAGCTGAGTCTCCTGATAAACGCTAACCTGCTTTTTATCTCGGCCTTTTCTTTCAAACTTAACTATGCCGTCTACCAATGCGTAGAGGGTATCATCTTTACCCCTGCCTACATTGTTACCGGGATGAAGTTTGGTTCCTCTCTGCCTTACCAGGATGTTCCCGGCCAAAACGAATTGCCCATCTGCTCTTTTAACGCCTAATCTCTTAGCCTCACTATCACGTCCGTTTCGGGAACTTCCTACTCCCTTTTTGGATGCAAAAAGTTGAAGATCCATTACAAACATCTACTCCACCTTCCTTTCCCGAATATCTACATATTCACTATATCCAGCTTCTATACTCTTAAGCCCCAAGAGGCCTGTTTCCAACACTATATTGGCTTCGTCAATCTTTTCTTGCGAAAGACCATCTGGTATCCTTAAGTCAGCCAAACCACTTTCTTGATGATATAGGGGTTTTATACCCACCACATTGCTTAATCCAATAACTGTTGTCTGGACTATAGCCGAAACAGCGCTACATATTATATCGCGTCCTATCTCGTCATACCCTGAATGGCCACTTACTTTTAACCGACGGATATTTCCCAAATAATCTCGCAAAATCAGTATCTTAATCATTACGATTATCCGATAATTTTACTAATTTGAACTTGGGTAAAGGGCTGACGATGTCCCTGCTTTTTCCTATAGTTCTTCTTAGGCTTGTACTTAAAAACGGTGATCTTTTTACCTTTCCCGTGTTTTATGACTCTGGCTTCAACCTTGGATCCCTCTAGGATAGGGGTACCAACTCTTAAAGACTCATCGTCGTTGATAGCTAATACTTCGTCGAAGGTAACTTCTGAGCCCTCTTCTACATCTAGCTTTTCTACCCTTATAACATCTCCCTCATGAACAAGGTATTGCTTACCACCTGTTTTAATAATAGCATACATTAAGATGCACCTCCTCTAACCAGTCTCGCCGGATAGTGGTACCTAAAAGGATTTCAAACCATATCCGTGCGGCTACGCACTGAAACATTTTATCATAACGACATGTTGATTGTCAAATTAAAAAATTCCCCTTGATTTTTTTTTACTTATATAGTATCATATTATGTGTTCTCAAGAACTACTGGGTGTGGCGCAGTTTGGTAGCGTGCTTGAATGGGGTTCAAGAGGTCGGGGGTTCAAATCCCTTCACCCAGACCAGTTTAAACCGCTTAAGTCTAAGACTTAAGCGGTTTATTTATGTTTACTTTATCTGCTACAACGCCAGAAATAATGGCAGTACAATAATGTTTATACTCTCGGTATAAATAATTCGGATTATCCTTTATGTGTCCGGCAAAGGATATCCAATATATATTTTTTATATATTTTTATAAAAAATAGCCTTGATGGCTATTACATGCTTTCTATAATAAGCTTTTTATTTTTTCTATAGACTTCCTATCCTTATGTAATACCTCACCAGCTATGTCTCTTGACCTTTCGTCAAGATCACCCCTTAGGACTTTTTCAGCCATATTAACACCTTTAGTCTCTCCTTCGATAGCTTTTTTTATGATTTCATTTGTATCACTATCTGGTCCCAGCTGCATATTCAGCATCATGTCACCCATATACCCCTTCATTCCAAGGTTTTCGTCTGGCTGTCCGCCTATAAATTGGATATAGCTTGCTAATTTATCAATATTTTCCCTATGCTGTTTCTGTACTTCTATAAAAGCTTGCTTCACATTTCCCTCTTCCAGCCTGGATATAAAGTTATTGAAACTCTCAACCGCCATATATTCTCCTTGTAAAAGCTGATTAAGTGCTTCTATTGTTCTTTTGTTGGACACTATTACTAACCTCCTTAGTACTAATTCAGTACTAAATTCATGCTGTTTATTTATTATGTCACTAATAGCATAAACAAATACATCCAGTACAGAAGCTTTATACCCTATGACATCCTGTTTATTCCCATCACGTCAACATATAACATTTCATGTATAAAAAAATCCAAGTATCTGCACGGCAGCACTTGGATACCAAGTCATATTTTACACGCTGTCTAAAAACTGTGTTCATCTATATAAGGTAATTTATTACTGATCATGTGGAATTTCACTGTCACACCATCTGAAGATATTTAACTATATCCAACCTTCCCTGTTTTAATATGCCTTCAATATCCTCTGGTGGTAGCGGCATACTAAAAAGAAATCCTTGAATAAAGTCACATTGTTGGCTTACCAACATACGGAGCTGCTCTTCCGTTTCTACACCCTCGGCTGTCACCATAAGACTCAATCTATGGGCTAGGTTAATGATCACTTCTGCTATATACCTTTTGTCCACATTTTCCGTTATATCTTCCACAAAGGAACTATCCACCTTTAGATTGTTTATGGGTAAGCGCTGAAGATAATTCAGGGAAGAGTATCCCGTACCAAAATCGTCCAAGGCAATCCTTACCCCCATCTGGTATAACTGTTCCAGTACTTCTATATTCTCTTCCGTGGATTCCATTATGTAGTTTTCTGTAATTTCCAACTCCAGATAGCTGGGTTCTAACTCTACATCTTCCAGAATCTCTTTAACCAAGGAAATGAAATTCCATCGCCTCAGTTGTAGAGGAGATATATTCACCGATACTCTGATAGGATTATATCCCTTGTCCTGCCAAGCCTTATTCTGCTTGCAGGCTGTTCTCAATACCCACTCGCCAATGGGTATAATAAGCCCTGTCTCCTCTGCGAAGGGAATAAAGTAGACAGGAGAAATTAATCCATGTTCGGGGTGGTTCCATCTAATTAATGCCTCTACTGCTTCGATCCTCCCAGTCCTTGCATTAACCTGTGGCTGATATACCAGGTAGAATTCCCCTCTCTCCAAAGCATTGCGAAGATCCCTATCCATCTTCATCCTATGTATGACCCTATCGTTCATAGATTTTTCGAAAAATTCATAAGCATTTTTCCCATATTTTTTTGCCTCATACATGGCGATATCAGCATTTTTTAATAGAACCTCTGTGTTGTCTCCATCGTCTGGAAATATGGTAATGCCAATGCTAACCGTCGGATATACATCAAATCCATCGATAATCCATGGAGCATCAAAGATTCCTAATATGCTGTTGACAATGCTTTCTACATCTTGTACATCTTTTATTCCGAATTTGACCAAGATAAATTCATCGCCACCAAATCTGCCGACAAAGCTATCTCCATCACAGATTTTACCCAACTCCGTACCGAATTTCTTGAGGACCTTATCCCCAAATCCGTGGCCAAAGGTATCATTTATTACCTTAAAATTATCGATGTCTAAGAAAAATAGAACACCTTTTTTATTTTCTCGCTTTGCAATAGAAACCCAATGGGTTACTCTATCCGCTACATATAACCTGTTGGGGAGACCTGTCACCGCATCATAATATGCTAAATAGCGTATCCTCTCCTGGCTAACCTTTAAAGCGTCCTCTTGGTATTCTATCTTATGCTTTCGGTTATGAAGTTCCTTTTCCATGTCCCCTATTTCTTCATATATAGCCATTAACTCTTGATGCTTTGCCATAAGTTCCTGATATCGAAGTTCTGATTTAGTCTGTTCTTCTAACAGAGTGATTTGGTCATGTCCCATTTGTGCAAATAACTTGGCTATTCGTGACGCAAATTCCATAAACTTGTCCATGTCTTCCTTGGAATAAATGGGTACCTTTTTAATTGCTTCTATATATTTTTCTTCATCTAACCCAAGGACCTTAGCTTGGTTTCTGAAGTATTCCAAATCAGGGGCAGACAAAAAGAATTGTGATTTATAGATAACAGCAACACACTTATCCTTGATATAGATAGGAGTAATGGCATGCATAATTCCATTTTCACATTTGTAATATCTATATTCCTCATCTTTTTCTATTGCTTTAGCTGAGGCTTTAATGGATTCAACACACATACCGGCTATACAGGGATTCGCCCTGTGAAATTTTGTACACAAGTCAAACTCGCCGGTTTTTGTTAAGAAGGTACCATCAACACTAGCGATACCGGCTGCTATACCTGTTACCTCGTATATACTATCAAATAGCCCTTGAAATTCGTAGATGTCTACTAAATCCGCAAATTCATAATCCACGCCACCAGCCACCTTTCATTTCTATCTTATTACTGATAGTGGTTGTATATCAAACAATTATAATACAAATTCCCCTAAAAAGGAACACTCTGCCAGTGCAATTTTCAACTACAGAGTAGGCAGCTCAATGGATTTTACCATAAATCTACAATTCCCTAAAGGGGTGTTTACGGTTATCCTATCCCCTACTCTTTTAAACAGAAGGGCATGGCCTACAGGCGATAGACAGGAGGCACAATCAAACCTCTCGCCACCTTTATCATAAAAAGGAGGTACTATTTTTAGTCTTTCTGTTTCATTATAGTCCAGATCGTGGACTTCTGCTATGCTCCCTATTAGGATTAGGGGCCAATGCTGATCTATGGAAACATTGGAATTGTTCTCTACAAAGCCCCTTAAGTAATCCAGGTACTGATCTATCATGTTCTTGAAAGTGTCCCTTTCCCTGGTATACTCCACATAAAATTCCTTTAAAATATGATTTCTGATACTCATTATTTCCTTTAAGTGTTTTGTTAAAAAAACAGAAATATTATGATGACCATTCTCCTGCATTATAATCCTCCTTACAATATTGGAAACAATAATCTTAATAAATGCAACATACGGGTTTTGATAGGGTAGAAAATCTACTGCCTTCTATTTTAGCTGGAAATACCCCTCTCCCCCATATAAAAAACCCACAATACCCGACACAACGTATTTGGCATAGATGCGAAATAAGGCATCCCATGGACCCCCATGAAATGCCTTCCATGCTAATATTATCATAAGTGTAAAACATTGTCAATGTTGGTAAATTGTATCGAATTTTTCTATAGCCTATTTTTCAATTATATCGCTTAGTATTTCAGCTATATATCTGGCGCTGCGTTTGGCCTCAGCGAAGGTAGTCATATGGTTTCCTATCTCAATCAATATGGCTCTATTGGATACGTGCTGATTGTATCGTCCCGTCTTAAGCATGACCTTATCTGCCAATCCTGGATATTTTTCGTTGGCTAAGTTAGTTATTTTCAGAGCAAATTGATAATTCTCCCTCCAATTTGGTTTCTCACTAAAACCACCGCTTACACCCTGGGCAGTACCTATAAGTATAAAAAACTTTGCTACTCTTTCACCGTTTATGATCACTACTTCCTTATCCGGATCCTTGAGCTTTTCATTATAGTTGCGATGTATATCTAAAAAGATCTTTAGGGATTTATGTTCTTTTTGCCGCTTCCTGATGGTATCCAAGGATCGGGGATACAGCCCTGATTTCCAAGGATAAACCTCATGATCCGTACGATCATGTAGTACCGGTATATTCCGTTTCTGGAGCTCTTTAGCCAACTCCTCTCCAACCCCTACAACTGTTTGACTCAAATCATTACTCCTAAATACGGCAATATCCTTATATGGATTGTCAGGATCTTGCCTATATGCTTCTCTGGAATGAGTATGATAAATCAGGATCTGTGGCCCGCTACCTTGAAGGGTAATAGGTGGAAGATCATCGCTGATTTTTTTTACTTGGATTTGTATCTCTTCAGAAACTTCCCCAACAGCTTCTTCGTAGCGCTCAAGATCGTCACTGGAAGGACGCTGGGCTTGGCGAGAAATATCCTGTTCCGCGGTAACGGTAGCAGCAACAACTGATTCATCCTCAGTATCTACAGGCTCATATTGAGTATATGGAGCACTTAAATAAGGCATATGGGATGATAGTATAAAAGCCGGATCAGTTAAGTTTATTTCCTTTAATCGAATCCATATATCCGAGAAAAAATCACCTTTACTTCCGGATATACCAATCTGGCCTTCCTCCTGAACATTCTCAGACTCACTGAAAGAATTACTGTTAGAAAGGGCCAGGTGGTTGGATAGCAGGCGGTAGCTAAAAAAAACAATCCCAACTATTAATAAGATGACAACAAGATTATAGGTTAAATTTGATCTTTTGTTAATTCTGATCCGTTCCAAAATCCCCACCACTTCCCATAACTATTATTTTAATTATACCTCTTATATTGAATCCCAATAGAAGAACTTTTTACTTATGATTCATATATTACGATAATTATAATCTATAAGCAGACCCTTCCTAGCGTCAATAAATATAACATTCTAATAAATATATAAGAAAGCAATGGGAAAATATGACTGACATGGCCGTCCTTTTTTAAAATGATAAAGGCGACCTTTAAGGTCGCCCTCGGCAAAGATTCAGTCTCTGGTTGCCATCCTCTGTCTCTCCAACTCATATAGCATAATGGAAGTAGCACAGGCCACGTTAAGCGAAGTAATATATCCATGCATGGGTATCCTGACAAGAATGTCACATAGCTGCTTGTAATTGTAGCTAAGCCCATGAGTTTCGTTGCCTATGACCAAGGCCATAGGTCTGGTTGTTAGATCCACATCCATAATAAGCGCATCACCACTGGCTGATGAACCAACTATTTTAAAATCCTTATGGTTTTGTCTAATATCATTAAACCATAGCAAAAGCTGTTTATGGGATTGTAATCTAACTACAGGTACAGTAAATAGAGTACCCATGCTGGCCCTTATGGTCCTGGTATCATATATATCAACGGCATGTCCCGTAACAACTATACCATCGACATTTAATGCATCGCATGAGCGTATAATCGTTCCAAGATTCCCATAGCTGGAAGGCCTATCAACGACCACAATCAGAGTATCGTCTCCTACCCTTATCCTGGATATATCATCATCGGGAATGGAAACAATGGCAATAAGTTCCGACAAATCTTCTTCCTTGTCGCTGAGTTTCTCCATCAACCTAAGCGGCAGTTCAAAATGTGTTTTAGCCGTAGAATTTGATAGCACTCCCTTTGCCCAATTGGATAAGGGTACTTCCCTGGAGTATGCAAAAGACTCAATTTCCCAATTGTTTTCTATGGCAAAGTTGATGGGTTTTACCCCCTCAACAAAGAATTGCTTGTACCTGTTTCTCTTTTCCCTATTCCTTTTAAGTACCTCAATCCGCTGAAAATCATTATTCTCTTTACGGATTTTCTTAACTATCGGTTTCATCTATCTGCTCCTAAAATCACCATGAGTTTATCAGTAATAATTCAGTATACAGCCGGCCAATATAAAAACGGATTATCCAATTATGAAATCAGATGAGCTTCAGGTATCTGCGCAGGTTATCAAGCCCTATCTCCACACCCATCCTTGGATCCTCCAGCCCCTCAAATTCTATAGATAATGCGCCTTCATAGCCTGAATCCTTGATAATTCTGAGGCACTGTGGAATGGCTACATCTCCGTGTCCAATAATGGCACCCCTTAGATAGTTTCCACCCCTGGACCTAAACCATCCTTTGCCCGGATCAGGGTGCATTCCCGATTTAATGTGAAAATCCTTGGCATGGACATGGAAGGCATAGGGCATTAACTTACCCATTGCGATTTCCGGGCTTTCATCAACACAGACAAAATTGCCCATGTCCAGTAGGAGTCCGAAGTTGGGGTGGTTTACGCCGTTAATTAGTTTTTCTACCCTATCACTGTCCTGGCAAAAAAAACCATGATTTTCTATCATCGTTTTAATACCGAATTGTTGGGCATATTCCGTAACAGCCCTACAACCCTCTATCAACCTTGGAAGAGCCGCATCAAAATCCCTTGGTCCTTTATGGTCCTTGGGAAAACCAATGGTCGCATCATGTCTCATGGTTTTGGCCCCTAGAATCCTTGCGATGTCAACTTCACCCTTAACTCTTTGAATCTCTGCATCCAAGTCCCCATCCGAACCATTTATAAAATCTGCGCCTACCGTATAGCTCCCTATCTCTAAACCCACCTTTGCGCATTCTTCCCTGGCCCGGATGGCAAAATCCTCATTGGTTTCACCCTCTTCCAATATAAAGGGTACAAATTCAATGAGGTCGCATCCCATCTCTTTGACTATATGAATAACATCCAACTGCTTGATCTGTCCACCGCGTACCAGGTTGATTAAACTGTAGGAACTCACACCTAACTTCATATCTATACCTCCTAGTTTATTTTAATCTGTCACATCAGGCAAACATCCATAATAGGTAAACCTCATGTATATTTTATATCATGAACCCTGCCTTTTCCACATTATCTGTAAAACTTTTTTCTTGACATTTCCCTTCCCTTTGGTAATATAGATATGAGCATTGTGATGATGAGGAGGAGTAGTTGAATCCTCTAACCTAAGCGACTCGGGGATGGTGGAAGCCTGAGGTTATGGTTCAACGAAGGGCGCCTTGGAGCATTTATTTTATGAGAGGATCTATCTCTATAGATCAAAAAGGGTGGAACCGCGGAAGCTATGCCTTTCGTCCCTTTATGGGATGAAAGGCTTTTTATATCTTTAATTTTGGGAGGTATGTGAATTGGCAACAGAATTCAGTATGGAAAAAATCGTAGCTCTATGCAAGGGCCGGGGTTATATCTATCCAGGGTCTGAAATATATGGCGGGCTGGCCAACACTTGGGATTATGGACCCCTGGGTGTAGAATTAAAGAATAATGTCAAAAAAGCATGGTGGAAAAAGTTTATCCAGGAAAGCCCATACAATGTGGGTATGGATGCGGCTATACTCATGAACCCAAAAACCTGGGTAGTTTCCGGCCATGTTGCCGGGTTCGCTGATCCATTGATGGATTGCAGGGAATGCAAAGCCCGGTTCAGGGCCGATAATTTGGTGGAAGATTTCATGAAAGGTCAGGGCATCGATAATCCACAGATAGACGGATGGGACGACAAGATGTTGGAAAATTATGTTCGGGATAACGATGTCCCCTGTCCCCAATGCGGTAAGCATAACTTTACCGACGTAAGATATTTTAACCTCATGTTCAAAACCTTCCAAGGGGTTACCGAGGATTCCCAATCCGAGCTATATCTAAGGCCTGAGACAGCTCAGGGTATCTTCGTTAATTTTAGGAATGTACTTCGGACGTCCCGCAAAAAGATACCCTTTGGCATAGGGCAAATTGGAAAATCCTTTAGGAACGAAATAACCCCCGGCAATTTTATCTTTAGAACCAGGGAATTTGAACAAGCAGAGCTGGAGTTCTTTTGTAAACCAGGGGAAGATATGGAATGGTTCCAATACTGGAAGAATTTTTGCAGGGATTGGCTTCTGAGTCTGGGCATCCCGGAAGAGAAACTACGAACCAGGGATCATAGCCAGGAGGAATTGTCCCATTACAGCAAAGCCACCACGGACTTTGAATACTTTTTCCCTTTTGGCTGGGGGGAACTTTGGGGCATAGCCAACAGAACTGATTTTGATTTAAAGCAGCATAGCGAACACTCAGGTGAAAACTTCACCTACATTGATCCTGAAACCAACGAGCGTTATATCCCATACTGTGTAGAACCTTCCGTGGGTGTAGACAGGTTGGTTCTTACCTTCCTATGCGCTGCCTATAGTGAGGAGGAGTTAGAAGGCGGGGATACAAGGGTGGTATTAAGATTGCATCCCTATCTTGCACCCTTTAAGGCTGCTGTTTTGCCCCTATCTAAAAAACTCAAGGACCAGGCTCAGGAGGTGTACAGTAGGCTAAGCAAAAAATTCCCGGTGGATTATGATGAATCCAGTAGCATAGGCAGGAGATACCGCCGCCAGGATGAGATAGGTACCCCTTACTGTATCACTATCGATTTCGATACCTTGGAAGACAATTGCGTTACTATACGTGATAGGGACACTATGGATCAGATCAGGTTACCTATTGATGAGGTGGAAAAATATCTGGAAGAGAAAATTTCGTTTTAAATACAAAGGCCGGAGCCATCAACGAGGCTCTCGGCCTTTAGTTTTGTCTGTCTTCCCAAAACATTGCGGGCTAACCATATTTGCACCCAAATCCACCCTTTTATATTCACCCAAAAACTCCAGACGTATCTTGACCCTTTTCTTCCTATGATCGAACTTTTCGATTATCCCTTCCATACCCATAAGCGGGCCTTTCAATACTTTGATATGATTCCCTTCCTTGTAGATGTCCGACAGCTCAATGACATCTCCATCCCGGGTTAGGTTAAGAATCATATCCATCTCCTCTTTCTCTATGGGTATCGGTTCACAATCATCCTTCAAAACCCTGTAGACCGCAGGAAGAGACTTAAGCCCGTAATACAGCTCGACGCTCATCTTTGTTTGGGTTAAAACATATCCCGGTATCAAGTTTTTAATAGTTTCATAAGTTTTTCCCTGTTTTCGCTCTATCAGCTTTCTTTTAGGAACCAAGGTCCGAATCTCCTCATCCGGAAACAAAAGCTCAATAAACTTTTGCACCTCTTCCTCACGACCAGTTTCAACGAAAATTGCATACCATTTCATGAACAACCTCCAACTATTACTCCCACATCAGCCAATTGGTAAGCTTCAAACATACCTTGTACAACAATTTGGGAGATATTTCGAATAATTTGGGACCATTGTTTGCTACTCTTAGGTTGAGGTTTTCACACTCCATTGTAATATACTGTATGTCCAAAGACAAATCAATAATGCTATACCAAATCGGTACTGTCTAAATCATTAGGATTCCGGTTTATCTATGGACTTCTATTTTCTCATATCCTTGAATACTATATTCACATACAGAAGGGATGATTTTATGGGCAGAAATACTATTATGCAGGGTACTTTCATCCTTACCCTTTCAAACATATTATTACGCCTTCTGGGATTTGCGTATCGTGTATTGCTGAGCAGAAGCATAGGGCCTGAGGGTCTGGGTGTATTACAGCTGGTAATGCCTGTCCTGTATACTTCCTTGACACTAATATCAGCAGGTATTCCCATAGCTGTATCCCGGCTGGTAGCCAAGAAAAGGGCAATAGGAGATTACCACGGCGAACGCAGAATTCTCCTTACTAGCCTAGGGTTAATCATATCCCTATCCTTATTTGTATGCTTGTTCTTAATCTTAAATATTAATTACATTATCTACGACCTTATAAAGGAGCCCCGAGCCTACGGACCTCTTCTTGCATTGTATCCCGCAATAATAATGATGTCCGTCAGTGCAGTCTTCAAAGGCTATTTCTATGGTGTTAAAAATTTCTACCCCCCTGCACTATCCGAATTGTCCGAGGAAATAACCACCATGGTATTGGCATTGTATTTCCTTGAAAAAGTCAAACATCTAGAAGTCTCCGCCCAGGTAACCGTTGTAGCCCTGGCTATCGTTTTAGGGGAAGTATCATCTCTATTATACTTAAGCCATAGCTACTACAGATATCGTATGACCATACCGTTATCGAGAAATAGAACAGGGT
>DGDX01000107.1:39295-40481 GCA_002385665.1 Firmicutes bacterium UBA3941
CGCTTGGTTTATTCCCTGAGCACATCGATAGGTTCTATTCTAATCCCCCAAAGATTGGTTAAATCCGGTCTTTCCCATAGTCAGGCCATGAGCCTTTTGGGGATCTTAAACGGTATGGTACTCCCGCTCATGTTTATACCCTTTACTTTTGTAAGTCCCTTAACCGTTGTTATAATCCCAAATCTGTCGGAGGATTTAGCACATAACAACTGGGAAAGAATACGCTCTAAAATATCTAAGGCCATATTCATAACTACCGTTGCCGTATTGCCTTTTGGCGCCGTCATGACAGCCCTGGCCCATCCAATTGGTCTCTTATTGTATAACCAAAAAGGGGTTGGTAGCATACTGGAACTTATGGCATATTTTTCAGCTGTCAACGCATTAAACCACACCCTAAGCGGTGTTTTAAATGGGCTAGGTAAGCAAAATAAGTCCGCCACATTCTCAATTGTTGGAGCAACTATAGAACTAGCGAGCATTTACTTTCTGGTAGCACTACCGGGCTTGCGTATATATGGATACATTATAGGGTTTTTCTTTTCAAGCCTTGCGGTCCTGTTGATGCAATTTGTTACCATATGCAAAACTGCTAAGTTATCAATCGATTGGGCAGAATGGTTTCTAAAGCCCGCGCTCGCATCCCTGCTTACCCTCTCTTTATCCAAACTTGCATATATATGGCTTATTAATGTCACAACAAGTCCTGCCACATCCCTTTCCCTATCTGTCCTGGTGGGTATCCTTACCTATATGATAAGCCTTTATATAACCGGCATCTTCTCCGTTATAAGGGATCTAGTCCTGCCTGCCCGCTCTGTTTAATACCGGTTCAGCTTCCGATATAACATCCTTATAGGACGCCAATAAGCCGTATGCTCTTAGTTTTCCCTCATATATCAGCTTCAACTTGCTACACATTCTAAAATCCATTGGAGAAACAAGGGCTGGATGCTTGTCAAAAAAGTCTATCCCGCTATTGGCCAGCAGGGTAGCAACAAACTGCGAGCAAAAATATTTATATGTCCTTTGAATAGGTATACCCAACATTACGCCCAGTAGCCCTAAAAAATTATACCCATATTTTTTCGCATCTGTTAAAAATCTATTTAATTCCATCCTCAACCTATAATATTGGTAGCTATTTATGGTCACGGTGGATAAGGCCTGTCTCTTCTACACATCT
>DGDX01000107.1:40548-41116 GCA_002385665.1 Firmicutes bacterium UBA3941
ATAAGAGACAGGGTATACCCAACATTACGCCCAGTAGCCCTAAAAAATTATACCCATATTTTTTCGCATCTGTTAAAAATCTATTTAATTCCATCCTCAACCTATAATATTGGTAGCTATTTATGGTCACGGAATATAAGGCACATTGAGTCTCGGGAAATCTTCCATAGGTCCCATAAAAAATATCCTCCCTGACAAACCCTCCGATTAGGGGGTTTGACGGTTTCAATCTTCCAAAGCTATATAGCTCCTTTAATTCTGAGTCAAATGCAATGGATACATGGGAATAAGGTTCCCTGGTATACATCTTTATAAACCTGGAAGGTAATGTACCGCTATATGTCAGCAATATATATATAGTATGCTCCTTATTCATATCGTTCCCCTTTTGGATAATCATATGAAATTCATATAAAGCTTCCAGGATGGAATTCGTCAAAAAGCATTATACACTAAAATATACAGCCTTTTCAATATCTACAAATAGGAATAGAAAAGAGGGGCGGATGAATGTTTCATCAGTCCCCCTTTTCCCACTATCAGATTTTTATTTTGTGTACATCAGCCC
>DGDX01000058.1:0-23567 GCA_002385665.1 Firmicutes bacterium UBA3941
TATGAGGACGATGACAACCCTATACTTTTGATAGATAAGGTTTCCATGGATGATGCCCAAATGTCGAAAGTGGTGGATAGGGTTGCCCTTAAGGATGTACTATCAAAGCTTGATGAACGTGAAAGATACATAATCATAATGCGCTATTTCCATGATAAAACCCAAAACGATATTGCAAGCGAATTGGGCATATCTCAAGTACAGGTCTCGAGAATAGAAAAGAGAGTACTGCTTAGAATGAGAGAACTCATTTAACACCCTGGTAGGGTGTTTTTAATTTGGATAAAAAAGAAAGGCAATACACATAATAACCATATACCCAATAAGTACAGTCAGGTAATAAGGTCATCAAAATGTAGGTTATTATGTATTGATTTAGATTTCTAGAAACCTAAACAATTGAGTCGTTTTACAATCCTAATTAACGAAAGGAGATGTGGAAGAGTGCCAACAACGAAAAAAAGAATCTATATTTTTATGTTCATAATTTTTAGCCTAATATTGCTGGGGGCAGCTTTCCTAATTTGGGATCTGGTTGGGAATTACGGGAAACAGCAAGATAAGATATATTCTGGTGCAAAATTTGTGCACTCTATCCTGGAACATCCACCGAAGATAGGGTTGCTTGATGGATAATTATATATATTTACATTTGAAAGACCATATAAAGAGGGAAGCTGGGCAAGATATTTATTTGGATGATATAACTGAGTTGTCATGTTCGCCGGATGTTAGGGACAAGCTGACTAAATTGGTGATTCTACAGGAGAAAGGTGTAGGTATTATCACCTTGAGTGTTGTAGAAGTAATTGAATTGATCAGACAGTTCATACCGGAGATTCCTATCATATCTACGGGGGAATCCAAGATTACTATACATATTCATGAAAAGGACGAATATAGCGGTAAGGGATTTGCTGGCCTAATTAGGGCATTCATAACCAGCTTGTTACTCTTTATTGGTTCAGGCATCGCTATCATGTACTTTCATGAGGATGTAAATATGCATAAAGTCCACGATGCTATCTATACTGCTGTTACAGGCCAAGAGGCCACAGGTTCATACTGGATTAGCATACCTTATTCCATTGGCCTGGGGCTAGGAATAGCACTTTTTTTTGGGTTATTACCGGACAAGAATAAAAATAACAAACCCGATCCCCTGGAAATTGGGATACATAAATATAAAAATCAGATTAATTCTTACCTGTCCGCAAAGGGAGGTAGTAAACAAAAAAAACCATGAAAACTTTTTTACTTGTAATAGTGGGGTTATCTGGTGGGGCTCTGGTTGGAGCTGGGATGTTTGCCTTTTTTATAGCCCTGGGAGTAATTGAAAGAGTAATTGATATAAGCAGGACAGAAGCTTACAGGGGTATGTATAAAATTGCAATTCTCTTGGGTAGCCTTTTGTCTACCTTAATATATATGTTCAGGTTTGGTGTAAGGGCAAATAAAGGTTGGCTTTTGTTAATCGGTCTACCTATGGGGATCTTCGTGGGCATGATAGCATCCGCCTTAACGGAGGTATTGAATGTAATCCCCTTTTTATCCATCCGAATAGGAATAACTAAATGGGCCTATTTGTTAATTATTGCTATTATCCTGGGGAAAGTATTGGGGTCTATTCTTTATTGGGGCTTACTGAAAATCCAATGAAGATATCGGGAGGAAAAGTCCAATATGAGAAAGGATTACCATCGCATACCAATTATTGAGCAGGAAGGTAGGAACTTGGAAGAAAAAGAAAGCAGACAGGATCTGGACAAAAAACTAATGGAAGACAGGGAATCAAGAAACGTAGTTGATGGGGATTAACCGGATATCCTCAGCCATATCAACTATTATTCTTCTTTATACTGATGAGAAACCCGATTTGGTTAAAGTCCAATAATGGAAGTATGTATAATATCGAATTTTATGAAAAGGATAGTTTGGGAGGTGTTTCTATGGATTCTTTAGACGTGAAACAAAAAAAGATAAATAAGGAATACCAGGATTATGCCAACAGCCTAAGTCCAAAATCCAAAGTTTTTAAAAATTGTATGATGGCATTTATAGTGGGAGGTCTGATATGTACAATTGGACAGCTTATAAACAATCTGGCCAAAATCTATTATGGTATGAATAAGGAAGAAGCCTCCACCATTACCTCAATAACCTTAATATTTATAGCAGCCCTATTAACCGGTTTGGGTCTCTATGAAAAGATTGGTAAGAGAGCAGGTGCTGGTTCCATTGTTCCTATAACCGGATTTTCCAACTCTATAGTTGCACCGGCTATGGAACATAAAAGGGAAGGATATGTTTTGGGGGTAGGCGCTAAGCTATTCTCCATAGCGGGGCCTGTTTTGGTATATGGGATTAGCACATCGGTGATCGTTGGGTTAATAAATTACTTTTTTGTAAAATGAGGGATATTAATATGTCTAAGCACAGAATGGGAGGTCAAACACTATACCTGACTCAAAACCCGCCCAAGATTATTTCCCGGGCATCCATTGTGGGCAAAAAAGAGGGGGAAGGACCCCTTGCAGAATATTTTGATAAAATCATAGAGGACGATCTTTGGGGTGAAAAAAGCTGGGAAAAGGCAGAACGCAGAATGTTAATTGAGACGGCCGAACTTACCTTAAGAAAGGCTAAAATGGAGCCACGGGACATCAATTATCTATTTGGTGGTGACCTGCTGGATCAAATTGTAACTGCTACTTTTGCAGCTAGAAGTCTGGGCATACCCTTCTATGGGTTATATGGAGCCTGTTCTTCTATGACCCAGACTATGTCTCTGGCTGCACCTCTAATAGATGGGGGATATGCGGATAATGTCCTCTGTGTTACTTCCAGCCATTTTTGTTCCGCGGAAAGGCAATTTCGATATCCCTTGGAAATGGGTGTACAAAGGCCCCCTACGGCTCAATGGACCGTAACGGGAGCAGGCGGAGTTTTACTTTCCAGTGATGGAAAGGGACCATGCATAACTCATGTTACTACCGGTAAGGTTATAGATTTTGGCATTAAGGATACCAATTATATGGGTGCAGCTATGGCACCAGCTGCGGCTGATACTATCAGGGCTCATTTTGAGGATACCGGCAGGGGACCAAATGATTATGATTTAATTGTAACGGGTGATTTAGCCAAGTATGGGCGGAAATTAACCATAGATCTGCTAAAAAAGGATGGGTATGATATTGAAGACCGATTCATAGATTGTGGTTGTGAAATATTTTATGAAAGCCAAGATGTCCATGCCGGAGCAAGTGGATGTGCCTGCTCAGCTGTGGTTCTGGCCGGGTATTTACTTAGGAAAATGGAAGATGGAGAAATCAATCGCATTCTAATGGCATCTACCGGGGCTTTACACAGTATTATTACATCACAACAGGGAGATTCAATACCCGGAATTGCTCACGCTGTAGCGATAGAAAAGAAGGGATAAATTATGGATTATATAAAAGCTTTTATAACAGGGGGAGTAATCTGTATTATTGGCCAAATTTTAATCGATAAAACCAACCTGACGCCTGCCAGGATATTGGTATGTTTCGTAACTGCCGGCGCTATTCTAACCGCCTTGGGCATCTACGATCCGATAGTGGAATTCGGTGGGGCCGGTGCTACGGTTCCCTTGCCTGGTTTTGGTTATGCCTTGGCCAAAGGAGCAATAAAGGGTGTAAAGGAATTGGGAGTCCTTGGAGCCTTTACAGGTGGGGTTACAGCTACAGCCGGCGGTATAACGGCAGCTATAGTATTTGGGTATCTGGCTGCAGTTTTATTTGATCCTAAGGAAAAAAGCTGATATTCAAAAGGGATGGCAACCCATCCCTTTTGAAAACATATTTTTCTTTACTCTTCACCATTATTATTACCATTATCATTATTACCGTTCCCGTTATTTGGAGGGTGATCATCATTATTCCCGTTAGGTGGGTCCGGATCAACAGGCTCGGGGTCTGGCTTTTCTTTTTCAAGTTGCTTTTCTATAGCGCTAAATATATCTTTATTTAATTTTTCAAGGTTTTTCATTTCCTTTTCTACCAGGCTTGCATCAAATATCGGTAGATCTTTGATTTTATCCTTATCTTTAATGGGTTTCTCAGGTATATCAATGATTCCCTGTTTTAGGACCTCCTCGAGTTTTGCTATAGCCTGATTGAGCTTGTCTATATCCTTTTGGGTAAGCTTTGGCACATACTTTGGATTTGTCATATTGCTCTTTACCTGGGCGATTAGGGCGTATGCCTCGTTGGTTATTGATTCCCGGTCAGATTCTCCCTTATACCATTCTTCGGTATGAATAGGGCAGAAGAAGGGTCGATCATTGGGGTTATTGTAGTCCAGGCTTGCCAATCTATCCAAATCCTTAACAGCACCGGGCAAATACTTCTCCAGATCCTTATCCGAAAGCTTACGATAGGGAGAATCCTTAGGGAGAAGTATGGCCGAAGCCTTTACTCTATGATCAACAGGACAGTATGGTGTAGGGGGTTTCCCCGAATAGGGGCATGCCTCTATCTGGACATGCATATCACAGACATCATCAGGGCCTGGAATAGCATTTTTGGGGAACCATTCGGTAACTAGTTTATGACCGCTTATATCCTCACTACAAAGCTCGCCGTTAGGTCTTTTGCCCGAAACGCCACAAACCGTGAATCTTACGACACCATCTGGTACTCTGTCATAGAATTCCTTACTTTCAAGGTCAACATGTATACTATTCATAATCGTTTCCCATAGGGGAGCAGCGAATTTTCCACCGGTTGTATTTTTCACAAACCTTGGTTGAAATTCGTCGTGTCCCAGCCATACGGTGGCCGTATAATATGGCGTGAACCCGGCAAAGAAGACACCTTTAAAATCGCTATTAGTACCGGTTTTACCGGCGGCTTTTATTCTTTGGCCATTACCATTTTTAATACGAACTGTTGCGGTCCCACCATTTATAACATCTTCCATCCAGTCCGTGAGGATAAAGGCTGTACTTTCTTTAAAAACATCGCGTTTAATTTGATCCTTCTTTGCATTAATAATTTCATTACCATGTTTATCAACAACCCTGGTAAAGGAAATAGGCTCCAGATAAACTCCCCTGTTGGCAATAGCAGCATATGCCCCAGCTGCTTCAATCATGTTATTTCCGCGAGTACCCAGGGATAGAGCTGCAGGTTCTTCCGAAACGTCCTTTGAATTAAAGCCTAACTCCTTAAGCTTATCCGCAGCATACTGGGGCCCTATCCTTTCGAGAACTATTCTGGCCGCTACCACGTTCAGGGATTTGAAGATACCCCTTCGTACATCTGTGGGCCCTGAATAGTTACCGTCACCATAATTTCTGGGATATGGGCGTTCGCCACCTTTCCATCCCTCTATGGCTGCCGGTATATTTTCAATTATTATACCGCCGGGATATCCTGCCTCAATAAAGGGACCATATACTGCAAGGGGTTTTATACTGGAACCCATGGGAAGCTTCGCATCGGGATGAAATGCCCTATTATACTGGCGTTTGCCGGTTGGAGGTTGTTTTCCTCCTACGATAGCCTGAAGTTCGCCGGTATGTTGGTCTATTACTACCGCGGCGGCTTGAGGTTGCTCTACACCTTGTTTACTGAACTTATGGGCAGAATTCTGGAACTTGGGCAAATTCTTGTAGTTGTAAACTGATTCTTCAACCGCCTGCTGAATCTCAGGGTCCAGGGTAGTATATATATGTAAACCACCGGAATAGATATATTGCTCTGCCTTACGTCTACCTTCATCCCCTTCCCAGCCCTTTAGTACCATAATTCTATCCCGAACGTCCTTTATGACATATTCTATAAAGTATTTCATCGGGTAGTCATTGCTGGTTGGGGTCTCCTTTATGTAAACAGGGTGATTGTAGAATTCAGATTCGTCTATTCTGGCTTCCTTATATTCAGTTTCTGTAATAAGGTTATTCTCATACATTCTGTCAATTACCAGGTTGGTTCTCTTGTAGGTTGATTCCGGATTATCCCTGGTATAAGTATTTGCTCTTGGATCATATTGCCATGGGTTACGGGTTATCCCGGCCAACATAGCGCATTCACGCAGGGTAAGTTCGCTTAATTCTTTGCCAAAATAGTCCTTGGCCGCGGCCTTAACACCATAGTTAGAACCTCCTAGCCAGATAGTATTCAGGTAGGCCTCCATTATTTGATCCTTACTATACCTTTTCTCCAATTGTATAGCCAGGTACATTTCCTGGATTTTTCTTTTGTAGCTTACCTCTGGAGTCAAAATGGTATTTTTAAGTAGTTGCTGGGTTATAGTACTGGCCCCCTGTACGCTTTCATTGCTAAGGTTATGAATTATAGATCCGAATATTCGCTTTATATCTATACCGTTATGAACATTGAAGCGGGCATCCTCTATGGCAATGAAGGCATTCTTCAAAGTCTCGGGAATCTCGTCAATGGTAGCCCAAATTCGATTCTCATACCCGTAATACTCGGTGATAAGATTTCCATGTTTATCATATATAAAGGTGGTTTCACTTTGATCCTGAATTTGGACAACATCAAGTTCGGGAGTTGAATCCAGGTATGCCTTACCAACACCTACCACAGCTCCAAATCCAACAAAACCAATAAGGATGAAAAGGATTAAGAATAGCCTTAGGGTTGTAACAAAAACCGATAGAAAAAAGTTAGGTCGTCTTTTCTTTCTAACGAACAGACTCTTGGGCTTAGAGGTCTCTTTATCTTGTTTATTATTGATTTCACTCGATTTTTTTATTGGCTGGTCTTTTTTGCTTATGCGTTTTAAAAAGTTTCCCAGCCATTTTTTTATTATATCCATGATATTCCTCCAATTATCATATGTAGGTTTTATTTACATATGAGAGAGATTCTAATGGTATTATAACATAGGTAGTCAATACGTTGAACAGTCATTTAGTATGTATTCATATTATTGATAGGGTCATTATATTTACATTCAGTTGGTAAAAGTTTTAAAAGACGTGAATTATCTGTGTTCAGGCCTGATAAATTATATATTCCTTATTATGGTTTTACTAGTCAAAGAATAAAACAACCTGAAATAGGACAGGAACTGTGTTATAGTCAAATTGTTGAGATTCATCTATAGGGTGAAACATCCTTGAAACAACACCGCTATTCCTGTATAATGTAGCTGCAAAACTATTTGAAACAGTCATGCTAATAATGTTTTGCATCATTGTTCCTATTATACAAGATAGCATTATAAAATACCATTATTAAAGATTCTATCAAAAGCAATAGGTCAGTTGGGTTTCTGAAATGCGAGTTATTATTTGATTAATCCAACGAACCATGTTTTTAAGATTTTCTATGACTGATTGGGGGTTATTAAATGGCTGGACATTCGAAATGGGCCAATATTAAGAATAAAAAAGGAAAGACGGATGCCGAGAGAGGCAAGATCTTTACTAAAATAGGGAGGCAGATAGCAGTTGCAGTTAAAGAAGGGGGAAGTGACCCCGATACCAATCCCAGGTTAAGGGACGCAATTGCATCCGCTAGAGCGGCGAATATGCCAAATGATAATATCATCAGAAGCATAAAAAGAGCCTCGGGAGAACTGGGAAATGTGACTTATGAAGAGGTTACTTACGAAGGTTACGGCCCTAACGGGGTAGCAATTATCGTACAGGCACTGACAGATAATCGGAATAGGACCGCAGGTGAAATGAGATATGTCTTTGACCGAAGTGGAGGTAGCCTGGGGGCCACGGGTTGTGTATCCTGGATGTTTGATAGAAAGGGACTTATAGTCATAGAGGATACACAAGAAGTGAATGAAGACGATTTGATGATGTGTGCTCTTGAGGCTGGAGCAGAGGACATTGAACTTGAAGATGGTGTTTTTGAAATCTTGACGGATCCCTCCGATTTTACCGTTGTCAGAGAGGAGCTGGAAGGAAGCGGTTATACCATAGCGTCTTCTGAAGTGATCATGATTCCACAGAATTATGTTGAGTTGGTTGGAGAGGATTACGACAAAGCTTTATCAGTATTCGAAAAATTGGAAGATCATGATGATGTACAAAACGTATATCACAATTTAAAATTGCATGACGAAGAGAGCGAAGAGTAGAAATAACCGGGGATACCGTCCTGTTTTATCTACCTGTGTCATTGAATGCAATCCGGATCATCGATGTAGCCAGGGATAGGTATAATATAGTACAAAATGGAAACACTATAACCAAATATTAATCCGGAGTGGTTATAGTGTTTAGTAAAAGCGGTAAAAAGGGTTATTTGGTTTTTGTGCTAGTTTTAGCAGCCCTGATGGGCGGAGGCTATTTTTTAGGTACATTGATTGGAAATCGGGTTCTGGATGATAGTATTGGGAAAAAAGAGGAGGAACCTGGATACCAAGTTATTCGTTCAGTGGACGGGGATAATCTGGACACGCCGGACCATGAGGTGCCGCCTATAGAGGTCATTACCAAGGATACACAGCTGGTATTTGAAAAGAGATATATAAGTTGCGGACACAAACGGGTAGAAGAGAGACAGGCAAGGGATAATGAAATAGGCTTGAGCTTACAAAGCATAGCACTAAGATTTCCTGAATGGAGCATCGCCGATTATACAACCGAGAGGATTGTATTTACAAAAGAAGTAAATGACTTCTGTCCGGGTCACTTTGTTCTAAAGGATAGAGATGGGGTAGTGGTCATATATATGCCCTCCGAAGCAGGAGACGAATATAAGAGCGTTGAGGAAACTCAGATATCTACTGATGCGCTCCCCCCGGATGTGCAAAGTGAAATCCGAAAAGGCTTAATTTTGGATACCCTGGAGGATGTCGAGCACTTTATGGAAAATCTGGAAAGTTAAATTTCCTATACTATTTTACCCCCTTAGCCATTTTTGTAAGGGGGTTTTCTATTGCCATTTATGAATGAAAAGGGTAGAATACAATCAACGACCTAATAGGGGTGAAGGTAAGGTGACTGAACTTAGAAGAAAAATTACTGGTGCAAAAACTATCGTAGTAAAAGTCGGTACATCGACTATTACCCATGCAAACGGGAGCATGGATTACCACCTTATGGAAAAGCTGGTGAGGGTATTATCCGATCTACGATGTGACGGAAGAAATATCATATTGGTCACATCGGGTGCCATAGGAGTCGGACGTTTTCGCATGGGTATGTCCGAAAAACCGAATTCACTACCACAAAAGCAAGCCTTGGCAGCTATTGGACAGGTTAGTTTAATGCATATGTATTCTAAATTTTTTAGTGAATACGATCAAATTGCGGCTCAAGTACTAATAACCCGCGATGTTGTGGATGATACTCTAAAAAAGAAAAACACTTATAATACATTTTGTACTCTCTTGGATTATGGGGTTATACCAATTGTCAATGAAAATGATACTGTTGCTACTGAAGAGATAGAACCCTATTTTGGGGATAATGATACTTTATCGGCTGTTGTTGCTGAACTAATAAATGCTGATCTTTTGATTTTGCTATCAGATATAGAGGGTCTATATGACAAGAACCCAAAATATCACCAAGATGCTCATCTAATTCCCTTGGTTTATAATGTATATAACCAAGCTATTGATGGAATAGGGGATACCGATAATAATCTCGGCACCGGAGGGATGAAGACAAAGATAGAGGCTGCTAAGGTGTGTTATAGGGCAGGCATACCGATGATAATCACCAATGGGGATGACCCTGATCACATATATGAGATATTGGAAGGCAGAGATGTAGGCACTCTCTTCGTGCCCTGCACGGATCATGTCCATGTTTAAATGTCAGTCTGGAAAAGAAAGGGGCGAATAACAAGTGGAAGTACTGAATAAGGCTAGGTTAGCCAAGGATGCCAGTAGAAAACTGGGAATCCTGTCATCGGTTCAAAAGGATAAAGCCCTGGAAATGATGGCCAAAGCCCTGGAGGACAATATACCCGACTTAATAGCTGAGAATAAACTGGATGTTAGCATGGCCATCAAAAATGGCCGCCATAAGGCCTTGATAGATCGCTTGATCTTAAACGAGGAAAGAATCAAGGGGATGGCTGAGGGCTTAAGGGTGATTAGAGGGTTACCTGATCCGGTGGGTGAGGTAATTACCCAATGGAAAAGGCCCAACGGTATGACCATAGGCCAACAGAGAGTCCCTCTGGGGGTAGTTGCTATAATATATGAATCCAGACCCAATGTCACGGCGGATGCTATTGGTTTATGTATCAAGACTGGCAACGCGGTTGTCTTAAGGGGAAGCTCTGAGGCTATCCATTCCAATAGGGCTATTGTAAAAGTAATGGCAAGGGCAGCCTATGAGGCGGGTATCCCTGAAGGTGCTATTGGACTCATTGAAGACATACGAAGGGAAAGCGTGGGGGAATTGGTGAGGTTAAACGGATTAATAGACGTTGTTGTACCCAGGGGAGGCGCAGGGCTCATAAAGGCTGTAACCGAAAGCGCTACTGTACCTGTAATAGAAACGGGAGTAGGAAACTGCCATGTCTATATAGATAGCGAATGCGATCTTGATATGGCGGTGGATATCACAGTTAACGCTAAAGTCCAAAGGCCGGGCGTATGCAATGCTGCAGAGACCCTATTAATCCATAAAGATGTGGCTAAGGTTGTTTTGCCTAGGATCGTAGACAAGCTCAAGGAATATGGCGTGGAGATACGGGGATGTCAACTGTCACTGGATATTGTACCCGGAATATCACCCGCCAGTATTGAGGATTGGGATACTGAGTATCTAGACTATATCCTTGCTATCAAAGTGGTGGATAGCGTTGATGATGCCATAGATCATATTAACAAACATGGCAGTGGCCACTCTGAGGCTATTATAACCTCTAATTACTTTAATGCAGAGAAGTTCTTGGAACAAGTTGATGCTGCTGCAGTATATGTTAACGTATCCACCAGATTTACCGATGGTTTCGAGTTTGGGTTTGGTGCGGAATTAGGGATTAGCACACAGAAGCTACATGCCCGGGGACCGATGGGATTGAAGGAACTGACTACAACCAAATATATAATAAGGGGAAATGGTCAGGTAAGAGGGTAATTATATTCTTTCAACTATATAATAAAGTAGGATACGGATATGTGTGATTAGAATAAAATATTAGGATGTGAAATTTACATGGTGATTCTAGGGATCGATCCGGGTATGGCAATCACAGGTTATGGGGTTATAGAAAGCGGCAATAATACATTGAAGGTTATAGATTATGGAGTGATTACCACCCCTTCCACTTTGGAAACACCTAAAAGGTTGGTGACCATATACGAGGGGGTGCATGATCTCATCGCTCGCTATGAGCCGGCTGAGGTGGCAATAGAAGAGTTGTTTTTCAATAAGAACGTAAAGACAGCTCTAACGGTAGGTCACGCCAGGGGAGTGGCGGTACTGGCAGCGGCAAAGACCGGGTTGGATCTCTATGAATATACACCCCTCCAGGTTAAGCAATCCGTAGTTGGATATGGGAGAGCGGAAAAATCGCAAGTACAGCAAATGGTAAAGCTATTATTAAAACTTGAGGATATACCAAAACCAGACGATGCGGCGGATGCCCTTGCTGTAGCCATATGTCACAGCCATTGTGCCAATATGGGCAGGAGATTCGGCGGGAGGGTATTCTTCTAATTGTTGTATGATAAGTTATATTATGATAACATCCTGGCTTGGACAAGGCCTACCCTGATATGGGGTAATTATAACATGGGATGGCCATGAAAGGAGCGTCGAATGTTTGCATATATAAAAGGAACTCTGGAAGAAATACACCCCCAAAAAGTGGTGTTAGAGGTTGGTGGTATCGGATATGAAATAATGGTTCCCGAATCCATTATACCTAAGCTTCCAGAGATAGGAAGCCAACTAAAATTATATACTTATTTTAATGTACGGGAGGATATACAGGAGCTATACGGTTTTAACAATAGGGAGGAGAAGTCCATTTTTGAAAAGCTGATTACGGTATCGGGGATTGGACCTAAGGTATCTATGGCTATATTATCGGTTTTAACTCCGACGCAGTTGGCTTTGGCTATCGTTACCGATGATATAAAAACCCTATGTACTGCACCTGGTGTTGGTAAGAAGACTGCCCAAAGAATAGTGTTGGAACTTAGGGAAAAAATCAATAAAGAAGCATTGATTGGACAGGAAAACCTAGATTCAGTAGATGCTACTTTGGATAGCCAAAATGAAGTTATAGAAGCCCTTATGGCCTTGGGCTACCAGCACCAAGAAGCTAGACAAGCTTTCAATGCCATTGAAAACAAGGACCAGGATGTCTCCACGCTGATCAGGTTATCCCTAAAGTTGCTGGATAGGCGTTAAGTATAAATTTATTAGGATGGGTATAAGGGGGAGATGAGTCATAAATGAATGAAGATCGTATAATTACGCCTACCATGGTGGAAACGGATAGGGAGATTGAGCAAAGCTTAAGGCCGAGAACTATAGACGAATATATCGGTCAGGAGAAGCTAAAGGAAAAACTGGAAATTTTCATTAAAGCTGCAAAGCAACGGTATGAAGCTTTGGATCATGTATTGCTATATGGACCGCCGGGGCTGGGTAAGACGACTTTGGCCGGCATAATCGCCAATGAGTTGGGAACTGGAATAAGAATTACTTCAGGACCTACCATTGAAAAACCAGGGGATTTGGCCGCAATCCTAACAAATTTAGGCGAGATGGACGTACTGTTCATTGACGAGATCCATCGCTTAAACAGGACTGTAGAGGAGATTCTATATCCGGCTATGGAGGATTTTGCCTTGGACATTATTATCGGGAAGGGTCCCAGTGCCAGATCCATTAGACTTGATTTGCCAAGATTTACCCTTATAGGTGCTACTACTCGTGCGGGTATGCTAACCTCACCCTTAAGGGACAGATTTGGCATTATAAACCGGATGGAATTATATAATCAAGATGAACTAAAACTCATTGTAACCAGGTCTGCAGGAATATTGGGTATAGCCATTGAAGAGGATGGAGCCATAGAAATAGCCAAGCGTTCCAGGGGAACTCCAAGGGTAGCTAATCGTCTCTTAAAACGTGTCAGAGACTATGCACAGATCAAGGCAGATGGTATAATCACCTACGAAGTAGCCTGCGAGGCATTGGACCTGTTTGAAGTGGACTCCATTGGATTGGATGAGGTAGACCGGAAAATCTTGCTTACCATGATAGAGAAGTTCGCCGGTGGACCTGTGGGTTTGGACACCCTGGCCGCCTCAACAGGGGAAGAAACTATTACCATTGAGGATGTGTATGAGCCATACCTATTACAACTGGGCTTTATAGCCAGAACCCCTAGAGGTAGGATCGTTACGCCCTTAGGATATAAGCATATGGGATTTCCCTATGAGGAGCAGACCACGCTAATATAAACTTATAAGAGCATAATAAACTAAATTAAAAGGAGTAGGAACTTGAAGGTATCTGACTTTGATTATTATCTCCCTGAGGAATTGATCGCCCAGCATCCTTTACCCATAAGGGACCATTCTAGGTTGCTGGTTTATCATAGGGGAGATAAAAAAATTGAAAATCGGATGTTTACAGATATTAAGGAGTATCTTAAACCTGGGGACTGTCTGGTAATAAATGATACAAGGGTTATACCTGCCAGATTGTATGGTATACGTGAGGATACAGGTAGCAGGCTTGAGATATTATTACTAGAAAGAAATAGCCATAATCGTTGGCAGGCCTTGGTCAAACCTGGCAAAAAGGCCAAAATTGGTTCTGATTTATCCTTTGGGAATGGTCTATTGAGGGCTCGGGTCATTGATATTATAGAGGACGGTTCCCGGATTTTGGAGTTCCAATATCAGGGGATTTTTGAGGAAATATTGGATGAGATAGGGGTTATGCCTCTGCCACCCTATATTCATGAAAGACTCGATGATAGGGAAAGATATCAAACGGTCTATAATAAATATGCCGGATCGTCTGCGGCACCCACTGCAGGTTTGCATTTTACCAATGAACTCCTGGATGATATTGAGAACGATGGGGTAAAAATTGCAAGAATAACCCTACATGTTGGATTAGGGACCTTCAGACCAGTAAAGGTAGATGATATTAACCAGCATAAGATGCACTTTGAAACCTATTCCGTGTCAGAAGAAACAGCCAAGCTAATCAACCAATGCCGGGATAAGGGAGGTAAGATCATAGCGGTAGGCACTACCTCCGCCCGAACCTTGGAAACCGTTGCTGACGAAAAGGGCATCATACACCATGGATCAGGCAAGACAGATATTTTTATCTATCCAGGA
The DNA here is from genome assembly GCA_002385665.1 of Firmicutes bacterium UBA3941. Lineage (GTDB taxonomy): Bacteria > Bacillota > Clostridia > Caldicoprobacterales > UBA3941 > UBA3941. Next base: position 14,311 of record DGDX01000058.1, read on the forward strand.
TATAAATTTAAGGGTATTGATGGTCTTATTACAAATTTTCATTTACCAAAGTCTACTCTTATTATGCTGGTAGCGGCTTTAATTGGTAAAGATGAAGTCTTGGATGTATATAAAAAAGCGGTTGAGGCTAGGTATAGATTTTTTAGCTTCGGTGATGCGATGCTAATCTTATAACTTTTAAGAAGACCTGCTAATTAACCTAATTGCGGTCTTGACATCAAGATATATGAAGGGATTGTAAGAATTTTATCGGAGGTGGCTTATATTTTTAAATTTGAATTAATAAAGACCTGCCCCAGAACGGGGGCACGTCTAGGTAAACTCCATACTCCCCATGGAACTATAGACACCCCAGTGTTCATGCCTGTGGGGACACAGGCTACTGTAAAAGCGGTAACTCCAAAAATTTTAAACGAATTAGAGGCCGAGATCATATTATCAAACACCTATCACCTATACTTAAGGCCAGGCCATGACCTTATCGATGAAGCAGGTGGGCTTCACAAATTCATGAATTGGAGCAAGCCTATTTTGACGGACAGTGGTGGGTTTCAAGTATTCAGCCTGGCCGACTTAAGGAGTATAAATGATGACGGGGTTGAATTCCAATCCCATCTTGACGGCTCCTATCATTTCTTCAGCCCGGAAAAGGTCATGGAGATAGAAAACAAACTAGGGGCGGACATCATAATGGCTTTTGATATATGTTCACCTTATCCATGTGACTATGAGGATGTCAAAAAGGATCTGGAGAGGACAATAAAGTGGGCTAAAAGGTGTAAGAAAGCACACCAGCGGAAGGACCAGGCTCTTTTCGGTATTATTCAGGGAGGAATGTATGAAGATCTACGTCTTAGAAGCGTCGAAGAGATGCTGACTATGGATTTCCCGGGCTATGGCATAGGTGGTCTAAGCGTTGGTGAACCCAAAGAGCTCATGTATGAGGTATTAGAAACGTTGAATCCGGTTATGCCCAAGGATAAACCAAGATATTTAATGGGGGTGGGATCACCGGATTGTCTGGTAGAAGGTGTTATGAGGGGAGTAGATATGTTTGATTGTGTCTTACCCACCCGAATAGCGCGCAATGGAACTGCCATGACCAGTCAAGGTAGGCTGGTAGTAAGAAATGCTGCCTATCAAAGGGATTTTACGCCCTTGGATCCGGAATGCGATTGCTATACATGCAAGAACTTTACCAGGGCATACATCCGTCACCTTGTAAAAGCGGGGGAGATACTCTCGTCCATTTTGATTACCATACATAATATAAGGTTCTTAATAAATCTTATGAAAAATATACGCCAGGCTATATTGGATGATAGACTTCCCGAATTCAGGGATAACTTTTTTGATGAGTATGGTAGGTCTTAGCAATAGATAATATTAAAGGTTGATGTAGGAGATCTCTTGGCACTCTGCCAATAAACCTTCATCATAATTAAGGCTTTACTACATTCAGGATAATAATGTATAATCTATAAATGGACTAGTTACATATCTATGGATATGATGATTAGGAGTAATAAGCTATATGAAAGGAAGGGATAAGGATGTTATTAACTGCCGGGGCTGCTCAACCAGAAGGTCTAGCTGGTATCTTAATGAGTATGTTGCCCATAATTTTGCTAATAGTTGTTTTCTATTTTATGATTATACGCCCGCAAAGGAAACGAGAAAAGGAAAATAGAGAGATGTTAGCTTCATTGGCCGTTGGCGACAATGTCACCACCATTGGAGGTATCTGTGGTAAAATTACCTCTTTAAGGGAGGATATAGTAATTATAGAGGTGGGTGTTGATAAAGTTAAGTTGGTATTTGAACGCTGGGCCATTAGAAGTGTGGATAAAATAACTGCTGATTAGTAGAAAGCTCGTTCTATAAAAGGAACGGGCTTTTTCAATTCGTCCATGCTTGATTTAGTAATCATTGTAATGGGAATATATAGGATGTGGGCAGCATAACTTAAATTAGAGGGTTTTTAATATCAGCTCGGAAATGATAAATCACTCATTACAATTATTTTAAGGGGATGGATTGAATGAAAAAGATGCGTAAGGCTCATAACAAACAACGGCCTGAACACTTAGGTAATGATATTATCGCAATACTAAAGAGCTCGATTATTGCTATTATTATCACTTTAGTCTGTTTTGCAATCTTTGCTATAATTATAAAAGTAGCTGATTTGCAGGAAACGATAATTGCACCCGTGGTCCAAGTAATCCGGACCTTGAGTATCGCTTTTGGTGGAATGCTGGCGGCCAAATCCAGTAAAAAAGTTGGATGGCTAAAAGGTGGTATAACAGGTGTTGTCTATGTTTTATTTGCTTTTATGATAAGTTCGCTGTTTGGTGGGTCTATTCTTATGGGCTCTATAATATTTTCTGATATTCTTTTAGGTGTTATTGCCGGCGCAGTCGGTGGCATTATCGGGGTTAATGTCTAGTTAAGTATTAAGAAAATGACTCTGTCTAAAAATGTGCATCTTTTGTATGAACCCCTCATCCATAGGACAAGGATCATCAGCTAGCAATGGGCAGTTCCGTAAAATTCGTTTTTATCTAATAGGTAAAGAGGATAAATATTACCTCTTTATCTTTCTTTTTGGAACAATAAAAATCGAGACATATGCATCCCAAAATATTCCATAAAAATGAAGGTACTATTGACGGGAGTCTCTTTAAGTAATATAATTGTTTGAGTGGGTATCATTATAGATAATGGGAAGCTTTTTTATATAAAGGAAGGTAACGTATCCTTCCCTAACCGGTATTTGACAAGAGCTTGAATATCTCAAGGTGGTCATATAAATTATGTTCCCGTATAAGTCCCATAATTTTTAATTTCGTACGTCAAGGATGATAGTAGGGGGATATGATATGAAGAAAAAGCGCGTTTTGCATCTGATTCTCATTTTTTCATTTATATTAGGTATTTCACTAGTCTCCTATATAGCACTAAACGGTATATCCCTATGGGGGCCTTACGAGATACCTCCGATTGGCCAGCAGGTAAGACAGGGACTGGATCTAAAAGGTGGTCTATATGTTGTATATGAGGCAGAAATAGAACCAAATGATCCGGATAAGGATGATAAAATTTCAGGTGCCATAAGGGTTATCAGAAATAGGTTGGACAAAGAGGGTCAACACGAAGCAACCATTGCCAGGCAAGGAGATAACAGGATACAAGTAGAAATCCCTGGAATCAAAAACCCAAGGGAACTTGCTGAAATTTTGGCCAAGCCGGCTGTTTTGGAATTTGAAGGCCCTGAAGGCGATATTATTATAACCGGTAAGGATATAAAATCTGCAAAACCCGCATATGGAGAAGGTCATACCCCCGTTGTAGATTTTGAGCTACATTCAGAGGGGGCAAAGAAATTCGCCGATGCCACAACCAAATACCAGGGCCAGATAATTAAAATCCTCCTGGATAAGAACCCAATATCTGAGCCTGTAGTAAAGTCTGCCATTGTAGGTGGTAGGGGTATTATTGATGGTATGAAGGATATAGAAGAGGCAAAGCGTTTGGCTAATCTTATTGAAAGCGGTGCCTTGCCTGTAAATTTAGAGCAGGCAGAGACCCGTACCATTGGTGCTACTCTGGGCGTTAATGCTCTAAACAAGGCCATTCAAGCTGGAATCATAGGCATTGTAGCAGTCCTGCTATTTATGCTTGTATTTTACAAGCTACCGGGTTTAGTGGCTGATTTTGCCTTAATAGTGTATATGCTCATAATGATGATTGTTATCGTTACTACCAAGGTAACCCTTACCCTTCCGGGCATAGCAGGTATTATATTATCTGTGGGTATGGCTGTGGACGCCAATGTTATTATCTTTGAGAGGATCAAGGAGGAAATCCGTTCGGGTAAAACCTTAAGTTCGTCATTAGATTCAGGTTTCTCCAAGGCTTTCAGAGCTATATTGGATTCCAACATAACTACATTAATAGCTGCTTTTGTGTTGCTTTATTTCGGGACAGGCCCAATACAGGGATTCGCAAAGACGCTTATAATAGGTATTTTAGCCAGCATGTTTACGGCTATTTCCTTTACCCGTTTCATCTTAAAATTAGTGATGGGACTGAACATAAAGAATAAATGGCTCTATGGTGCATAAGGGAGGAAGAAAAATGAATTTTCATACCGTCAAATATATTAAGCTGTGGATAGCAATCCCTCTTGTAATAATACTAATTGGGTTTGGGTTAATAGCCGTAAGAGGATTTAACCTTGGGGTAGATTTCGTAGGCGGAAGTGTTATCCATGTCAGCATGGATAAGAGTTATAATGTTAATGATGTGAGAGATATTCTAAATGAATTGAGCGTTAGCGCTGATATAGTAAGCGCTGGCCAAAATAATCAGGATATTATTATTAGGTTGAAGTATATGGAGGACCAGCAGGAAATTCACGAAATGATCATAGGCAGCCTCCAAGAAAGATATGGACTGGATGAGGAAAAGTTTAGTATAGACTTTGTGGGTCCTACCATGGGGAGGGAATTAATTCGTGATGCGGTTAAATCCATTATGATAGCCAGTGGGCTAATCCTTGTATATATATGGATAAGATTTAAATTGAAGTCCGGTGTCGCCGCTATTATTGCGCTAATACATGATATCCTGGTTATGATAGCTGTGACATCCATAGCCGGAATACAGATTAATAGTTCATTCATTGCCGCTATTCTCACGATTCTTGGGTATTCTATAAACGATACCATCGTCATTTTTGATAGGATTAGGGAGAATACAAAACGTCTGGGAAGAAAAATGGATATGTACGAGATCGTGGACCAAAGTATCAAGCAGAGTGTTATTAGGACACTCAATACCTCACTAACTACGATAATTTCTGTTTCTGCTCTCTATGTACTCGGGGTTGAATCTATAAAGGATTTTACGCTACCTATTTTGGTAGGTATTATTGCCGGATCCTATTCGTCACTATTTATAGCAGGGCCCATATGGGCAGTTTGGGATAAAGGGTCGGGTCAACAAAGGACGGCAGCCGCAAAATAGCTTGGATAAAAGCTTCCTGTTGGAAGCTTTTAGTTTTATTACGGGTTTAAGGTGAAATTTATGGCTATATTGGAACTTATACAACCTAATTTGAAAGATATTGATAAAACAATAGACAATCTGCAAAAGGCTCTGGGTATATCCAGGGTAACCTCTAGTATATTAGTTAATCGGGGGGTTTATGATGAAAACCATGCAAGGGCGTTCTTAAATCCTAGTCTGGGGCAGCTATTTGATCCTTTTGAACTATATGATATGGATAAGGCAGTCCAAAGAATAAGTGAAGCTATAAAAAATGAGGAATATATAACTATTTATGGAGACTATGATGTAGATGGAATAACCAGCTCCGCTATTCTTTATGACTTCCTGACGAATCTGGGCTGTAAAGTGGATGTCTATATCCCGAACCGACATCAGGAGGGATATGGGTTAAACCTTGAGGCAATAAAGGCCATACACTGTAGGGGTGCAAAGCTAATAATTACTGTCGATTGTGGTATAACTTCACTAGATGAAGTTGAATTAGCCAAGGAAAAGGGTATGGATGTTATTATTACAGATCACCATGAATGCGGCCAAGTACTTCCTGATGCAGTTGCCATAATAAATCCATCCAGGAATCCGAACCTCCACAGCAAACATCCCTTGGCGGGTGTGGGGGTAGTTGGAAAACTGGTGCAGGCCATTGGTGGGCAACCATATCTAAAGAAATATTTGGATCTCATTGCCCTTGGTACAGTAGCTGATATCGTACCTTTGGTTGGAGATAACAGGGTCTTTGTAGCAGAGGGACTTGTAAAATTAAATAGGGATCCATGTGTCGGAATTGAAGCCCTTATGGAGGTTTCAGGACTAAAGTCCATGGATGTTAATACGGGCAGAATTGCCTTTGGTCTTGCACCCAGGTTAAATGCCGCCGGTAGGATTGATGATCCAATGGAGGGATTCAGACTCCTTAGTTCCAGGAGATTATCCGATGCAATTCCCATAGCAAGGCTTTTAGAGGAACAGAACAGGCAAAGACAAGCTCTGGAGACACAAACCATACAGGATGCTCAAGAGATGATCAAGACCCAGATAGACCTAAGTAGCGATAAAATTATAGTATTGAGTAAGGAAGGTTGGAACCCCGGCGTTATAGGAATAGCGGCATCTAAGATTGTAGAAAAATACTACAGACCCTGTTTGCTTATCGCTATTCAGGATGGTATAGGGGTTGGATCCGCCAGGGGAATTGAGGGATTCAGTATTTATGATGCGATTCACTCCTGTTCGCATCTGCTTAATAAGTTTGGTGGTCATCGTCAGGCTGCAGGACTTTCTTTGGATGAAGGAAAAATTCCTGATTTGCGAAAGGGGCTTTTGGATTACTGCGATAAAGAAGTCCAAGATTATATGTTAATCCCACGGTTCAAATATGATGCAAAGCTTAATCCTGAGGACATTAGTTACGATCTGGTGAATGAGTTGGAGGCTTTGAAACCCTTTGGTGTAGGAAATCCTTCACCTACGTTCTTATTATCTGATGCAAGTATGGTAGAATATAATCAAGTAGGCGGACATGGGAAACACCTTAAAGTCTCCGTTGGACTAGGGAAAAGGCTTTGGGATGGCATCGCCTTTGGTATGGGGGAGCGTTCCGAATCCCTGTCAACTACCAATAGGGTGTCAATTGTTGCAGGATTGGAGAAAAATGAGTGGAGAGGCGTAACCAAACTACAGCTAAATATAAGACATATGGATATGGTGTTAAAAGACAGTGACGATTGGGCTAATTTTCTATCCTCTTTCCACCTGAAATTTTTTGATGCATTTTTCCATGATTTTATGTATAATAGTCATTGTAATAATGCTATTTTTTCCCTCCAACCTGAAATCTCGACACGGAAGAGTTTAGATGAGGTCTTTTCAGAATTGGAACGAAACAGGATGGGAAACTTGATCCTTATTAATTCCCTATCCATTAGCCAGGATATTATAGAGTGTATTTTACACAGCCCACTTATGGAAAAGTTAGAATTCAGCTATGGACTGTCCTATAGCTGGGATGGTATTGGGGTAAATAGGGTGGTCTTTGCTCCTATATATAGCAGGTTGAATTTTTTGGGTTATAAAAATATCTATTTTTTTGAGGATGAAACTTCCTGCTGTTTTATTAATCCCAATGTAAGTGGAGGGATACATACGATAGTATGTAAAGAGAAAAGGACAGACACTAATCCCCACTTGAGCAAGGAGTATTTGGTTGGATATCGAGATTTTGCCTCCCTTTACAGATGGATACGCTCCCTATCGCCTGGACGCAATATCTGGCAGAACTGGATAGATCTGATAGAGGATTACAAAAAAGTGGATCCGCATACAAATGGCTTTAAAATCAGATTGATGTTGAAGGTTTTTGAGGAATTGAATTTTATAAGGGTAGATTCGGATAATAAGTATGTCAGGATCCAGGGTTATAAGAATCCAAGTCCTCAAAAACTTACTGAAAGTCGTCTGTTTACTTACTACAACCAATGGATCAGTTGTTTGGGTTTATTTCCTGTTGGGGATAACCATAACATAAAATGAATGGCAATTTTAAGGAGGAAGTTTCATGAATCTCAAGGATAAAATTAGAATTATACAAGATTTCCCGAAATCTGGGATCAGTTTTAAAGATATTACTACCTTATTGCAGGATAGAGATGCTTACAAATATACCGTTGATAGCTTGGTGAACGCCTGCAAGGAATGGAATCCGGAACTGATAGTTGGACCGGAAGCCAGAGGCTTTGTTATTGGTGCACCTTTGGCTTATGCGTTGGGAGTTGGATTCGTACCTGTTCGGAAACCTGGAAAACTTCCCGGTAATACGGAGTTATATGAATATGATCTGGAATATGGTACGGATACCCTGGAGATTCACAGTGATGCAATAATTAAGGGTCAAAGGATAGTGATAGCAGATGATTTACTTGCTACTGGGGGAACATCCTTGGCAACGGCAAAACTAGTGGAAAAACTAGGCGGTATAGTGGTAGGGATGACTTTTGTTATTGAACTTTCCTATCTAAAGGGAAGGGAAAAATTAGCGGAATATAATGTACACACCCTAGTTCAATATGAGGACGAATAATCCCTGCATTAAATTGTAATATTTTGGATTATCCAATAAATAGCCGACCATCTGAAGTAATGAAGCTTATATTATCAACATTACGTTTTACCTATGTAGTAATGTATTATTGAAACTTCTGTAATTCAAATAAAAAGGACGTATGGGAGATGATAAAATTTAAGGAAAAACTAAATCAGTTAGAGGCTAGGGCTGAAGAGTTATTTGGCCATGAGGGTGCTGGAAGGATTATGGATGCCTATGCCTTTGCTTCTGATGCCCACAAAACCCAGCAACGGTCTTCAGGAGAACCCTATATAATCCACCCATTGGAGGTGGCACAAATACTTATGGATATGGGTTTGGATGTGGATACTGTTGCTGCGGGCTTACTCCATGACGTCGTAGAAGATACTGGGGTTTCAGTTGATGAGTTGTCGGTATTATTTGGGGCTGAAGTGGCCGGTCTGGTAGACGGAGTAACAAAACTAGGTAAGATAGCCTACAAAACAAAAGTTGAACAACAGGCTGAGAATCTACGAAAGATGTTTTTGGCCATGGCTAAGGATATAAGGGTTATTATAATTAAGCTGGCCGACCGGCTTCATAATTTAAGGACACTAGAATATGTCGATGAAGAAAAGCAAAGGGAAAAGGCATATGAGACATTGGAAATCTATGCCCCTTTGGCTCATAGACTGGGTATTTTTAAGATCAAATGGGAACTTGAAGACACGTCCCTAAGATATATTGATCCAAATGGATATTACGATTTAGTTGAGAAGATCGCTGTAAAGCGTAAGGAAAGGGAGGACTATATTCGGGAAATCATTGAAACCTTAAAGGTGAAGCTGGAAGAAATAGGTATAGAGGCTGAAATAGAGGGGCGCCCCAAGCATTTTTATAGTATATATAAAAAAATGTATATGCAGCATAAGGATTTCGATCAGATTTATGATCTGCTGGCCATAAGAATCATAGTGGATACCGTTAAGGATTGTTATGGTGTTCTGGGTGTAACGCATACTCTATGGAAGCCTATTCCCGGAAGATTCAAAGATTACATTGCAGTCCCAAAACCGAATATGTATCAATCATTGCATACTACGGTTATAGACCCTAGGGG
>DGDX01000058.1:23703-50629 GCA_002385665.1 Firmicutes bacterium UBA3941
GGTTCCACCCAACTGGACCAAAAGTTGGCGTGGCTTAGGCATTTGCTTGAGTGGCAAAGGGATTTAAAGGATCCCAGAGAATTTATGGAGACATTGAAGATAGACCTATTCACCGATGAAGTGTTTGTATTCACACCCAAAGGTGATGTAATTGATCTGCGTAAGGGTGCGACTCCATTGGATTTTGCATATGCCATCCATAGTGATGTTGGGAATAAGTGTACCGGTGCCAAGGTCAATGGTAGAATAGTACCACTAGACTACAACCTCCAGACTGGAGATATCGTGGAGATTCTTACGTCCTCTTCCAGTAGTGGACCCAGCAGGGATTGGTTGAATATAGTTAAGACCAGCCAAGCGAAAAACAAGATAAGACAATTCTTCAAGAGAGAGGGAAGAGAAGAGAATATAGCCAAGGGTAAGGAAATGTTGGAGAGGGAGGCCAAACGACAGGGTTATTCACTTTCCCAACTATTGAACAAGGATTGGTCAGAATCCATATGGAAGAAGTACGGTTTCCACTCTGAGGATGATATGTATTCGGCCTTAGGGTACGGAGGTATCACAACCAATCAAATTTTATTCCGATTGATAGACGAGTTCAAGAAAGCGAACCTGCCAGACACTGGGGATCTAATTGAAAAGGAAAAAGGCAAACCCCAAAAAGAGTATATTACCAATGATAAAGGTGTCAAGGTAAAGGGCATCGATAATATAATGGTTCGATTTTCAAAGTGCTGTAACCCGGTACCCGGAGATGATATTATAGGCTATGTCACCCGAGGTAGGGGTGTATCAGTCCACAGAAAGGATTGTATAAATCTAAAAGATCCTTCCATCGAAAAGTACCGACTTATCGAGACCAGTTGGATAGATGAATACAAAGCATCCTTCAGTTCGGAAATACAAATCCTTGCCAGAGATAGACAGATGCTCTTGGCGGATATTACCAAAGCTATTACGGACATGAAAATAACCGTTACCGCCATTAGCGCCCGTACTTCTAAAAATAAACAGGCAATAATTAATATAATGTTGGAAATTAATGATGTAGAACAATTGAAGAGGATAATTAAGCAATTTAAAAGGATCGATGAGGTCGTAGATGTATTCAGAGTAAAAGCATAAATAGTATCAGGGCTAATAGGAGTGGTTTTATGAGGGCTGTTGTACAGCGTGTAAGTGCAGCCAGGGTTAGGGTTGGGGAAAATATAACTGGTCAAATAGATGAAGGCTTATTAGTCTATTTGGGCGTTGAGACAGATGATGAAGAAAAGGATCTGGACTATATCCTTGATAAGGTCACTAATATACGAATTTTTGAAGACCAGTATGGCAAAATGAACTTATCCATAAGAGAGATTGGAGGGGCCATCCTTGCCGTATCCCAATTTACCCTGTATGGGGATTGTAGAAAAGGCAGGAGGCCTAGTTTTACTCATGCGGCAGGTCCGGACAAGGCTGAGGATTTTTATAACCGATTTATCCATAGGGTTAGGGAGATGGGCATCCATATAGAGACAGGGGTCTTTAGAGCCCATATGCATGTAGAGTCCGTAAATGACGGCCCTGTCACCATATTGCTTGATAGCAGGAGGGCCTTTTAAATAGGAGAGAGGAGAAGCCATCCATGAAGGTAATAAATATGTCGGTGGGTTTGTTGGGGGCTAATTCCTATATTATTTACCATGATGTTACCGGAGAAGCCGCTGTTATAGATCCCGGCGGAGACGGTAAAAGAATTATTAGTGAAATAAGCTCCAAGCAACTAAAGGTCAAATATATACTGCTGACCCACGGACATTTTGATCATATAGATGCAGTGGGCCTGTTAAAGGAGAAAACAGGAGCCAAGGTTGCAATTCATAGAGAGGATGCATCTGCTTTAGGGGATAGCTATAGAAATCTTTCATTTTCTATAGGCATTGAATCCATACAGCCTCAAGCCGATATTATACTCGAACACGGAGATAACATTGTGATTGGGGATCTTGTTTTAAGTATTATTCATACTCCAGGCCATTCGCCTGGGAGTATATCCATAATATGTAAAGAACTTGTTTTTACTGGAGACACCCTCTTTAAAGGTTCCATAGGGAGGACTGATCTACCGGGCGGCGATTTGGAGCAAATTCTTACCTCAATAAAGGAGAGGCTATTAACCCTTGATGATGATACAATTGTCTATCCCGGTCATGGCCCAAAAACCACTATAGGAGTTGAGAAGTTAACAAACCAGTTTTTGAGAGGATTGATATGATTTGACCATTTATTATGTCATAACTTCGGTGCAGGAATACTCCAACGAATTAGCAGAATTGGTCAGGGCCTTCTATCCTGGTAGAACAGTAAAAACGGGTGTTACTGGTTTAGAGGATTTGTCCCCTAAGAACACGGTTTTTCGTTTCATGTTTCAGACTTTGGGAGATGAAGTTATAATTAAGATAGAATTTTCTAAGGGTATGGATAATGCCGAATTTTTCACTAAAACCTATAAGTTGGAGTCGAATATCTCCCAAATAGAAAAGCGAAGAACTATCAAGAATTATATGAAACTTATGCTCTATGATATATTAGTGGATGATACAGGCCGTTGTTTGGATTGGGGAGCCTTAACAGGCGTAAGGCCTACCAAGATAGTACACGGGTACATGGAAGAAGGCTTGGATAAACAGGAAGTCTTAAAGCGTTTATACCGTAATTATAGGGTTAATCAAAAGAAGGCTGAACTATTATATAACATAGCTGAAATCCAGCGTCCTTTCTTTGAGGATAACCATCCAAACAAAGTTTCCATATATATAAACATTCCCATATGCCCTACTAAATGTCTTTTCTGTTCCTTCCCCTCAGCTACCATGGATCGATGTAAGGATTTGGTCGATGGCTACCTTACTGCCCTGGAAAGGGAAATGGAGGCCATGGCTGCATTTGCCAGGGATAAGGGAATAGAAATTGAAACTGTATATATAGGAGGGGGCACACCCACTTCTTTGGATATAGATCAACTTGATAGAGTTTTAGAATCGATTAGAAAACATTGGGGATGGAGCCCATGGAAGGAATATACAGTAGAGGGTGGTAGACCCGATACCATGACCGAAGATAAGCTGAAATTATTAAAGGGTCATGATGTTACCCGCATTAGCGTGAATCCCCAAACCATGAACGATAAGACTTTGAAGCTAATTGGCAGGAATCATAGCTCAGATGAGATAGTCGAGTGCTTCTACAAAGCCAGGGATATAGGATTCGATTGTATAAATATGGACATAATAGTAGGTCTGCCAGGTGAGGGGCTGGAGGATGGACATCATACTATGGAAAGCGTTAAAAGGCTTGTCCCTGATAACTTAACTGTACACACTCTGGCGATAAAAAGGGCGTCAAGGCTCAAGGACAGTTTATTTGAGTATCAACTAATGGATGAGAAGCTTGCAACGGGTATGATGGATATCTTCTATGGGGGTGCTGCTTCCATGGGGATGAGACCATATTATCTTTACCGTCAAAAATATATGTTGGGGAATATGGAGAATGTGGGGTTTGCCATTCCCGGAAAGGAATCTATCTATAATATGCAGATCATGGAAGATCGACAAACCATCTGGGCATTTGGGGCAGCAGCTATTACTAAAGCTGTTTATCCTGTTATGGGTCGGATAGAACGGGCCGCTAACGTGAAAAACATTGAAGATTATATTAATCGCGTAGATGAAATGGTGGAAAGAAAATTAAGATTATGTTCTTATTCCTAAAGAGGAGGTAAAGTATGAATATAAAGGCACCAAGAGGAACGAAGGATGTATTACCGGAAGAATCCTATAAATGGCACTATTTAGAAGAAATTATACGAGAAATAACCCAATTGTTTGGCTACAAGGAGATTAGGACTCCGGTATTTGAGCATACCGAGTTATTTGTGCGTGGAGTAGGGGATACAACTGATATAGTTCAAAAAGAAATGTACACCTTTTTAGATAAGGGTGAGAGAAGCATAACCTTAAAGCCGGAAGGTACAGCTGGCGCGGTTCGTGCATATATAGAGAATGGTCTCTATGGAATTGCACAGCCGATTAAGATGTATTACCTAACCCCGGTTTTCAGATACGAAAACCCTCAGGCAGGCAGACTTAGGGAACACCACCAGTTCGGCGTTGAAGTATTTGGGGCCAAGGAACCCAGTGTAGATGCCGAGATAATCTTGCTGGCTACTAAGCTATTTGAAAGATTAGGGTTGAAAGGTTTGGAACTTAATATAAACAGTATAGGCTGTCCCAAGTGTCGCCCTAGTTATCATGATGCTCTTAGGGGATACTTAAAAGGACACCTTGGGGATTTATGCAATACCTGTATTACGCGCTATGAGCGAAATCCTCTCCGGATTTTAGATTGTAAAAACGAAAAATGTGGTGATGTAGTAGATGGAGCACCGATAATTTTAGATTACCTATGTGAGGAATGTAGTACTCATTTTAAAGATCTTCAGAGCTACCTTCAATCAGCTTCCATTGATTATAAAATTAACCCATTGATAGTAAGGGGATTGGACTATTACAGTAAGACGGTATTCGAGATAATCTCAAGTGGAATAGGTGCCCAGGGTACCGTATGCGGTGGGGGTAGGTACGACTACCTAGTTAAAGAATGTGGTGGTCCAGATACTCCTGGAGCAGGCTTTGGTTTGGGGCTGGAAAGACTGCTGTTAGCTTTGGAGGGGCAAGGGATTGAGATACCTAAGACCCCAGGAAGGGATGTATTTTTTATAACTATAGGTAAGAATGCCAGGGATAAGGCCTTCGAACTTTTGAATATCATGCGGTCGGGGGGAATATCGGCTGACATGGATCATGTTGGGAGAGGCGTTAAAGCCCAGTTTAAATATGCAGACAAAGCTGATGTTTCCTGGGTATGCATTTTAGGAGATGATGAGCTCAGCAGGAATGAGGTCAAGGTACGTAGTATGGCTGATGGTAAAGAGGAGACCATATCCCAGTTTGATTTGTTAGAGTATTTCAAGAGTAAGAAGGAAAGGTGAAAAGATATGGGAGAATCAATAAAAGGGCTTAAGAGGACCCACATGTGCGGGGAACTTACATCCCAAGATCTAGGCCAGGAAGTGGTGCTGATGGGGTGGGTACAAAGGAGAAGGGATTTAGGGGGACTAATCTTTGTTACCCTTAGAGACAGAACCGGGATAATTCAGTTGGTGTTTGATCAGGAAGAATCCGAATCCCTATTCCATAAGGCTTCTGGTTTGCGTAGCGAATATGTAATAGCATCCAGAGGAGAAGTTGTAAGCAGAGCGCCTGAGGCTATAAATCCTAAGATGGCTACAGGCAGCATTGAAATAAAGGTTAAAGAGCTTAGAATTATATCTAAATCTGAGACGCCCCCCTTTTATATCGAGGACAATACCAATGTTGGTGAGGCGCTAAGGTATAAATATAGGTACTTGGACTTAAGAAGACCGGAGATGCAAAGAAATCTTATGATCAGGCATAGGATTGCGAACACGGTAAGGAGCTTTCTCAACGAAAGGGGATTTCTGGAAATAGAAACTCCCATGTTGACCAAAAGTACTCCGGAGGGTGCCAGGGACTATCTTGTGCCCAGCAGGGTTCATACAGGTAAATTTTACGCCTTGCCCCAATCACCACAGCTCTTTAAACAGCTGTTAATGCTGGCGGGCTATGACAGATACTATCAAATAGCAAGATGTTTCAGGGATGAAGATTTAAGGGCTGATAGACAGCCCGAATTCACCCAGATCGATATTGAAATGTCCTTTGTGGAAATAGAGGATATTTTATCAATCAATGAGGAAATGATAGCTGAAGTATTTAGACAGGTGTTAGATATCGAGATATCCCTACCCCTCAAACGGATGACATATAAGGACGCCATGGAGAGATATGGTTTGGATAAGCCCGATACGAGGTTTGGCCTTGAGCTGGTGGATATAAGTCCTTTAGTAGCTGATTCTGGTTTTAAAGTATTCTCTAATACCGTTAAAGATGGGGGTAGCGTCAGGGGTATTAATGTAAAAGGATGTGGAAGCAGATTTTCTCGCAGGGAAATTGACTCTTTGGGTGAATACGTAAAGACCTATCGGGCAAAAGGTCTTGCCTGGATAAACTACAGTGAGGACGGAATAAAATCACCAATAGCCAAATTTTTAGCTCCAGATGAAATGGACGCAATATTAAAACAGATGGACGCCAATGTTGGGGACCTGTTATTGTTCATTGCAGATAAAGATGAAGTAGTGTTTCAGGCTCTGGGGAACCTAAGGTTGGAACTGGGAAGAAAGCTTGACCTAATACCCACCGATCAATACGATCTCCTATGGGTTACGGAGTTTCCACTCTTTGAATACGACGAAGAAGAAGGCCGCTTCGTTGCAAAACATCACCCATTCACCTCGCCCATGGATGAGGATATGGATCTTTTGGATTCAGATCCTGAGAAGGTTAGGGCTAAGGCCTATGATATGGTATTGAACGGTAACGAAATAGGCGGTGGCAGCATCAGGATTCACAATACCGGGATCCAGGAAAGGATGTTCAAGGCATTAGGTTTTACCTTGGAAGAGGCTTGGGAGCAATTTGGCTTTTTGATGGAGGCTTTCAAATATGGAACGCCGCCCCACGGCGGAATTGCTTATGGATTGGACAGAATTGCTGCCCTACTGACTGGAAGGCCTACCATAAGGGACGTAATTGCATTTCCTAAGGTACAGAATGCATCGGATCTTATGACCAACGCTCCTTCGGAAGTTGACATAAAGCAGCTGATGGAGTTGCATATAGCAATAGAAAAAAGTGATGAGAATAAGGACGTTTAGCATATTTATAATTGGTTAACTATAATCGTATAGTATGCTCCACTACTATGACCGCGAATATTTTACGATTAGGATGATGCAAATGATAGAAATGGGGCAAATTGTTAGTGTAGAAGGCAGCATGGCAACCGTCAAGATACGAAGGGGTATTAGTTGTGGTTCCTGTACGGCTTGTGGTATGGCAAAGGATCAAAGTGAGATATCCTTTCGTATCGCCAATGATCTGAATGCTCAAATTGGGGACTGGGTAGAACTGGAATTAGAATCTAAATCCCTAATAAAGGCATCCCTCATAGTATATCTTTTACCTTTGATTGCCCTTATACTGGGTGTTGTAGGAGGGTATGCCATTGCCGGCCAATTTTCCGGTAATCCAGACCTATACGGGGCAATAGGCGGGATACTATTTACAGCCCTTTCCTTTTTGGGTATAAGAGCTATGGATCCTATACTAAGAAAAAATGGGGACTACTCTCCAAAGATGATATCAATTGTAAATTTACATTCGAAAGGGGAAATTATGGATGGCGAGTGATAAAATAGTGAATCTTAATTCCAGCAATTTTGAGGACGAAGTAATGAAGTCTGATGTACCTGTCTTGGTTGATTTTTGGGCAGCCTGGTGCGGGCCTTGCAGGATGATCGCTCCAATCATAGATCAGCTGGCCGATGAATTTGATGGCAAGGCCAAGATAGCCAAGGTCAACGTAGATGAGGAGAGGGAGCTGGCAACAAGGTATAGGGTGATGAGTATTCCAACATTGATAATCTTTAAGGATGGTCAAATAGTGGATCAAACTATGGGGGCGCGGCCAAAATCAGACTTGGTAAAAATGATACAGGCTGCACTATAGGAAGAAAGCTGGATCTATACCAGCTTTTTTTATACCTTTATATTTATGAAAACCTTGTAATTTTTATAGGTTCTAACTATAATATGATTTATTGAAACCGAACAATTTAATCAAAAATAGTAAAAACGTTTGGAGGAAGCAGACAATGATTAATTTGAAGGAAGTCTATAAAACCGATCCTGAAATTGCTAAAGCCATGGAACAGGAGCTGCTCAGGCAACAAAATCATATAGAGCTCATTGCTTCTGAAAATTTCGTAAGCACAGCAGTGATGAACGCTATGGGATCGCATCTGACCAATAAATACGCAGAAGGGTATCCGAAAAGGAGATATTATGGTGGTTGCGAATATGTGGATATAGTTGAAGAATTGGCAATTAGCAGAGCAAAGGAACTCTTTGGGGCAGAATACGCCAATGTACAACCCCATTCAGGTGCCCAGGCCAATATGGCTGTATACTTTGCATTCCTAGAGCCCGGTGATACTATTTTAGGCATGAACCTAGCCCATGGTGGTCATTTGACCCATGGGAGCCCGGTGAATATTTCCGGTAAGTATTTCAATATCGTACCTTATGGGGTGGATGCTGAAACGGGATATATTGATTATGATGAGCTAAGGGATCTGGCCAGGGAACATAAACCCAAACTAATAGTAGCTGGGGCCAGCGCCTACTCAAGAATAATTGACTTTGAGATGTTTCAAAGCATAGCCCATGAAGTAGGTGCATATTTGATGGTGGATATGGCCCATATTGCAGGTTTAGTAGCAGCAGGCTTGCATCCAAATCCGGTACCCTATGCAGATTTTGTTACAACCACTACCCACAAAACTCTGAGGGGACCTAGAGGAGGCTTAATCCTATGCAAAGAGAAGTATGGCAGAGCTATCGATAAGGCAATCTTTCCAGGTACTCAGGGTGGACCGCTAATGCATGTGATTGCTGCCAAAGCCGTCTGTTTTCTGGAGGCCTTAAAACCGGAATTTAAGCTATATCAAAGACAAATTGTTGATAACGCGAAGGCCTTGGCCGAGGCTTTAAAAAATGAGGGGTTTCAGCTGGTATCAGGTGGTACGGATAATCACCTAATGACCATTGATCTCAGAAATAAGAGCATAACGGGTAAAGACGCTGAAAAGATCCTAGATAGTGTAAGGATTACTACCAATAAGAACACGATCCCTAACGATCCCCAGAGTCCATTCATTACAAGCGGTGTAAGAATAGGCACACCTGCCGTGACCACTAGAGGTATGGGAACCGAAGAAATGAAGACCATTGCTAAAGCCATCGCCCTTGCCATTGAGGATGTGGAAGCTAATAGAGATGAGATCATAAGAATGGTAGATAATCTATGTATAAACTTTCCTTTATATTCAAATGAAGTATTGTAATTATTGAAATGATTGAATTGCCTATCCCTGTAGTCGGGGACTGGAAGCTTAGCTTTTGAAGATTCAGTTCCCCGGCTAAGGGTTATTTCCAACAATATTAAGGAGGATTACAATGATGAACAATATGCCCCTGGCAGCTCGTATGAGACCTGAAACTCTGGATGAGTTTATTGGCCAGAAGCATATCATAGGCAAAAACAGATTATTGTATAGGGCAATAAAGGCAGACAGGTTAACCTCTGTTATTTTCTATGGACCACCAGGAACCGGGAAAACAACCCTGGCAAAAATTATAGCTGGAGAAACACGTTACGAGTTCAGGCAGCTGAACGCTGTATCAGCTGGTGTAAAGGACATTCGCGAGTTGGCCGGTGAAGCCCAGAACTATCTCTTGAATCCAAAAGGTAAGATAATTCTGTTCTTCGACGAGATTCATAGACTGAACAAAAGCCAACAGGACGCCTTGCTTCCTTATGTCGAGAACGGTACATTTATACTCATTGGAGCAACAACGGAGAACCCTTACTTTGAAGTGAATAAAGCTTTACTATCCAGATCTACCATTTTCAAGTTTAATCCCCTTACAGATCAAGATCTAAGGGAACTAATACATAATTGTCTCCATGATAAGGTAAAAGGTTTAGGAAATTATAATATTTCTATATCCAAAGAAGCAGAAGATCATATTATTCGGATGAGTGAGGGTGATGCAAGATCGGTGTTGAACGCATTGGAACTGGCAGCCCTGACCACTCCCCCTGATAACGAAGGAGTTATAACCATTTCATTGGAAGTAGCTCAGGAATGTGTGCAGCAAAAGGCTATAAGATATGATAAAGATGGAGATAATCATTATGATGTGATAAGCGCTTTTATTAAAAGCATGAGAAACTATATGGAGCCAGATGCCGTATTACACTGGTTGGCCCGTATGATAGAAAGTGGGGAAAAGCCCGAGTTTATTGCAAGGCGAATAATCATAGCTGCGGCTGAGGATGTGGGTATGGCCAATCCCGCTGCTCTACAAGTGGCAGTGGCAGCTTCGCAGGCAGTTGAAAGAGTTGGATGGCCTGAAAGTAGGATTATACTGGCCCTAGCAGCTTTAGTGGTAGCATGCTCACCGAAATCCAATTCTGCGTGCGTAGGTATAGATAAAGCCTTGGAGGATGTACGTAATAAAAAGATTGGTGAAGTTCCTATGAATCTGAGAGACGCCCATTATCCCGGCTCCAAGGAATTAGGCCATGGGAAAGGATACAAGTATTCCCACGATTACCCGTATGGCAGAGCAATACAACAATATTTACCTGATGAGCTTAAAAATGCAAGGTATTATTTTCCTAAAAATTCTGGAACCGAAGCCAGGATAAAGGAACGCTTGGATCAAATCCGTAAAAATGAGTGGAGATTGTGATTGTTTTAATGTTGACAAAAATAGTGGGATATGGTAGTATCTTTTTGTGTTAAAGTATAGTAAATTAGTCGGGATTCGGAGGTGTTAAAATTGAAGCTTTCCACACGTGGCAGATATGGTCTTAGGGCAATGTTTGATCTGGCCATGAATGAATCCCAAGGGCCTATCCCGCTCAATGAAATAGCTGACAGGCAGAATATCTCGGAATCGTATCTGGAACAGTTATTTGCTATTCTAAGGAGGGAGGGTCTGGTTAACAGTGTCCGAGGAGCCCATGGAGGTTATTTATTGGGGGCTTCCCCTAATGAGATCTATATAGGACAGATACTCAGAACCTTAGAGGGCGATATTGCACCGGCTGATTGCGTTAGAAATGAAGATGTAGCCGGTTGCATGGATGCAGATGCTTGTGTCACCAGAATTATTTGGGAAAAGATAAGAGATAGTATTAATCAAGTTATAGATTCCATAACTCTTGAGGATATGGTAAACCAGCAAAGGTTGATTAACAGTAAAAAGGGTTCGAATTCATCTAAGGACGATTGGGTTATACGATGCAATAATTAAATCAGATGATATTTTTTAAAGGAGTGAGTACAGGCGTTTTCCCGGATCAAGGCTAATTTGGGGTTCTAATGCCTAGATATATTATGAAAAAAATCATTTACCTAGATCACGCCGCAACTACTTATACAAAAAAAGAGGTTCTCGATGCAATGCTGCCTTATTTTAATCAGGATTTTGGTAATCCTTCCAGCATCCATCTCTATGGGAGACAAGCCCGTAAAGCTGTTGATAAGGCAAGGGAGAGTACTGCTAAGGTATTGAATGCCAAGTTTGATGAGATATTCTTCACGGGAGGGGGCACCGAGTCGGATAACTGGGCTATAAAAGGCATCGCTTTTGCAAATAAGAACAAGGGGAAGCATATAATTACTTCATCTATAGAACACCATGCAGTTTTATATACTTGTGAATACTTGGAAAAGATGGGTTTTGAAGTTACCTATCTGCCTGTAGACAGATACGGGATGGTTGATCCACAAGAGGTAGAAAGGGCAATAAGATCAGATACTATTCTTGTATCCATTATGTTTGCAAACAATGAGATCGGTACTATTCAACCCATAAAGGAGATTGGTGCAATAGCCAAGAGTAAGGATGTATATTTTCATACCGATGCGGTTCAAGCTGTAGGCAGTGTAGATATAGATGTAGAGGATATGAACATAGATTTACTATCCTTGTCAGGCCATAAGATTTATGGTCCCAAAGGGATAGGAGCATTATATATAAGAAAGGGTACCAAGATAGTCCCTCTTCTTCATGGTGGAGCCCAAGAGAGAAATCGAAGAGCTGGGACAGAGAATATACCAGGGATTGTGGGTCTTGGAAAGGCCATAGAGCTGGCCCACACCAATATGGAAAAAAACAATAAACGCTTGATAGGGTTAAGGGATAGACTGATCAATGGTATTATGAATAGAATAGACCATGTCCTATTGAATGGGCATCCTAACCTAAGGCTGCCTGGCAATGTAAATTTAAGTTTTGAATATATAGAAGGCGAATCCCTACTTCTCAGTCTTGATATGAAGGGTATTGCAGCCTCTAGCGGATCTGCGTGTACATCGGGATCATTAGATCCATCCCATGTACTTTTGGCAATTGGCCTATCCCATGAAATTGCCCATGGATCTCTAAGGATTACATTAGGAGAAGATAACACAGAGGAGGATGTAGATTATGTACTAGAGGTGTTACCACCTATAGTACAGAGGCTAAGAGAAATGTCACCCTTGTTTGTACAAGAAAAAGGAGGATGCCAATATGTATAGTGATAAGGTAATGGATCATTTTACAAACCCACGGAATGTTGGAGAATTGGAAAATCCCGATGGAGTAGGGGAAGTAGGCAATGCTAGATGTGGAGATATTATGAGGATATACTTGAAAGTAGAAAACGATGTTATCGTTGATGTCAAATTTAAAACCTTTGGTTGTGGTGCAGCTATTGCCAGCAGTAGTATGGCTACGGAGTTAATCAAGGGTAAGACTATAGATGAGGCCTTGCTTATAACCAATAAAGCGGTAACCCAGGCACTGGACGGATTGCCACCGGTAAAGCTGCATTGCTCTGTTTTGGCGGAAGAGGCCATTCAAAAAGCTATAAATGATTATAAAGAGAAACAGAAAAACAAATTAGGTGCGTAATGATCGTCCTAAAGGATGATTGGTTTTACTTTCTGTTTATGTAATAGTAATACTGCATAATGAAGTTTATCATTTTATTTTCGAGAATTTGCGAAAACGGCTGAATAGTATAGGAGATGACTACCTAAATATTCGGCCTTTTTTTATACCCATAAGTACTTAAAAGAAAATTATTCCTAATGTGTTTGGATGCAATAAAATAATGTTTTTTTATTTTTGGGAGAAACTATCGGTAAGCTGGATTATTATATAGAATGTTGGGGTGATTGTATAAAGGGTTTAAGCAAAAATGGGTATAAGGATATTATAGGCAAAACGGTCTTAATGGCTGACGGGCAGGAATTGGGAACTATAAGCGATGTCATCTTCAATCCAGAGAATGGAGAGATAATGGGGTATGAGATCTCCAAAGGGATTATTGATGATCTATTGACTGGGCGCAACATACTCTCAGGATATTTTTCACCATATTCGGGTAAGGATGTAATAGTAGTTCCCATGAATGGTGAAATCCAGGTAAAGCCTAATAATGGGGGAATAATAAATAAATTATCAGATGAATCGGACCATCCATAATACCATGTAAGGAGTGATTTCTAATGACAAATAGGTATATAAACGGATTTATTGCGGGGGGATTGATAGGCGCGGCAGCAGCAATTATCCTTTCCTCCAGGGATAATGATATGAAAAAGAAAATGATGACCAGTGGTAAAAATATCGCTGATGTTGCAACTAGAATAATGCCGAGGATGAAAACAAGATAATGAATAATTAAGGGAGACCGGACAGATAGTTCTGGTCTCTTATCTTCTCCGGACGGGTATTGCATTTATTTGGACTGTATTATTGAGAAAGCCATAAGTATATTTGACCCAAACTTATGGCCAGGACAAAAAAGGCTTCGTAATTAGGAAGGGAATGTTGATACAATTTGGGAATGTGGCCACGTAGACGGGTGTTAGTCTTAATAATGTTTTTCCTACTAATAGGTTTGCTGTTATGGGGGATTATAGTGCAGTGGTCAAAGATAGTAGATATCTCTAAATATATACTCTTATCTATAGTGTTTGCCTATATTTTAACACCCCTTAGCCGATGGTTTGAATTATATATGTCCCGTACCAAGGCCGTGATCGTATTGTATTTGCTAATAGTACTTGCCTCAGCAATATTCCTGGTATTATTCATTCCAATACTGATTAAGCAAACAGTGGCCCTGATTCAAAAGCTGCCACTTATTATCATGGAAATACAAACCTATATAATGAAACTACAGGATGAAATGAATAGACTCGGTGTGCCCTATAGTATTCAACTTACCTTTAACGAATACCTGCTCAATACTGAAAGATGGATATTATCCTATATCAAGGGGAAGATGACTGATACAGTATACGGGGTTAGTAAGATTGCTGCTGCATTTACTATACCTGTACTAAGCTTTTATTTTATCAAGGACAGGGAGTATTTTAAAAGGATTATTTTAAGCTTAATACCAAGCAAGGTACGAGGCCCTACCCATAAGATGGCAACAGAGATAAGCAAGATACTAAACAGATTTATTCGGGGACAACTCTTATTGGCTACCATTGTAGGAATCCTGACAACAATAGGCTATATGATAATCGGGCTTCCTTATGCTGCTGTAATGGGCTTGTTTGCAGGAATATTTGAAATAGTGCCTTATTTGGGTCCTGTTTTAGGCGCAATACCGGCTGGAATCATTGCCATTTTGCATTCTCCATCAAAATTGTTAGCATCTATTATGGTTATGGTTATAGTTCAACAATTAGAGAGCAATATTTTTACGCCGAAAATAATGGGGGACCATCTAGGTATGCATCCGGTGTATATTATTTTGTCTCTATGGCTGGCAGGAGCATCCTTCGGTATAGCAGGCATGTTTTTTGCAGTCCCTGCTGTGCTCATATTAAGGGTATTAATCAAAAACTTATATCTTGGTATCGTTTCAGGAGATTATTGACGATAGCGGAGATTGATGAGATATAATTCATGATTTTGAAATACCTATGCAAGCTAAATATTGACAAATTACATTGCCTTCTATATAATGGGCATAAATAATTGATAAAAGCTATGAAAGGGAGTAGTAAACCAGATCCAGTCCTTAAGCGAGAGGGGGGTGGTGTGAGCCCTTCGGATATGGTTGGTTGAAGCCGTCCTGGAGCCCTGCAGCTGAATCTTTAGGCTGCGGCGGTTATGAACCGTTATAAATACTGAGTGATCGAATTTTCTTTCGATAACAAGGGTGGTACCGCGTATAACTACGTCCCTTCTGATAGAAGGGGCTTTTTTATTATATCGTTAGGAGGGTAATAAATGGAAAAAATGGGCTTGAATCAATTACGTAGTATTTTCTTGAAGTTTTTTGAGGAAAAGGATCATCTGATCCTTCCTAGTGCTTCGTTGGTTCCCAAATCTGATAAGAGTCTATTATTGATTAATTCGGGTATGGCCCCTTTAAAAGCCTACTTTACTGGACAGGAAATACCACCGAGTACTAGAGTGACCACATGTCAAAAATGTATCAGAACCCCAGACATAGATGTGGTAGGGAAAACCGCCAGGCATGGAACTTTTTTTGAAATGCTCGGTAACTTCTCCTTTGGAGACTATTTCAAAAAGGAGGCTATTGTCTGGGCTTGGGAATTTGTAACTGAAGTGCTTAAGCTTCCCCTCGATAAGCTTTGGGTAACCATATATCAGGATGACGATGAAGCATTTGAGATATGGACAGAGGTAGTAGGACTAGACCCCCATCGGGTTGTTCGAATGGGCAAGGAAGATAACTTTTGGGAGATTGGCGTAGGTCCATGTGGCCCATGTTCAGAGATCTTTTTCGATAGGGGAGAGGAGAACGGTTGTGGTAGTGAGAGTTGTGCAATAGGATGTGATTGCGATAGATTTGTAGAATTTTGGAATTTAGTGTTTACGCAATTTGACAGGGATGAGGAGGGTAATTATCATCCCTTGGAGCGTCCTAGCATTGATACGGGAATGGGACTGGAGAGAATTGCAGCAATTATGCAGGGTGTAAATTCCCTCTTCGAAGTGGACACCATAAGAAATATTATGTTAGAGGCCAGTCGTATATCTGGGGTTAAGTATGGTGAGAATGTCAATACCGATATATCACTTAGAGTAATAACTGATCATATAAGAGGGACAGTTTTCATGATCTCCGATGGAATTATCCCATCCAATGAAGGGAGGGGGTATGTACTTAGAAGAATCCTAAGGAGAGCTGCCAGACATGGAAAACTGATTGGTGTCAAGGACATGTTCTTATCGGATCTGGCCAAAGTCGTTATCAGAGAGTCTGGAGATGCTTATCCTGAGTTAAGGGAAAAACAGCAATATATTTTAAAGGTTATTCAAGTAGAAGAGGAACGATTTAACGAAACCATAGACCAGGGTTTGATCATATTAAAGGGCTATATAGATGATATCAAAAAGTCCAAAGGAAGAATATTAGATGGTGAAAGTGCCTTTAGGCTATATGATACCTATGGCTTTCCCTTGGATTTAACCAGGGAGATATTAGAAGAGGAAGGTCTTGGCGTTGATGAAGCTGCATTTAATGCAGAAATGAAAGCTCAGAGGGAGCGGGCCAGAGCAGCAAGGGAAGAAACAAACTATATGGGTGAAGATGATCCTGTTTATGGGCTTTTGAAACCGGATGAAACAACAGATTTCGTTGGCTATGATACCTTAAATACCCGGAGTAGGGTAATCGGATTAATAAAAGAGAATCAACGTGTAGAATCTGCTCATGCAGGTGATCATGTGCTGGTGATTTTGGATAAAACTCCCTTTTATGCAGAAAGTGGCGGACAGATAGGTGATAAGGGGCTGCTTCAAAGTGACGAAGTCATGATGGAGATCGAAGATGTTAACAAGTTACATGGGAACCATATTGTCCATAAAGGGAAAGTCC
This sequence comes from Firmicutes bacterium UBA3941, assembly GCA_002385665.1. Lineage (GTDB taxonomy): Bacteria > Bacillota > Clostridia > Caldicoprobacterales > UBA3941 > UBA3941. Next base: position 40,390 of record DGDX01000058.1, read on the forward strand.
TTTCCGGCAGTATCAATATTAACCAAAAGATAGATGCGAAAGTTCTAACAGAGGAGAGAATTTCAACTGCCCGTAATCACTCTGCAACTCACCTATTGCACAAGGCCCTAAAGGAAGTTTTAGGAGACCATGTGGAACAGGCTGGATCCCTGGTTACCCCTACGAGATTGAGATTCGATTTTTCTCATTTTGCTTCCTTAACTGAAGAAGAAATCGACAAGGTAGAGGCCATAGTAAATAATAAAATTATGGAAGCTTTGCCTATTGAGATTATAGAGACAACATATGATGATGCCAGGAGTTTAGGGGCTGTAGCACTATTTGGCGAAAAATATGGAGATATAGTCAGGGTAGTAAAGATGGGGGATTATAGCATTGAACTCTGTGGGGGTACTCATCTTTCCAATACTGGGCAGGCAGGCTTATTCAAGATCATAAGCGAAACTGGAATAGCTGCCGGTGTTAGAAGAATCGAAGCGGTTACCGGCTCCGGAGCAATACAGTGGATAAAACAGCAAAACGAGCTAATAGATCAAGTGTCAGAAGTCCTAAAAACTAATCCTACAGGAGTTATACAAAAGGCCAAGAGTATAATGGAGCAGATTAAGGAATATGAGCATGAAATACAATTCTTAAAAAGGCAACTTATGCAGGGAACTGTAGACATGCTTGTATCTCATAAGAAATCTATAGGTGGTATTCAATTTATAGCTGCCAGTGTTGACCGGCAGGATATGAATAGCCTGAGGGAGACAGCAGATATCCTAAGAAACAAATTAAAGTCTGGAGTTGTTGTGTTGGCCTCCGAATATCAAGGCAGGGTCAACATGGTGGCTGCCGCAACTAAGGATATGATCGGTAAGGGAGTCCATTCCGGCAATCTAATAAGAGAGGTTGCTAAGATCACAGGTGGAGGAGGCGGTGGACGACCTGATATGGCTCAAGCAGGGGGCAAGGATCCATTAAAGATACCACAAGCGTTGGATAAGGTAGGAGTTATACTTACACAACAATTGGGTATCAAATAAACTACACTGCCCTAATGGACGAAAGACAAGTCTGTAATTATGGTGATTATATCCATTGACCTTGAATATTAATGCCCAAGCCTTTAGTAACTGGGGGCATTCTAAATGCCCCCGTAATTGTTTACTAATGCTGTGCAATCTATGCTTGTTATATGTGATGACTATAGTTATACTAGTAATCAGAACAGGATGAAGCTATGACAAAAAATGGGCTAATATCTATCTAGTAATACATAGGAGGTGGTATGTTTTATGGATAGGGATTTACAAAAGACCATGAAGTTTAATATCGATAAGGATAGTAATAAGACGCCTAAAGAAATTTTGCTCAGGGTTTATAGTGCTTTACGAGAAAAGGGATATGATCCTGTAAACCAGATAGTTGGGTATTTAATATCCGGCGACCCTACTTATATCACCAGCCATCAAAATGCCAGGGCTTTAATTCGTAGGCTCGAAAGAGACGAATTACTTGAGGAACTAATATTGCATTACATCGAATCAAATAAGTAACATGTAAATAATGAAAGAGGGCTATTTTTAGTAGATGATTTATAATAGTTTAGGTAAAACGGGGATAAAGGTTTCCAGACTTTGTTTTGGTTCACTGACCCTAGGGCCTTTGCAAAAGAATTTATCCATAAAGGATGGTGCAGCTGTAATCAGAAGAGCTGCTGAGATGGGGGTTAACTTCATTGATACAGCTGATCTGTATGGGACATATCCATATATAAAAGAGGTCTTGAATGATTTTCCGAATATGGTGGTTTCAAGCAAATCCTATGCCTATGATTTTAAGACTGCAGAGGAAACGTTAAACAGGGCTCTAGCTGGTATAGGAAGGGACTATATTGATTGTTTTTTGTTGCATGAACAGGAAGGTCCTTTGACTTTAAAGGGACATTGGGAAGCAATTGAATATTTATCCCGGTGTAAGGATGAAGGATTAGTAAGAGCTATAGGTATTTCTACGCATCACGTAGCTGGTGTTAGGGCAGCTGCCGAAACCCCAGAAATTGATATTATCCATCCCATAATAAATTATAAGGGAGTGGGTATAGTAGATGGAGATTTAGAGGACATGGAACAGGCTATATCGTTTGCCTGGTCCAAAGGGAAAGGTATATATGCCATGAAAGCTTTGGGAGGTGGGCACCTTATATCAGATCTTCAGAGAGCTTTTGACTATATAATAAATTTCCCTTACCTTCATTCCATAGCTGTGGGTATGCAAAGGATTGAAGAGGTTGAAATTAATGTGGATATCTTTAATGGGAAAGTTCCTAATAAGGAAAAATTGGATTCAGTAAAAAACTATGAAAGAAATCTTTTTATACAAGACTGGTGTACCGGTTGCGGAAGATGCATAAGAAGGTGTCAGCAAGGGGCTCTTAGTATAGGAAAAGACAAAAAATCACAAGTAGATGCAAAAAAATGCATACTTTGTGGCTATTGTGGTTCAGTCTGTAAGGAATTGGCTATTAAGGTTATTTAGGGGAACCCCTATTTCAGGTATAACAGGATAAAATACAAGGAAGATTATATAGGAGGGCAATCATAATTTGAGGATTTTGGCTATGGATGTTGGTGATAGGCGGATAGGCATGGCTATTAGTGATAGTTTAGGTTTGATGGCTCATGGTATTGAAACTCTTGTTAGAAAGGGCGAAAAACATGATATGGAACGTATTGGTAAGATAATAAATCAATATAAGCCGGATAAATTGGTTTTAGGCCTACCTATCAACATGAATGGGACCATAGGTCCTCAAGGTGAAAAGGTTAAGGAGTTTGGAGACTTACTTAAGGAAGAAGGATTTTCAGAAAATATTATCTATTGGGATGAAAGGCTCACCTCAATGCAAGCCAACCGCATTATGATAGATGCAGATGTTAGCAGGAAGAAAAGGAAAGAAAATGTGGATATGATGGCAGCTATTTTTATCCTGCAGAGTTATTTGGATTTTATAAACAACCAAAAAAAGGGGGGAATTAGAGATGGAGAATAGGAATAATATAGTAGAACTTATAGATGATGAGGGCAGTAGTTTTGCCTTTGAATATATAATGACAATAGATTTTGGAGAAAATGAATATGTGGTACTGACACCAATAGACCCCCCTGCAGATGATAACCAGGAGGATTATGAAGGTCAGGTTGTTATACTTAGAGTAGAGCATGATAAAGAACAAGAAAACATATATGTTAGTATAGACGATGAAGACGAACTAAATGCAGTCTTTGAAGCCTTCAATGAAATAATGACACAGAGTGAAGAAGAGGATCCTTGAAAGAGGGTCCTCTTTTTTATGAAAAAAGTACTATGGAAAGTTATTCCGCCATAGTGTATAATTAGAGTAATAATGATAAAAATGTATAAATTATTCATATTAATGGGCAAAATAACCAAGGTATTTGTCGAATAAAATGTATTTTAGTTTTGTTATGCAGTGTTTTGGGTAACTTAAATTTATATATCAGCATACCAAACATGGGGGTGAAGACTTGGCTAAAGAATGGTTTTTTTCTAATATAACACCTTTAGAAAGGGCCTTGGATGTGGTTTGGAAAAGGCATGAAGTAATTTCCCATAATATATCAAATGCAGATACGCCTGGTTACAAGAAAAAAAAGGCAGTTTTTGAGGAGGAGTTAGCATCAGCACTTGCCGGACATGGACTGCAAGGTAGGCAAACCAGGGAAAAACATCTTAGGATAGGGGACCCCCCCATAAATGAAATTGAGGCAAAAATAATCGAAGTAGATTCCACAAAAATGCGTATAGATGATAATAACGTAGATATAGATTCCGAAATGGCAGATCTGGCTACTAATACCCTTATGCATCATGCTTTAGTCCAAAAATTGAATGGGGAGCTCTCGAGGCTTAGGACAATTATCAATGAGGGGAGGCGTTAAAGGTGATAAAATCCATGCAAATTAGCGCTTCAGGCATGACCGTACAGCGGCTTAGAATGGATATTATAGCACAGAATATAGCCAACATGAATACAACCCGGACAGCCAACGGGGGTCCTTACCGTCGCAGACTAGTGACCGTGCAGGAAAACATAGAATCAAAACCTTTTACCCAATTTCTCTCAGATAGTATCAATGCTTTTTCGGGTCAGGGGATAAAAGCCACAAGGATAGTTGAGGATCCTACCCCGTTTAAAACGATTTATGATCCGGGGCATCCGGATGCTGACGAGCGGGGCTATGTCCAAATGCCTAATGTAGACAACTTGAAAGAAATGGTGGATATGATATCTGCTACACGCTCCTTTGAAGCCAATGTCACAGCCTTTAATGCGGCAAAGAGTATGGCGATCAAGGGATTAGAGATAGGAAAGAGATAAAAGGGGGCTTTTAGGTGAAAATTGATAATCTATATTCGAATTCTCTTAACCTAATAGGATCTTCCAAGACCAAACACACAGCCAATACAGGTAAATTTAAGGACATATTTGAAAATGTTGTACAGGAAGTCAAAGAGCTCAGAGAGAAGGATATTACCAATAATACCTATATGGCTGCGGGTCAGATTGACAGCCTGGATAAGATAATGATCGATATGGAAAAGGCTGATATTGCGCTTCAGTTTACATTACAGGTTAGAAGTAAAATACTGGACGCCTATCAGGAAATAATGAGAATGCAGATATAGCAACAACTGTTGTAGGTAATTGGATAGACTACTAAGTGAGTAATTACATGAGCAGTAGTCCTTTAGATCAGACATGATCTTTTATTATGATATTTTACTGCAATACCTTTTACTTACTTCTTAATAGGTCATTTCCATTAGATGCTCCCCCGTCCCAGAATTAGTCTGAGGTTGGGACGTGACCTACACAGCATGTATTATTTATATATAGAGCCGGTTTTTAACCTAAATCCTTTTATGATTACAGTTTTGCAGTTGCTGGATAACTTGGCATTTGAGGGGAAGCGGGGATGGGATGTTAAGTGCACTGGAACCTATCAAACAACAATTGAATAATTTCTGGGACAATCTTGATAAAACCAAAAAAAGAAGTTTGATCTTTTTAATTCTTATAGTTGTGATTGCAATAATTTTGGCTTCGGTTTTGTTGGCCAAAAAGGACTATGTAGTTTTATATTCTGGATTGAATGAGAAAGAAGCAGCTGAGATCTATACCAAGCTAAAAGAATCAAATGCTCAGCCAAAAATGGATGGTACAACTACAATCCTTGTACCAAAGGATAAGGAAGCGGAGCTTCGGATGCAATTGACCTTGGAAGGCTACCCAAAATCCGGGTTCAACTATGATTTGTATCTTCAAGGAGGCTCCTTCGGCCAAACCAATGATGAGATCCAAAAAAGATGGATTATACAACTTCAGGAACGCTTGGGTCAATCCATACGCTTTCTTGAAGGAGTGGAGGATGCAGTGGTAACTATCGCTATGCCCAAATCCGATTCCTTTGTATTGAAGGAGGATGAGATACCTGTATCGGCATCTGTGATAATTTTACCAAAACAAGGATATGAAATTAACAGTCAGCAAGCAAAAAGTATTGAGCAGCTAATGTCAACCAGTGTTCCTGGGCTAGAAAAAGACAATATCACCATAATAGACAATAAGATGAATATCTTGAATCTTGAGGGAGATTCAGATACTCAGATGGTTGCGGATCAATTTGTAATGCAGCAGCAGTTAGAAGATAGAATAAAGGCAGAAATCGCAGGCCTGCTGGAACCGGTGTTTGGGTATGGAAGGGTAAAGATCGCGGTAACTGCAAAGTTAAACTTTGATAAAAGAACAAAGGAATCTATATCATTTGAACCCGTGATGGATGATTCAGGTATAATTATTAGCCAAGAATTATTAAAAGAGAAGATGAGCAATACTCCTGCCGGTGGGGTACCGGGTGAGACCAATAATACCACCCAATATCCAGAGGCCGATGTGGGTGCCGATTCTACATCGCAAAAAGATCACAGAAAAATAAACTATGAAGTCAATGAAATTAAGGAGATGATTGAAGAAGAACAAGGCAAGCTTGAAAACTTGTCCATTGCTGTTGTGATCGACAATGATCAATTGGACCAGCAGACTATAAACGAAGTCAGAGAATTAGTTGCCACAGCCATGGGTACAGATCTGGACAGGGTAGCAGTTCAAAGCTGGGGATTTAACACAGACATTCAGCAAGATCTATTAGATGCCATAAAGGATCAATCAAGGGATAAACCATGGATAAATTTAAACTGGATTGCAATAATAGTATCTTCTTTGATTTTAATACTGGCCTTAATTATGATATTCCATAAGGGTAGACAACAAATTCCTATTGAAGCTAATGATGATTATATCCCCGAAGAACCAGTGGCTTTTGTAGAAGAAGATGTGCCTGATATCGCTGTTAGTGACGAGAATACGATAAAAACACAATTAAATAGGTTAGCGGAAGAACAACCAGAAGAGATTGCCCAGTTATTAAGAAATTGGTTGAGCGAGGAGTAGCTATAAAGGGGGGTAGAGGATAAAAATGGCAAGGAATAGAGCAGCCTTAACAGGTAGAGAGAAGGCAGCGATTTTGCTTATATCCCTGGGTACCGAAAGAGCATCTCAAATATACAAACACCTTAAGGAAGAGGAAATTGAGCAGCTGACCTTGGAGATTGCAAATTTACGAAAGATCGATAGTGACGTAAAAGATGCTATACTGGAAGAATTCTATGAGATATGTTTGGCAAAGAATTATATAGCTGAAGGCGGTATAGGATATGCCAAGGAGGTTCTTGAAAAGGCTTTGGGAGGGCAAAAGGCTTTGGAATTAATCAATAAATTGACTTCCTCCCTTCAAGTTAGGCCCTTTGATTTTGCTAGAAAGGCAGATCCCACACAGCTATTAAATTTTATCCAGAATGAGCATCCACAGACAATAGCATTGATCATGGCTTACTTAAGACCTCAACAAGCTGCGATAATATTATCCGCACTCCCCATTGAAAAACAGGCTGAGGTAGCAACTAGGATTGCTATGATGGATAGTACTTCACCAGAGATTATTAAGGAGATAGAAAGGATTTTAGAGAAAAAACTATCCTCTATGGTAACTTCGGATTTTACAACAGCTGGAGGTATAGAGTCGATTGTAGATATACTATTATCCGTAGATAGGGGAACAGAAAAACATATAATGGAGTCACTGGAGATGAGAGACAGTGAGTTAGCGGAAGAAATTAAAAGAAGGATGTTTGTTTTCGAGGACATTGTAACTCTGGATAACCGCTCAGTCCAAAGATTCCTAAGAGAGGTAGATAACAATGATCTTGCCCTGGCTTTAAAAACTGCAAGTGAGGAAGTTAAAAGGGTTATATTTTCAAATATATCTAAGCGACTTCAAGATATGCTGAAAGAGGATATGGAGTTTATGGGACCTGTTAGACTTCGCGATGTCGAAGATGCCCAGCAAAAGATTGTTAACATTATCAGAAGGTTGGAGGATGCCGGTGAAATTGTAGTTTCACGTGGTGGAGGGGACGAAATAATTGTCTAGAGTAGTTAAAAATGATAGGATAGTCATCAATGCTGCAAAAATGATTCTGGCCAACAGTGATGACCTAAATAGTATTGGAGGGCAGGTTATAGCTCATAATGATGGTCAGGATTTTAATACTAATTATTCTGAGCTTATTAAAAGGGTCAAAGAACAGGCGGAGGACATAATTATAAAAGCCCGGGACAAAGCTCAAATAATTGAATTAGAAGCTCAAAAGGCAGCTGCCAAGATCATGGAAGCTGCAAAGGAAGAAGGGTATTCCAAAGGATATTCTGAAGGGTACGACAAGGGTTACGCGCAAGGTTTAAATGAAGGTAAAGACCTTGGTAGGGCTCAATACGATGATGCAATAAAAGAAGCACAAGAATTAAGGCAAAAATATCTGGATGATTATGAGAATCTCTACACAACTAGCGAAAGATATATGCTTGAGTTGGCAATTGAAATTGCGCGGAAAATCATTGGTGAAGCATTGGATAATGATGATAGGCTTTATATGGAGTTAGCGTATAAAGCCCTAAAACAAGTACAGGGACAGGAGAAGGTTACCCTTCGAGTGAGCAGTCAGGATTTTCCAAAAGTGCTCAAAAATAAGGGAATGTTGCTCTCAAAACTCAATGAAATAGAAGAAATTGACATTATTGAAGATGACTATTTGAAGAATGGTAGCTGTATCATTGATACTGGGACCGGTATTATAGACGCAAGCGTAGATGTTCAGATGGATATTATAGAATCTTCTCTTCTTAAGTAAGGGTATAGCCTTTTATAAATGGGGGGATATAGTTGGAGCCCATCACCTTTGATAAATATAAGGAAATGCTAGGAAATATAAGCAGCATATCACATACAGGCAAAGTTACCCAGGTTATTGGGCTCACCATAGAATCAAACGGACCTACAATGGAACTAGGGCAGATATGTCTGTTACATAACTACAAAAGAACTTTCTCAATAAGAGCCGAAGTAGTTGGTTTTAGAGAGGGCAGGGTTCTACTAATGCCCTTGGGGGAGCCTAAAGGGATAGGACCCGGCAGCCTGGTGGAATCAATACATAGTGTTCTTAAGGTGGCTGTTAGCGAGGACCTAAAAGGGAGGATATTGGATGGGCTAGGTAATCCCATGGATGGTAAGGGACCCATTTCCAATAAAAGATTGATATCCATTGACAATTCCCCGCCTAATCCCTTAGAGCGTAAAAGAATATCAAAGCCGTTGGTCCTCGGCATAAAAGCAATAGATGGGCTTTTAACCTGCGGAAGTGGTCAAAGACTGGGCATATTTGCCGGTAGCGGGGTTGGGAAAAGTACCTTGCTTGGTATGATTGCCAGAAACACTGAAGCTGATGTAAATGTCATAGCCTTGGTAGGTGAACGCGGTAGAGAAGTTAAGGAGTTCATCCAAAAAGATTTGGGGGAAGAAGGACTAAAGCGTTCAGTTTTGGTAGTTGCCACATCGGACCAACCACCCTTGGTAAGGGTTAAGGCAGCTTTAGTGGCGACAACGATTGCAGAATACTTTAGAGATAAAGGGTTAAATACACTCCTCATGATGGATTCCATTACTAGATTTGCCATGGCTCAGAGGGAAATCGGACTAGCTATTGGAGAGCCCCCTGTGGCAAGGGGTTATACGCCTTCGGTTTTTGCCCAACTACCAAAATTGCTGGAGCGATCCGGTAATTCTTCAGAAGGCTCGATTACCGGATTATACACAGTCTTAGTAGACGGCGACGATTTCAATGAGCCCATAAGTGATGCCGTGAGGGGTATATTAGATGGTCATATAATCCTCTCAAGGGATCTGGCTAATAGCAACCATTATCCAGCCATCGATGTATTGGGAAGTGTTAGTAGGGTTATGCCGGACATAGTCGGCGATGACCATTTACATAAGGCTGGAAGAATAAAAACCCTACTTGCTGCTTATAGGGAATCTCAGGATCTAATAAACATAGGCGCATATAACCATGGGAGTAATTCTACAATTGATGAAGCTATAGAAAAGATGTCCCAGATTAATGAGTTTTTGCAGCAATCTGTGGCCGACAGATTTGATATGATCACCACAATGGAGTGGATGTCGAGGATAGTACAATGAATTTGAAAGGTTTTAAATTCAGCTTAGAAGCACCTCTCAAGGTTAAAAAGTTACATAGGGCACAATTAGAAGTTAAGCTAGCTAAAGCAAAAAAGAAAATGGACGCCCTTAAGAGAGCCCTGGATCTTCTAACTATGGAGAGCGATGGGCTGCAATCAAAGTTGGCGGATTTGCTCGCTGGTGGTACAAAGGTAGTAGATTTAAAAGAACTTAGCAAATACTTAAGCGTTTTATCTGACAGGATAGCAGATATGCAAGAACAATATCGTGAGGCCAGCGATAGGTTTGCAGCCTTACGAAACTCTCTAATAGATATAATACATGAGATAGATGTGTTGGAGGAACTGAAAGAGAAGCAAATAAAAGAGTTTCTTAAAGAAGTGCAAAGAAAGGAAGAAAAAGCCCTGGAGGAAAGAATAAACTTCCAAACCTTTATGCGAGGTGGAAAAACATATGGCTAAAAGGGGCAGGGGCATCCCGATTGTATTGATAATTATCTTAATATTTTTGATATCCGGTTCTTTAGTGATAGGCTTCAATATTGGTGGTATTAGAGATATTGTGTTTTCTATAATAG
>DGDX01000036.1 GCA_002385665.1 Firmicutes bacterium UBA3941
GGATATGGGTTTGAATTACCACCTAGGCATGAAAAAGATTGCCTCCTGGGAGGATAGCAAGATCCTAAGCTCTCTGGAAAACCCCGACGACGAGCGCATCTTTGTGGTATGCGAGGCCTTGAGAAGGGGCTACAGCGTGTATAAAATCCAGCGGATCACCAATATCGACAAGTTCTTTATTGAGAGGTTGAAGAATATAACTCTCCTTGGACAAAGGTTGGAAGCAATCACGATCAGCGATCTGGATAGGGAGCTGCTCTGGAAATGTAAAAAATATGGGTTTGGCAACAGCTATATAGCCAGTCTTATAAATGCTTCGGAAGAAACCATAGAGGAACTCTGCAGAAAGTATGACATAGCTCCCTCCTATCGGCCGATAGATAACTGGTTGGAGAAGAACGGTAACAAATCCCCCTATTTCTACTCCTGTTACAGCAGTCAGGGGGAAGTTCCAAATCCATCTGCCCGCCCAAAAGTGGTAGTGCTGGGTTCCGGACCCATTCGGATTGGGCAGGGGATCGAGTTCGACTATTGCAGCGTCCACTCGGTGAAGGCTCTTCAGGAGATGGGAATAGAGGCCATTATAATAAACAACAATCCCGAGACCGTCAGCACGGATTTTGATACCTCGGATGTCCTATACTTTGAGCCCCTGACCTACGAATGTGTAATGGACGTTCTGGATAGGGAAAAACCCACAGGGGTGATAGTCCAGTTCGGAGGCCAGACCTCCATAAGCCTGGCGGAACCCTTGGCCAGGGCGGGGATAAAGATTCTGGGGACCTCTGTCGAGGATATAGATAAGGCAGAGGACAGGGATAAATTCCTGGAGTTCATGACAGAATTGGGTATTCCCCTGCCCCCCGGAAGTACCGCCCTATCTCTGGAAGAGGCGCAGAGCATCGCAGAGAAAATAGGATATCCGGTCCTGGTCCGACCCTCATACGTCCTGGGAGGCCGGGCCATGGAGATAGTCTATAATGACGAAGAACTGGCCCGTTATGTAGAGGCTGCCCTCCCCGCTTCCAATGGGCACCCATTGCTGATTGACAAGTATATCCTGGGAAAGGAAGTCGAGATAGATGCCGTCAGCGACGGTGAAGATGTACTTATACCCGGCATCATGGAGCATATTGAGCGAGCAGGCGTACATTCGGGAGACAGCTTCGCCATATATCCGCCCCAAAATCTAAGTGAGAATACCAGGGAGAAGATCCTGGATTACACCATAAAAATAGCCCAAAAGCTGAAGATAAAGGGCCTCTTCAATATCCAGTTCGTAGTGGATAACGACCGTCTGTATGTACTGGAAGTGAATCCCAGAGCCAGCCGTACCGTTCCCATCCTAAGTAAGATTACCGGGATTCCCATGGTTAAACTGGCTACCAGGATAATGCTGGGAGAAAGCCTGAAAGGACTTGGCTACACAACGGGTATTCATCCGGAATCCGACTTTGTTACGGTTAAGGGACCGGTCTTCTCCTTCTCCAAGCTGATTTCCGTTGATACCCTTTTGGGACCGGAAATGAAATCCACAGGTGAGGTAATGGGCACCGACAAAACATACCCCAAAGCCCTTAAAAAGGCCATGATGGCTTCCGGGTTGACCCTGCCCCAAGGGGGCAAGGTCCTCTTTGCAGTAGCCCAGGGGGATAAGGAACCGGCCCTTGAGATTGCCAGAAGCCTGAAGGAAAAAGGTTTTGAGATCTTAGCCACAAACGATACCTATGAATATTTCAGTTCAAAGGGATTGACAACCCATAGGGTAGAAAAGTCCCATGTGCCGGATCTCCTAAAGGGCGGTGAAATCGCCCTCATCATCAATACACCTACCCTGGGTAAGGTAAGCTCCAGTTTTGGTTTCTCCCTGAGAAGAAAGGCCATGGAATACAATATACCATGCCTTACCTCCCTGGATACGGCAAAGGCCATGCTGGATATTTTGGAGGATACCGGCCCTATGGAGGTTTTCTCCCTGGATCAATATAATGTATAGCTAACTCAAGGCATTGAGCATGTATGACTCCATTTAGAAGATTTATAAAGAGGTGTAATGACTATGAAAGCCACAAATAAACCACCCGTCCGCCATCTTGTTAATCTACAGGATTATGATGAATGGGAAATATACGACCTTATAAACCTAGCCCTCAGGCTGAAAGAGGAACAGAAAAAGGGTATTCCCCACCCTATACTGTCAAATAAGGCCCTGGGAATGATCTTCTCAAAGGCATCCACCCGTACCCGGGTATCCTTCGAAGTAGGTATATACCAGCTGGGTGGCTATGGTCTCTTCCTAAACTCCTCCGATATCCAGCTGGGGCGGGGTGAGACCATTGAGGATACGGCCAAGGTATTGTCCAGGTATCTTGATGGAATTATGATCAGGACCTATGCCCAGGAGGATGTGGAGGAACTGGCCAGATACAGCACCATTCCGGTAATCAACGGCCTTACGGATATGTTTCACCCCTGCCAGATCCTGGCGGATCTTATGACAATCTATGAAACCAAGGGTCAGTTAAAAGGCCTGAAGCTGGCCTATGTGGGGGATGGCAACAATGTGGCCCATTCCCTCCTGATCGGCTGCACAAAGGTAGGTATGAACATCTCCATAGCCTGCCCCACGGGTTACGAACCCCACAAGAACGTTATAGATTGGGCTATAGGCAACAGTAAATCTTCAGGTTCCCTGGTTAATATAACCTCCCAGCCAAAAGAAGCAGTCTGGGATGCAGATATTGTGTACACCGATGTCTGGACCAGTATGGGTCAGGAAAAAGAGTCCAATGAGCGATTAAAGGCCTTTGCCCCTTACCAGGTCAATCAGAGCTTGTTCTCACTGGCAAAGCCGGATGCTATTTTCCTTCACTGCCTGCCAGCTCATCGGGGAGAGGAAGTAACTTCGGAGGTAATTGATGGACCCCAATCCCTGGTCTTTGAAGAAGCCGAGAATCGGCTTCATGTCCAAAAAGCCGTTATGGTATCTCTAATGGGAAAACAGTAAACTGAACTAGATTAAAAGGAGCAAAAAAATCTCCCATATTCCCGTATTTTGATCATTACGGAATTTATCTGGAATTCAAGGAGAATAATTATGGATATAATTATTAAACATGCTACCATCGACGATATCCCAGCCATCCATAGGATTACCATGGAAGCCTTTGAAAGATATGCCCTTAATCTGGGCCTTCCCAATCAGGTACATGCCTTAAAGGATACCTATGAGACCATTAAGGCAGATCTTGAAAAGAAGATTGTCCTTGTAGCCTGGGTCGGAGATGAGGCCGTGGGCACTATTCGCTGTGAAGCCCTCCCCCCAGGCAATGTAGGCTATATCAGCAGATTCGGGGTTCTGCCTGATGCCTCTAATATGGGCGTTGGCAGAGCATTATTAAAGGCCATGGAAAAAGAGGCGGTAGAGCGAGGTTTGACTCTCCTTACCCTCCATACCGCCTCTAAGATGGCCCCTTTGGTCCAGTTTTATTATAAAATGGGCTACTATATCCATTCAACAACCACGGACCGAGGATATATTAGGGCCTACTTCTGCAAGGAATTAATCTATGATTCCGATTTAAGGATCTCATTGTAAACATCAAATAAACTCTTTCCATCGCAAATAAACTCGTTCCGCTGCAAATAAAGTTGTTCCGTTGGAACAGGGGTAAGGAGCAAGGTTTAAGGGGTAAGGATGTTATCCAATAAAATAAATCAATCCTTTGTAATCCATTTATAATGCTGGTTACAAAGGATTTTATTTTTCT
>DGDX01000101.1 GCA_002385665.1 Firmicutes bacterium UBA3941
ATACTTATCCAGGTGGCGTATTGAAGAATATTTCCGCTGTAAAAAGCAGATGTTCCAGTTTGAAAACTTCCGAGTAAGGAAACTTGTCGCCATTAATGCACTGAATTTTTACATAACCCTATGCATGGCATTCCTGGCTCATATATCCATGAAGCCAGAAACAAATGCCATGAAGGTTTCTATTATACAACAGGCGAACCCGATAAAAGAAAAGGTTCATTTCTGCTATTACCGACTGGCGAAAGGTATCTCAGGCATACTCATCCATGCAAAAGCAGGCGTCAGGCTCTGGTTCAGGACAAGACGTCCCGCATACCGTCAACTTTGCTTTAAGCTGGTCGTCTGAATGGATAAAAAACATTCTTCTTAAAAAGTCCGGTTTCAGCGGGGCTTATTAAAGTACGCACAATTGTAAGAGTATCAACGTTTATTGCTCGAATAATGATCGAATTGGTACTTCGAACAGATCTTATTCATTTTTTAGTTACAGTTTGCGGAAACTCAAGAACGACTTAGGGAAATAATAACCTTCCTTGTTTGATATGATTAGCTGTTATGGAATTAATTTACCTATATATTGCCCCATAATTTAATGCATAGTAGAATAAAACAAGGTATGGTACATATTGTTCTATCGAAACTTATGGATAGTTGATGATAAAACGGGGAATTGTTTAGATATGGAATCTTATATAGGGGGTTCTGGATGTGAGTTATAGTAGGTTCAAGTTTACTGCCATGGACGGAGTTATTATAAACGTACACAAATGGGGGTTGGAGGAAGGACAGGCAATAAAAGGGGTTGTACAGATATCCCATGGTATGGCCGAGTGGGCATATCGCTACGATTATTTTGCAAAGGCCTTGAATCGGGAGGGCTACATAGTTTACGCCAACGACCATAGGGGCCACGGGTTAACCGCCCCCAGTATGGAGGATGTAGGCTATATCTCCGATAATGATGGATTCTTCGATAAGGTAGAGGATATGCGGGAGCTCAACCAACTAATAAGAGAGGAACACCCTTCTCTACCGGTAGTATTGTTCGGGCATAGCATGGGCTCATTTTTAAGCCAAAGGTATATACAGCTATATGGGAGTGATCTGGTCGGTGTAATCCTGTCAGGAAGTAACGGAAAACAAGGGCCTATTATAAACTTAGGTATCGCACTGGCTTATCTTGAGATGAAGTTTAAGGGTAGAAGGCACAGGAGCAGACTGTTGGATAAGCTATCCTTTGGCTCCTATAACAGGGCATTTCCTGACAATCGGACCAAATTTGATTGGCTTTCCAGGGATGAAAAACTGGTGGATAGATATATAGAGGATCCCTATTGTGGAGGTATATTTACATCTTCCTTCTTTTACGATTTCTTAAGAGGCCTGAAGATGATAACCAGGAGGAAAAATCTGGAGGCAGTTCCCAAAAACCTACCCATATATATCTTTAGCGGATCTATGGATCCTGTAGGTGGATTTGGAAAGGGCGTTGAAAAACTGAAGGAGATGTATGAAACTCATGGATTGAAGGAAGTATCCCTGGTGCTTTATCCCGAGGGCAGGCATGAAATGTTGAACGAGATTAATAGGGATGAGGTTATAGAGGATATAGTCAGGTGGCTAAATAAAATCCTTATTTGACATTTTGGATGTTACTTCTTATAATATTTGGGGTAGAATAATATCTGTAAAGAAAAACAAATAATGATATTGTTACAAGGCTTCGGGATAAACTAATGTGTATAAGCATAATATAGTGAAGCCTTTGTTTTTGCATATTAGTGACCGGCCGGTCGGTCGGAATTGGCTACATAAGTTGGGAGGAGTTTTATGTTATCGAGACTTAGCGTAAAGAGACCTTATACCGTGGTGGTTGCGGTGATTATGATATTAATACTGGGGGGCATATCATTTGTTAATCTACAGACCGATCTATTGCCCAATATAGATCTACCCTATGCCCTGATTGTGACCACTTATCCTGGCGCCAGTCCGGAGGAAGTGGAAATGGTGGTAACAAAGCCCATAGAACAGGTGGTTGCCACGGTGAGCAATATAAAAAATGTGAGCTCCGTATCCAGGGAAAATTCTTCTATGGTAATATTGGAGTTTAACAATGATGTCAATATGGATTCGGCTACTATTGAGATAAATGGTATGTTGGATTTAATCAAGCCATCATGGAGTGATGCCGTAGGAACCCCTATGGTAATGCGACTAAATCCGGATATGCTCCCTATAATGGTAGCATCTGTGGATGTAGAGGGTATGGATATCATCGAGATTTCCCAGATGGTAAGGCAGGATATTATTCCGGAACTGGAGAGCATAAGCGGAGTTGCATCCGTATCCGGAGAAGGGCTCCTGGAGGAGAAGATCGAGGTATTAATCGATGAGGCAAAAATTGAAAGTCTTAACAAGCGCATCTTGGACGCGGTGGATTCAGAATTATCTGAGGCGGAAGATAAGCTGGCAGATGCGAAAAAAGAGATAGAGGATGGGAAGGCGAAACTGGAGTCTGAAAAAAAGAAACAGGAGGCCAGGCTATCCCAAGGCGAGAAAGCCTTGTCCGAAGCGAAAAAACAAATCGCACAAGGTGAAGCCCAGTTGGCTTCCGGTGAGTTGGAACTGGAGAAGGTCCGGGAGGAATTGAAGGGAAAATTGAATGAACTCAACGACAAAGAGAGGGAGCTCCGGACCTTATTAGGGATTTTAGAGGGCCTTGAAAAGAATCTGCCACAAATGAAAGAAGGAGAGCTTAAAGAAGCATTACTGGCTTTGGCAAAAGAGCTACCTGAGGATATTAAGGAAAGGATTGAACCCGGGGTATCGGAATTAGAAAGAAGGCTCCTGGAGGGTGGCAAATTAAGGCGTCAGGAGATAGAGCAGATTATCGATGGACTTAAGAAGGAGATCAATGACGGCCTTCAACTGATCATAGGAGGTAAGGCTGAGATTGAAGCTGGTTTAGAAGAAATATCAGCCAAGAAACAAGAACTGGTGGATCAAAAGATGCTGCTGGCCTCTAAAAAGGATGAACTTACTTCCAAAGAGCAGGAAATAACCGCGGGGAAACTCCTTATGACTATGGAAATGGATAAAGCAAAGGCCAAACTTGAGGATGGGGAAGCGACCCTGAATGAAAAGATGGAGGAGTTCGAATCTGCAAAAGAGGAGGCCTTTAAGAAGGCATCCCTGGATGGGGTTATAACCAGGGATATGATTTCCGGTATATTGGCAGCGCAAAACTTCTCCATGCCGGCCGGCTCAATTAATGTAGACGGTAACGACTATCTGGTTAAGGTAGGAGATAAGATTCAGGACGTTGAAGAGCTGGAGAATCTGCTTCTCTTTGATACGGAGGAAGAAGCCATAGGCAAAATCTATCTCAAGGATACAGCGAATGTATCCAAAGTGGATAATTCCGAGGAAACCTATGCCAAAGTAAATGGGAACGACGCAGTTATTCTGACCTTCCAAAAGCAAAGCAACTTTTCTACAGCGGAAGTTGCCGGCAGCATAAGAAAAAAGGCTGCTGAGTTATCAAAGAAATATCCGGGCCTCAGCATAACCCCCCTTATGGATCAGGGGATTTATATAGATATTGTGGTGGATTCCGTTCTGGACAATGTAATTTACGGTGGATTACTGGCTATTTTGGTCCTTATATTATTCTTAAAGGACATAAAACCCACCATTGTAATAGCTGTATCCATACCTATAAGTCTGATATTTGCTATTGCCATGATGTACTTTACGGGAGTAAC
>DGDX01000007.1 GCA_002385665.1 Firmicutes bacterium UBA3941
GGTCTTAAGCATTTCACTAATTACAAACTTTAATCCATAGAATACACCCTTAAGGTTTACATCGACAATGCTATTGAATTCTTCTATGGAGCATTCAATGGTGCGAACACCGGACCCTGAAATTCCCGCATTGTTAAAAAACAAATCGATTTTTCCAAAGGTGTTAACCGTATGTTCAACATATTTCTTGACATCCTCAACCTTACCAACATCTGCCTGGATGAAAATAGCTTCACCGCCCAGTTCCCTACAAAGTCGAGCAGTCTCTTCCCCATTTTCTTTTGATATATCCACTACAGAAACATTTGTTCCTTTTTTAGCCAATTGCAAGGCCACTTCTCTTCCGAATCCACTTCCTCCGCCTGTAATTATCGCAGTTTTTCTTTGCATGCAAACACTCCTCTGTATAAATAGTTTTGGCTAAAGATAATATACCCATAAAACCATCCCGACAATTAACAATATGTCATATTATTGTACTTTCTTTGCTTTCTTGAACAAATGTGGATGGAAATGGTATAATTACCACAAGTGCTATATAGGGGTAACCGATATAAAAGCGGATAGAACAAAATTACACCATGGAAGGGATATAAGTTGCTAATGGAAAATTATCCAATAAACTAATAAGGCACAAAGGGGGATATACAATTGGGTAGAAAGTATGAAGAACTATACTTTGATTTTGTTGTGATCGGCGGCGGGATTGCGGGTATTTGTACAGCAATATCGGCAGCGAGAAATGGTGTTAAAACAGCCCTGGTACATGACCGGCCGGTGCTAGGGGGCAATTCCTCCAGTGAAATCAAAGTAGTATGCAGTGGTGCAACCAGTTACTGTTCATGGTCCAGGGAAACTGGCATAATCGAAGAGCTTTTGCTGAGAAACAGGGCCATAAATCATAGTACAACTGCAAACAGCCAATATGATTTAATGCTCTATGAGACAGTTACAGCAGAACCCAATTTAGCACTGTTTCTGAACACGACAGTGAGATCAGTTAAGTGTAAGGACATTCTAGATAGCGAAGGAGCCTATACAGCCAGGATAGAATCAGTTGGGGGAAGTCAACTGGGAACTGAAAAGGAATTCATTTTTTACGGTAAACAATTTGCTGATTGTACGGGAGATGCAACAGTTGGTTATTTAGCTGGTGCAGAATACCGTTATGGACGGGAAGCACGTAGCGAATTCGATGAATTCCTGGCACCAATAGAGGCTGATGACAAAACAATGGGAAACAATGTATACATGATTGTCCGTGATACAGGTGTCCCGGTTCCATACATCATGCCTTCCTGGGGAAATTTATACAAAAAAGAAGAAGAGCTGGGTCCCCATAGAATACTTCCCCAAAGTATAAAAGGTGAAAGCTCCCCCGGATTTTGGTGGCTGGAAATAGGTTATCCCTACCATACAATCTATGACGGCAGAGAAATCTATGATGAGTTGTTAAAGCATGTGGTCGGTATTTGGAATTATCTAAAAAATTATAGCGAAAACAAAAAACAGTTTGAAACCTTTGCATTAGAATGGGTCGGAAGCGTTATAGGAAAAAGGGAAAGCAGAAGATTAGTTGGCGATGTTATCTTTAATGAAAACTATTGCCATAAGGATCAACAATGGCCGGATCGTGTCTGCTATTCCGGTTATTATATAGATTTACATATTATGGGCGCTATGCTGAATAAAGAAGAGCCTCCGGAGATATCAAGAATCGATTCGAATTATAAGTACCATTCCTGGATTACACCCACCACATATCCTTTAAGGGCTTTTTACAGCAGGAATATAGAAAATCTATGGATGGCTGGCAGGAATGTCAGTGTAACCCATGTTGCACTGGGCACAAGCAGGCTGCAATCCACCATTGGCAATCAAGGTCAAACCGTAGGTACTGCAGCAGCATATGCTATACAAAATGGCCTGACACCAAGACAGACCGCAAATCCGAAAGATAACCATATAGTAGGGATACAGCAAAAGCTATTGGAAGATGATATGAATATTCCTGGACTGAGCAATCAAGATGATAATGATCTGGCACGGAAGGCCAGGATTACAGCTTCCAGTGAATCAAAACTGGATTTTGGTAAGGAAGATTGCGATCATTTTGAGCCCCTTATCTATCCTTTGGCACAGATATTCCCCGTTACCCATAATCATGTAGATACAGTGTCCTTATACCTAAAGAATGAACTATCCGAAGAAGTTGAACTTGAAGCTGAGCTCCAGGAGCTGGAGCGAATCTGGGACAGCTATCCTGGAAAAACCGTAGCCAAACTTACTTTCAAAGTGCCTGCAAACTACGAGGGTTGGTTGGACATCGGATTAAATGCCACAACAACACCTAACAAACCATATAGGATCTCTCTTTCGAGAGCTGAGGGTGTCTATTGGGCAAGGGCGACCAAACAACCTATAGGAACACAATCTCAATTTTACTATGAATCTAAAGGCGGCTGTTTGCCTGAAAATAAGGAGGTAAAAGCTCTTCAACCTGATGCTGTGCTGATTCCCGCCTATAAAAAATGGGTACAGAATAAATGGTTTTCCCTTTCGCTAAAAGTGGATCCGGTGCCTATGCCATATGGAGCGGCTAATATAAATAATGATTTAGCCTGGCCTATTGATTTGCCAAACCTTTGGGTTTCAGATGGACAACTGGACTTACCCCAATATGTTGAATTGGACTTAAGAGGGGAAAAGGAATTCAATGAAGTCCATGTTACCTTTGATACAAACCTCAATGTGGAGATATTCTACATGCCTGCCTTATGGCGATTCCCTTCCTGTGTTAAGCATTGGAGGTTATATGCAAGGACTGATAAGGGATGGGAACTGATTTATGAAGAAGAGGATAATTTCCAGCGTAAAAGAAAAATAAAATTTGATACCATAAGAGCTTCTCACATAAGGATTGAAGCAGTTGCTGTCAATGATATGGGTAATAATATGTCCAACATAACCAATCCTGAAAGGCTTGAAAAGGTTATGCCCAGTTTACTTTCATCCAATGGTGAAGCAAGAATATTCGAAGTGAGGGTATATAACAGATGATAATATTGAGATATTTGGAATAAGAACAGCATACCTTGTTTTAGGCGGGCAGCTATAAAACGGCTGCCCGTTTTTTTATCCAACCTTATCCTAACCTTTAGGAGGAGGTTAATTCTATAATATAGTACTGGCTAATTCTGCCCTTTATGAAATTATCATTTTCACAAATAAGGACACCGCCATTTTTTATGATGGTCTTCACCGAAGCTATATTATCCTTAAAGCAGCCAAGTATAACCTTTGTCATACCTTTCTCTCTGCATACACCCAGAGCATATTTCAGCATGGCTGTGGCATAACCCTTATTTCTTTCCGAAGGACGGACCCCATATCCTATATCACCGATAGTATGAGACAGTTCCTGAGGCAGATCATACCGAATGCTCAGCAAGCCGATAAGGCGATCTTCATCAAAGCATAGTAACAAAAGGGATTTTCCAAAGTCTTTATCCCCTGTAAGGGCATTGCGGTTTATCCTTTCGACCCACTGGCCATATTCTGAAGATGTCAACCCGTGACTGGCACTTATGCTTGTTTCCCCGTTTTCGTAATGTTCCTTGACATAGTCACGGATAATCCCTTCATCTTCAAGCTGAGGGAGTCTGTAAATCATGGATATCCACCTCTTTTAAATATCATCTTAATAACTGATTTAATAAATCCATCAAACACCAAATCGATACAGGACTTTCATTTTGTCAAACCAGACCGGTACGCCATTTCAGAACAACTGAATATATTACATTATTTCATAATGGCCTGGCTTGCCGTAAATCCATGTGTTACAGTGGTTATTACCTATTATCGAAATATGCCAAAGCAGCTTCTCTATCCTGTATGTACAATCAGCTTCCCTGGAGGTTCTCTTCCTCCAGTTATCCGACAGCGGAAAATACACCTTATCCTTTACTGTGCTGCCCATATCCCATTTACCGTTTTCATTCCTATTTTCATTAAGCCAATCAACAACAAAGCTTAGTCTGCCTTTACTCTTCTTGTAATTAACAAGTAGTTCTATTGCAGCGAGATAGCGGCTTGCTTTCTTGCTTTCAAAT
>DGDX01000124.1 GCA_002385665.1 Firmicutes bacterium UBA3941
TACGTAATTTTCAATTTGTGGAAATACGCTGGAAATGGTTCGATCATATATCTTTCAACTATTACGGGGTTTTCGCAGGAGCTCTACGAGGCAGCTGCTATAGATGGTGCTGGTAAATGGAAGCAATTTATTTACGTTACCTTGCCCCAGCTGGTACCTACCATTATTCTATTGCAGATTCTGGCCGTCGGCCGTATTCTGAATGCCGATTTCGATATGTTCTATAATCTGCGAAACGGTGCCAGTGCCGCTTACCAGAACTCTCTTACCATCGATGTTTATGTATACGAGATGATTGCCAGCAACCCCTCTAAGCTGTATTATCCTGCAGCAGCTGCATTCTTCCAGTCTTTGATCGGGTTTGTTCTTGTACTGACCACAAATGCTATTGTGCGCAAGGTAGAACCTGAGATGGCAATGTTCTAGTCAGGATTAGCTTGTCAAGAAATATATTATAGAAAAGAGGGACCCTTATGTCGAGTATGACGAATGTATCAACTGCCTTGCCCAAGAAGGAAAAGGCAACTAAATACAAAGATATGAATCAGCTTTCTACAGGGGCTAACTTGCTTTGGCATATACTACTCATATTCGGTTGTCTATGTGTTATAGTACCCCTATGGATTGTGATAGTAGCATCTTTTACTGATAATGCAACCTTGGTTATGCATGGCTATAAGTTCTGGCCAAAAGTATTTTCGGCCTCGGCTTACGAATTTTTGCTGTCATCAGGTGGCGGATCCATGTTATTGGCCTATAAGAATACTTTGATAGCTACCTTGGTTGGTACGGTTTTGTGTGTAATAAGCGTGGGCTTATATGCTTATCCTTTATCCAGGACTGACTTCCGTTTCCGCCGGTTTTTTACCTTCTATTCCTTTTTTTCCATGGTGTTTAACATTGGTACGGTCGCATTTTACATGCTTTGTACCTCGATCCTACAGATCAACAACACCCTATATGCCCTGTTCTTACCACAAAGTTTCAGTGCTTATTGGGTAATCATAATGCGAACGTTTTATAAATCCAATATTCCCGACTCAGTTATTGAGTCTGCTCGTATAGATGGAGCCGGAGAATGGAGGACATTATTACAAATCGTAGCACCTCTGGCTGTTCCAGGCTTTGCCACCGTGGCTCTTTTCGCTGCCGTCGGTATCTGGAACAACTATTTCAATGTCCTGCTCCTTATTAACAAGAGGGAATTATATAACCTTCAATATACTCTGGCAGAGATTCTTAAATCCATTCAATTTTTGAAGGAGATGGCATCATCCAGTGGTGGTTCGGTTGATACCATCAAGAATCTGGGAGATCTGCCCTCGGAGTCCTTCCGAATGGCAATGGCCGTTGTCACAATGGGCCCAATTGTTCTGGCGTATCCCTTCTTCCAGAAATACTTCGTCAAGGGCTTAACAATTGGAGCTGTTAAGGGTTAATGGCTATTAATTTATCTATTAAGTATCTATCAAAGAGATTAAAGGGATATTCCCTTTAATATATAATCACAAGGAGGAGAAACGAGAATGAAAAAAAGCATTATTTTCCTGGCACTGTTTATGGCGATAGTGTTTGCTTTTACAGCTTGCTCTGGCGGCAAACAGCCAGCACAAGAGTCGGATCAGGAAACTACAACACCGCCAGCTGAATCTGAAGAACCAGCAGGCGACGATGAAGAAGAACCTGCGGCGGAAGTACCGGATGCTTCAGATTTGGAGCCTTATGAGATTGTATACTATATGTACTCTACCAAGGCTTCCGATCAGGATAAGGTTATTGAAGAAGCAATCAATGAAATTATCCAGCCCAAGTTCAATGCCACTATCGATTTCGTTATGATATCCGGTGGTGACTGGAACGAAAAGGCTAAAGTTGCTCTGAACTCCGGTGAGAAGATCGATATCTTCTGGACACCCGAATGGATGGGCTATATGGATAACATTACTGCAGGCGTATTGTTGCCTCTAAATGATCCCGATGGCCCCTGGGGCGATCTGATATCCACATATGCACCCCAGACCAAGGAAGATTTGGGTGACTTCATAGAAGCCAATATAGTTGACGGTTATCTCTATGGCGTAGCAACCAACAAGGAACTGTGCGTACCTGGTGGGTTGATATGGAATGAGACCTTGACTGAAAAGTATAACATCGACGTAACTAAGGTTATGACCGTCGAAGATCTTGAGCCAATCCTGTATGAGTTCAAGAATACTGAAGAATATGCACAAGGTATCTATCCCTTGCTAACCACCGGTGGATGGTCCGCCTTTGACCCATTCATCCAGGGCTTTATGGCAGACATGAGCTCCATCACCATGTATATTGGTGAGCCCGGTGCTAGAGATGGGGTACCCGTAAATCAATGGACAGAAGACCATCCCATGGCAGGAAGGAACCGCCGTGAAATTATGGCTAAGTGGAATAAGGACGGTTTAATGCATCCTGACTCCCACCTAAGCTCCTTTAGTAACATTGACTACCTAAACAACGGTGCATTCTTGGTATCCACTGACTTCGTATTAAAGGGCGGCCAGGTTAAGGCTAAGGAACTTATGGCCCAATCCGGTAACCCGGAACTAAGGTTGGTTGAGCATCAGACCTCTGCATCTGTTAACGTAACCACTCATGCCGGCGGATCTATGCTTGGTATTCCAATCACCTCCGAGGATCCTCCTCGCGCTATGATGTATATCAATGAGATGCATCAGAACGAAGAGCTCCTCAATATCATGGCTTGGGGTATCGAAGGTGTACACTATGACCTGAACGATGATGGATTTGTAATCCCCAAACCCGCCAACGGCTGGTCCGACTCCCATGGCGGTATGTGGACATTGGGTAACCAATTCAAGCAAAAGCTGTCTGCTAACGAAGATCCTCAGAAGTATGAGCAGATGTTAGCTTTGACTGCTGAAGCATGGGCCCATGAATCCCTAGGTTTCCGCTTCAAGCGTGATAACGTAGCTGCAGAATTTACTTCCATCGGTGCAGTTACATCCGAATGGGAACGTTCCTTGAACTGCGGTGTACGTGTTGATGAATATGATACCTTCCTAAAAGCCCTTGAAGAGGCTGGCATAGATAAGGTTCTTGAAGAGGCAAGATCACAATATGCCGCATGGAAGGCAGAAAAATATGGTAGCTAATTGAGTTGACACTAAAAAGGCTCCTGATATCAGGGGCCTTTTTTTTAATGAAAAATCCATCAAGCTGGCAGTTTTTCTTTCTTAGAACTTGTTATTCCATATCGTTTACTCTATAATAGAGAAAGCTTTCTTCTTTTCTTTTAAAATCCTCCGGATCCATTATTGGTATCTGGGCTTGAGGTAGTTGGATAGATTTATCCAGTGAAGGAGGCTGATTGATTATCAGTAGGGTGATCAAGGAGTATTATCAATATATGTAAATGCGAAGGAGTTAAGGCATGTCAAACAACAACAATGCGAAAAACAGTAAAAAGTCAGCTGGGATGGATATGACAACAGGGAATCCAACTCGGCTGATTATTTATTTTGCCCTACCCTTGTTGGCGGGAAATATATTACAACAGTTATATAATATGGTAGACAGTATGATAGTAGGAAACTTCGCCGCCAGAGGAACTGACGCATTGGCTGCTGTAGGTACCACCTTTCCCGTAATATTTATGATTACCTCACTATTTATGGGGGTTGGCCAGGGGGCCACCATAAAAATATCCCAATATTATGGAGCCAATGATATGGATGGTTTAAAGCGGGCTGTGGATACTATATATATCTTCCTATTTACTCTATCCATTCCAATTGCGCTTATAGGCCTAGTTATCAGCAAGCCCATGCTCAGATTGACGAATGTACCTGATGGTATTTTACCCATGGCGACAACCTACATGAGAATAATCTTTTTGGGGACACTGGCGAGTTTTGGATATAATATAAATAGCGGGATCCTGCAAGGATTGGGGGATAGTCGTAAACCTTTACTATTCCTTGCTATTTCAGCCATTATCAATATAATATTGGATCTAGTATTCGTGATTGTTTTCCATTGGGATGTAGCAGGAGTAGCCTGGGCTACCATCCTGGCTCAACTATTCTCATTTTTGTACAGTATCCACTATATCAATAGTAGGGGCGGATATTTTAGAATAACGTACAAGAATTTGAATTTTGATTGGGACATTCTAAAAGAATCTATCCGAATTGGTTTACCTGCAGGGATCCAGAATTTATTATTCTCTTTAGCCTCCATGACCTTGCAGGGACTTATTAACAGCTATGGCGAGAAATTTATTGCAGGTTATAATGGGGCGAATAAGATTGATGCCTTTGCCTTTCTTCCGTTGGTAAGTTTTTCTGTAGCTATCACTACCTATGTAGGACAAAATGTTGGGGCCAGGCGAATGGACAGAGTTAATAAGGGGGTAAAATCTGCCCTTCTCTTGTCTGTTGTCATATCAATATTACTGGCTGTTGTCCTATTGCCATCTGCGGGTTTACTTATGAGATTATTCACTCAGGATCATGAGGTAATTCAGGCAGGAGTCGAATACTTATATCGGGTACTGCCCTTTTATATGATGCTGGGTGCAATTTTTATTCTGAACGGAGCTTTAAGAGGTGCCGGAGAGGCCTTTGTTCCCATGGTGGGTTCCCTGATTTCCATGTGGCTGGCCAGAGTTCCCGCTGCCTACATCCTTGCCCGTTATTTTGGGGGTAGCAACCTGTATTTTAGTTACCCCATAGGTTGGTTTATGGGAATAATAATTGTAATAGTCTATTACTTAAAAGGCCCATGGAAGAGAAAAGCCATAGAACGCCTGGAAGCAAAAGGAACAACCTAAGGTTGATTGCAGGGAGGTACCTTTTATTATTCTTTTCTTTGTAGTATAATTAAATTTATGGAGAATTGTATAATTTAATAAAAAGTTAAATTAATTACTTTTAGACGTGGGGGCGGTAATGTGTTAAAGAATAGGACATTTCTGGTTTTCCTTGTAATTATTCTCTTAGTGATTGGCCTTTCTGGATGTTATTTATTTCCAAAAGAGGAAGAGGTACTGGCGCCTCCATTGATTGAACCACCCGAAATCACATATGAGACTTTAGAGGCTACCAGGGGAACTATTGAGAAGAAGATAACGGCAAGCGGCACTTTTGTATCGATAGAACAGGGAAACATGTTCTTCAAGAACCGGGGTGGTCGCTTAAAGAAAGTGTATGTTAAAGTGGGAGACATCGTAGAAAAAGGGGATCTATTAGCAGAACTGGATAGTGGAGATCTGGAAAACCAAATCAAACAGCAAAAGATTCATCTAAAAAAGGCAGAGACAAGACGGAATCAAGTCAGGGCTAATTCCGGAGATAAATACGAGCGTGCTATGGCCCAATATGACGTGGAGCTGGCAAAGCTCTCCCTCGAAAATTTGCAGAGAGAATTGGAAGAGAGCAGATTAACTGCGGACATGGCAGGCCATGTGGTTTATCTGGACTATAACGTAAGAGAAGGCGATTATATAAATGCATATCAACCCTTAGTCCGTATAGCTGATCCAAATAAACTTCAACTTCAAATAAGCGGAGCCAAGTCATCGGATTTTAAGCTAGGTATGGAAGCAGACGTGATTATTAACAAGAAGTCATATCAGGGAACAGTTGTAATGACTCCTGCCGACATGCCCCATGATACACCTGAGGAATTAAGGGACGTTGTGCACATAGACGTACCTGATCTGCCTGAGGGCGTTAAGATGGGTGATCATGCACAAATTAGCCTTATATTGGACAGGCGGGAGGATGTTATTGTCTTACCCAGAAACCTGGTAAGAAACTATATGGGAAGAAGATATGTCCTAGTTTTAGAAGACGGGCTAAAAAAGGAACGCGATGTAGAAATAGGGCTGGAAACCCCTACAGAGACGGAGATAATGAAGGGTTTAGAAGAAGGAGAACTAATTATTATCAAATAATGGAGGGGGATCTTAGCCATGCTTATTATGGTATTTAGAAAGATGATAAATAAAAAATGGATGACCCTCTGCCTGCTTATTGGTTTTGTTTTGGCTGTGGCCATGGTTAGCAGTATTCCCATATATACAGATGGGGTCCTTCAACGGATGCTAACCAGGGACTTGGAAAACTACCAGGTATCTACGGGTTTTTTCCCGGGACGATATATAGCAACAGCAAATCTCTACTCAAACTTTGATGGGGATTCCAGACATAAAGCCCTTAATCTATTTGATGGTAAGATGAGCGACACTTTTCCAAAAGAGATTGGGCTTCCCGTGAGGTCATACTCCCGGGTCCTGTCAGCTGAATATTTCAATGCCCTACCAAGGATCCAAAGGGAAGAGAAACCGGCGAAACGAACCGTCAGGATAACTACTATGTATGATTTAGAGGAACATATACAACTGGTAAAGGGCCGAATGTTTAGCGCAGAGAAACAGGACGGCGTTTATGAAGCCATTGTAACGGAATATGCCATGCAGAAGTTGGACCTTAGACTTGACGAGGAATATGTATTGGAAGACTTCGTAAGGCGGACAGAGGAACCCATAATTGTCAAGGTTGTAGGGATATTTACCGTTAAGGATGCAGCGGATCCCTATTGGTTTCAAGGATTACCGGCGTATGATACAAATTTGATAATCGATGAGAACCTCTTTATAAATGACCTGGTAGAGAGGGATCTGCCATTGATCACCAAGGCTCAATGGTATCACGCCTTTGATTATCATAAGATAAATTTGGATAACACGCCTAAGATTATAGACGCATTCAACAACCAACACAGGTGGCTTAAAGAGCGTAGGGTAGAATTCAATATGCCGTCGATACCGGTGCTGGAGAAGTATTACGAGAGAGAAAAACAGCTAACGACTACCCTATGGGTGGTTCAAGTTCCCATCCTCATGATGTTAGGATTTTATTTGCTTATGGTATCGCGTCTTGCTATAGAACAGGAACAAAACGAAATAGCGGTAATGAAGAGCAGGGGTGCCAGTAGTTTTCAAGTGTTCTTTGGTTATTTGATCGAGAGCTTGATACTGGGGGTTATCGCTCTTTCCGTTGGCCCTCCATTAGGCTTGTTTATATGTGGTCTTCTAGGGTCCGCCAATGGATTTATGGAATTTGTACAAAGAACCGCCTTACCAATATCTCTAAATATTAAGGCTTACCTATATTCATTGGGGGCTGTCCTAATATCAATTATTACTATGCTTGTACCTGCCTATGTATCGTCAAGGATCACCATCGTAGAATACAAGAGAAAGAAGACCAGGCATACGAATAAACCCTTATGGGAGAAGTATTTTTTGGATATATTGCTCCTGGCCGTATCAGGGTATGGTCTATATAGTTACAATTTAAGACAACAGGCTTTGGAAATTACCGGCGCCAGTGGCACCGAACTTGCCATTGACCCCATGCTGTTTATTATCTCTACCTTATTTATTCTGGGCGTCGGGCTTGTTCTATTGAGAATATACCCTTATTTGGTCCGCCTATTGTTTCTTGCAGGCAAGAGGATATGGTCACCGGTTATGTACGCCTCATTCGTACAGGTGGGAAGATCTGGAGGACAGGATCAATCATTGATGCTATTTATAATCCTGACCCTATCTATAGGAATCTTTAACGCTAATGCCGCACGAACGTTAAACAATAATATAGAAGAAAAGATTAGATACTCAATTGGTGCGGATCTCAATATTATGGCCCATTGGGAAAGCAACGAAGTACCTACCGCAAGTTCCAGTATGGGTGGCGGCCCTCCTGAAAGTCAGATTCTTGAGAGCCTGTCCCAAGAACCTGTCCAGTACAGGGAACCCCCCTTTGTTCCATTTACCGAGCTTTCGGGGGCGGATAAGGTCACCAAGGTATTCAGGCAGGATGATATTACAGTTCAACTGTCGACCCGGGATATAATAAAGAGGAAGACTGAATTACTTGGGATTATTCCTAATGAATTCGGGCAGATCGCCTGGTTTAGAAATGATTTGCTCAAGACCCATTGGTATAACTATTTAAACCTTTTGTCTATGGGAGATCCCAGGGCTGCCCTGGTCACCAAAGGTTTCCAGGAAGACCATAATGTAAATATAGGTGACTCCCTATGGATCAGCTGGGGGGAACAGGGATATTTAGAGGTGATAGTCTACGAGTTTATAGATTATTGGCCTACATTTAACCCAAACGCCAAGGATTCTCAAAACAACACCAAAAATCTCATAGTGGCCCAATTGGATTACATTCAAGCCAATACTGCCCTGGAACCCTATGAGGTATGGATTAAAAAAGTTCCTGGTGTTACCAGTCAGGAAATTTACGACGAGATATTGGAAAAGGAAATTAAAATAGTAAGGTTGACAGATACCAGTCAGGAAATTATTAAAACGAAGAACGATCCTATGTTACAAGGTACAAATGGGGCGCTGACTCTGGGATTTATTGTTACCATGTCCGTAAGTACCATTGGATTTTTGATCTATTGGATATTATCCATCAGACAAAGGGAACTTCAATTTGGTATCTTTAGAGCTATGGGGCTATCCGTAAGGAAAATAATAGGGCTGCTGGCTTGGGAGCAGCTGTTGATATCCGGGACAGCCATCCTTATTGGTGTAACGGTTGGAGGACTAACCAGCCAACTCTTTGTACCCCTGTTACAGATGGTATATAGCGCAGCGGAACAGGTGCCCCCCTTCAAGGTAGCAGCCTCAGGACAGGATTATATAAAAATCTATACGGTAGTTGCTATTATGCTATCAGGGGCTATAGGATTTCTGGGCATGTTCATCTCCAGGATAAAGATACACCAGGCTATAAAGCTGGGTGAGGACTAGCTTGTATTTTTTGTGAGGCAATTACAAAAGTAATTGCTCCCGATGTTTAATAAATAAAGGAGGAGTGGATCTATATGGCTTCTAACGCAATGAAGACTATAGGACCTGAGAACAGGTACCAGGGCAGGCTGCCAAAGATAGGCATAAGACCTGTTATCGATGGACGTCGACGTGGGATTCGGGAATCTCTGGAAGAGCAGACCATGAATATGGCCAAGGCAGCAGCCAGGTTTCTGGAGGAAAATCTGCGTCATGCCAATGGTATGCCCGTTGAATGTGTAATCGCTGATACCTGTATAGGCGGTGTAGCTGAGGCTGCAAAGGCAGCCGATAAGTTTCAACGGGAAGGTGTAGGAGTTTCTATTACCGTGACCCGGTGTTGGTGCTACGGATCCGAGACCATGGACATGGATCCCAGCACACCAAAAGCTGTATGGGGTTTTAATGGTACCGAAAGGCCGGGGGCAGTCTATTTAGCTGCTGTGTTGGCTGCTCATAGTCAGAAGGGGGTACCCGCATTTGGCATCTACGGCCGGGATGTACAGGATGTGGACGATACCTCTATTCCTGCAGATGTGCAGGAAAAACTATTAAGGTTTGCAAAAGCCGGTCTGGCTGTTGCAACTATGAAGGGCAAGTCCTATCTGGCCATGGGCGGTACATCTATGGGTATCGCCGGATCCATGGTAAATCCTGACTTTTTTGAAGATTATTTAGGCATGCGGGTAGAATCCATAGACATGTCGGAGTTTGTGAGACGTTTTAATGAAGGGATATATGATGTAGAAGAGTTTGAGAAGGCTCTGGCCTGGACCAGGGAGAATTGTAAGGAGGGACCGGACATTAATCCCATAGAGTCCCAGGCTTCAAGGGCTAAAAAGGACGAGGTATGGGAGACAGTAGTTAAGATGGCCCTCATAGCCAGGGATCTTATGGTTGGTAACCACAAGTTGGCTGAGATGGGCTTTGGGGAAGAAGCCTTGGGACACAATGCCATCCTTGCAGGATTTCAGGGCCAGAGGCAATGGACGGATCATTTTCCAAACGGCGACTTTATGGAGGCAATTCTAAACTCCTCTTTTGATTGGAATGGAATCCGTCAACCCTATCTGATAGCGACAGAGAACGATAGTCTGAATGGAGCAGTAATGCTCTTTGGTCATCTCCTGACCAATACCGCCCAGGTCTTTGCCGATGTAAGGACCTATTGGAGCCCTGATGCTGTAAAAAGGGTAACCGGTAAGGAACTGACGGGTAGAGCTGCTAATGGAATAATCCACCTTATAAATTCGGGTTCAGCGGCCTTGGACGGTACCGGTCGACAAGAGATTGATGGGCAACCGGCCATGAAGCCCTATTGGGAGATAACTCCTCAGGAGGCACAGGCTTGCCTGGATGCTACATCATGGAGGTATGCAAACCTTGGATATTTTAGAGGTGGCGGATATTCCAGCCAGTTTTTATCCAGGGGAAATATGCCGGTGACCATGACTAGAATAAATCTAATTAAGGGGTTGGGACCGGTACTCCAGATAGCTGAGGGTTACACCGTGGATTTACCCAAGGATGTAAACGGCATCCTGGACCAGAGAACTGATCCAACCTGGCCCACTACATGGTTTGCACCCAACCTTACAGGTAAGGGTGCCTTCGCAGATGTATATTCTGTGATGAATAATTGGGGAGCCAATCATGGGGTTCTGTCCTATGGACATGTAGGTGATTTGTTCATAACCTTGGCATCCATGCTTAGGATTCCCGTTGCCATGCATAATGTATCGGAAGATCGTATTTATAGGCCCAGCACATGGGGTGCCTTCGGTACCAATGACCTGGAGGGTGCTGATTTTAGGGCTTGCAAAAACTTTGGCCCACTATATGGATAAGCATTAAGGAGGAGCATTTCTATTCACCTTTATAGGTCCAGGGCATATAATGGTAATGAAATACCATAGATGTGCCTGAGCACAGGGAAACTATAAGGGGGTATGGGTATGTCTTTCTTTAGTGGTGCTGACGATAGCTTATTATTCTTCTTCCTTCTCTTGGTAATTATCTTCTGCAATTGTGGTATATTTAAGGACGGAAGTGAATTATTATTTTTCTTCCTGCTCCTGGTTGTACTCTTTATGGGAGAAGATATATGCGGGTGCCGCAGATAATAGTAATATATAAAAGGCCCCCACTGAAAGCTTTATCTTTTAGTGGGGGCTTTTTATTGCCTATTTTGCCCTGTTGATATAGAATATAGATAACTATGGGGTATAAGTATCAAATCCTATCTATAACTGCCATGTATTTTTGGAAATACCCAGCCAGATATTGTACTGTTAAGGAGGTATCAAATTGAAAGTATTATTATTGACTGTTACAGCCGGCCATGGTCATACCCAAGCGGCTAAAGTAATTATGGAATGTCTCGAGAACAACGGGGCCCAATGTAAACTCCTGGATACCTTAGAGTACATAAACCCAATACTGGGCGAATCGGTAGATAAGGGATATCTTTACTCCACCCGATTTACTCCCAATGTATATGGAAGGATATACGATGCTGTTGATAGCAGGGATAAGACCGATGGCAAATTTTCTATATCCCATATAATGAACAAATTATTGTCTAAAAAACTCATAACCTTTCTGGAAGACTTCAAGCCCGATATAGTGGTCTGTACCCATGTCTTTGCCGCTCAGATCATAAATTATCTGCAAAAGAAGGGAACAATCGATACTATAAGCTTAGGTATAGTCACAGATTTCACCATACACCCATTCTGGGAGGATACGGACCTGGACTATTATGTTACTGCCAACGAGTTGTTAACCTGGCAAGCTTCCAAAAAAGGGATAGATACTAAGAAGATTTTGCCTATAGGAATACCGATTCATCCCAAGTTCGGGACCAAAACCAATCCTTCGGAAGCTAGAGAGGCCTTGGGACTGGATGATAAGACCACTATATTTATTATGAGCGGTAGCATGGGTTATGGTGACCTTGAATCGAGTATTATGGATTTAGACATGGTGGATATGGATTTTCAGATAATATCCGTATGTGGGAACAATAAGACCTTAAAGAAAAAGATAGACCAGCTGGTCCTGCGAAAAAGGATATATAACTTTGGTTTTGTAGACAACATAGATATAATAATGGATGCTGCCGATTGTATTATTACCAAACCGGGCGGATTAACCACTTCTGAGAGTCTGGCTAAGAGGATACCTATGATCCTTATTAATCCAATACCAGGTCAGGAAGAAAGAAATATGGAATTTCTTTTAAACAATGGATTAGCCATCATGATCACGGAAACCTATCCCTTGGATGAGGCTCTATATCAATTGATGAACAATCCATGGAGAAGGAAATTTATGATCCAGATGGCCGAAAAATTTGGAAAGCCAAATGCAACCAGAGATCTATGCAATCACATCTTATCCATTTTGTG
This sequence comes from Firmicutes bacterium UBA3941, assembly GCA_002385665.1. Classification (GTDB taxonomy): domain Bacteria; phylum Bacillota; class Clostridia; order Caldicoprobacterales; family UBA3941; genus UBA3941. The sequence continues at coordinate 12,286 of DGDX01000124.1, forward strand.
ACAGGTACAAGCATTTGTATATCCGTTATGCTAAACAACATTAATAGCAATTCAACAATTTGTGCATTAAATACTGTAGGGCTGCTTCTCTATATGATTTTGAAAACGGGACATGCTTATGCATATAGGGGCTTAAGAAGCGGGACTGTTCATATGAGCTATTGAACAGCCCTGCTATATAATCAGCTTTTATCGACGTTCACGTTTATCCTACTATAGAAGGACTTTTTGTATTAGGTCCATACGGGATAGTATACGCTGAAACAGATAATCCACCAAGGTTATTGCAGTCATAGCCTCGACTACGATGACCGCTCTGGGAACAATAATGGGATCATGACGGCCACTGATAAGGATCTCTATATTCTCTCCCTTAACCTTATCTATGCTTCTTTGGGGGATGGATATGGACGAAGTGGGCTTAATAGCAGCCCTGAATACAATGGGAGATCCGTCGCTTATGCCTCCTGTTATTCCTCCGGCCTTGTTGGTCCGCTTGGTTATCTTCCCCTGGGCGTCAATCATTAAGGGGTCATTGTTTTCCGAACCGGTCAGTTTCGCAGCATTAAAACCGCTACCGAATTCCAGACCTTTAACGGCACCGATGGAGAATATGGCTTTGGACAAGACTGCATCCAGCTTTTCAAAGACAGGTTCTCCTACTCCGGGGGGTAACCCATTTACGATGCATTCGATAACGCCGCCGGCAGAATCTCCCTTTTCCTTAAGTTGATCCAGATAAAGTTCAGCTTCCATTGAGGCTTCTTTATCGGGCATAGCAAGGGGATTTAATAGGATCTCCTCCGCGTCAAACCTGGCAGGATCTACGGTTATATTGCCTATTGACAGGGTATAGGTAATTATATCTATACCAAGGAGGGATAGAATCTTTTTAGCCACAGCTCCCGCGGCAACCCGGGCAGCAGTTTCCCTGCCCGAGGAACGGCCGCCTCCTCTGTAATCCCGGAACCCGTATTTTTGGTCATAGACATAATCGGCGTGACCGGGTCTGTAAGTGTTCTTTATATTGCTATAATCCCGAGATCGCTGATCTTTATTGTATATTATCATGGATATAGGAGTGCCCGTTGTTATACCCTCAAAGACTCCGGATAATATCTCTACCTTATCATCCTCTGAACGGGGGGTGGAATAAGGGGAACATCCCGGCTTTCGTCTGTTAAGATCCTTTTGTATATCGTGTATATCCAACGGGACACCGGCGGGACATCCGTCTACCACTACCCCCAAGGCCTTTCCATGGGATTCACCCCATGTGGATATACTAAAATTTTTACCAAAGATAGAACCTGACACTACTATCACCGCCTTTAGGAAGTTTGAAAGAATTCATTAACCCATTTAGCCGGACGAACTGGATTAATGGGGTTAAGTCTTATATAAACTTGGATTACAATTTTATCACAAAAAGCAATCATTTGGTATAAATCCCTGGTGAATTTTATAAGGTATAATCAAAAACACCTTATATTATAGGTATTCATTATAACCCTTTAAATTAATGGATATAAATGTTATGATAAAAAATAGGAGGTTGATGCATTATGAGATTGTTTATTTCAGGTTATAGTGTTGGAGAGACCTATACAATTGGTATGTACGACTTAGGTGAAGAAGGCAAGGAAAAGAAATTGTTGTGGAGCAGCGATGTAGAGAACCCTTCATACCTTGCCTACCATGACAACATGTTGTTTGGCATCACCGAAAAAGGACGTGGAAACAATGTGTGTATGTTCATGGAGGATGGAGATGGTTATAGGCTGGTAGATACAAGGGCATTGGAAGGAAACGGCTTGTGTCATATTACCTACCTACCAAATAACAGCACTTTGGTGGGCAGCTGTTACGGAAGTGGAGATATATTTTCAATAGGAGTGGACAAGCAGGGCTTCGGGGAACTTCACAGTATGCTAAGGCAGGGTGGGGAAACCAAGGAAACTACCAGAGCCCATAGTGCCATTTCGGATCCGGAAGAAAAAAGAGTTTATTCTGCTAACATAGCCCTTGATAGGATCTATGTCTATGGTGTAGACAAAGGGGTCCTTGAGGAAATTGAATACTTCCAGCTGGACAAGGGTGAGGGACCAAGGCATATAGCCCTATATCCTGAGCTAGATCTTATCTATATCATCACCGAATACTCCAATAAGATAATTATCCTCAAAAGTGGAGAGGCAGGCTTTGAAGTAATCCAAAGCATCAGCACTCTACCCGAGGGTTTTGAAGGTGAGAGCTTCTGTTCTACCCTATGTTTTTCAAAGGATAGGAAATTCCTATATGGGGCAAATCGTGGAGCCAACACCATTGGAATATTTAAGGTGGCAGAGGATGGCACCCTGGAGAAAATAGGTGATAGTTCCTGTTTTGGAAACTGGCCACGGCATATGGATCTATTCGGCGACGACAGGTTTATTACCATAACCAATGAGAGAAGCGGTGAAGTGGTAATAGCTGAAAGGGACGAAAAAACCGGTCTCATAGGAGAAGCAATAAACAGGATCGAATTTGGTAGGCCAAGTTTTGTAGTGGAAAAGCTGTAAGTTAATTGACATAAAAGGTTAGGGTAATGAAATGGGTTGAAGGATATTTAGTAATTTCGTATTAAAGAGGTGGCATTTTGGTATTAGGGATTGGGATAGATATTATCGAAATCCGTAGGATCTCCAAGGCCATGGATAATCCCGTATTTATGGATAAAATTTATACTCCCGGAGAACAGGAGTATATAAGAACCAGGAAAAACAATCCTAGCACCGCGGCGGGTTACTTTGCTGCAAAAGAAGCCGCCGCGAAGGCGCTAGGCACGGGTTTTGGTTGGGTTAAATGGACGGAGATCGAGATTATACGCGATGAAAATGGAAAGCCCTGTATGAAACTCTATGGAAATGCAAAAAGTGTTATGGAGGATATGGGTGGGAAGACCATCCTGGTATCAATCTCCCATTCCAGGGAAAATGCCATTGCAGAGGTTTTAATCTGTTAGGGGTGATTGGATATGTATGTGGTTACACCTGAAGAGATGCGGGGAATAGACAATAGGACAATAACGGAGTTTGGGATTCCGGGTATAGTGCTTATGGAGAATGCAGCGATCAGGACTGTTGATGTTATAGAGAGGGAATACCCGGACCTATATAAGAGTGGCAGAGTATTAGTGCTTGTCGGAGGGGGTAACAACGGCGGAGACGGATTAGCCATTGCAAGGCATTTAATGCTAAAAGGAGCTAGCGTTAAGGCTGCTCTTTTTGTAAATGAGGACAAGTTTGTGGGGGATGCCAAGGCAAATTATGATATCTACAGGGCATTAGGTGGTAAATGCCTCTTTATTCAGGACAACCCTGGGTATTTGCAGGAATTGGACAGCTGTATAGGAAAAGCCGACTTAATAATTGACAGTATTTTCGGGACCGGATTGTCAAGGGATATAGAGGGTACTGTATCCGATGTCATAGAAAGGGTAAATAGATCGCCTGTACCCGTAGTAGCGGTGGATATTCCAACGGGTATAAGCGGTGTAAACGGACGGATAATGGGCACAGCCATTAGGGCTGATTATACTGTCACTTTTGGCAATATTAAAAGGGGGCACCTATTCTATCCCGGCCGGGAATATTCCGGTAAACTCTTTGTATCCCCAATCAGCCTGCCCCGGTGCAGTGCTGAATCCATAGGGGTTAAGACCTTTACCCTGGATGATGGGGAGGTATCCAAAGGTTTAAAGGAAAGGCCTAAAGATGGACATAAGGGTACCTTCGGCAAGGTGGGGGTAATTGCAGGTTCCTTGGGTATGACAGGGGCTGCATGTCTTACATCCATGGCTGCCCTTAAAGGCGGCGCAGGGCTTGTAACTCTAGGCTGTCCTGTTAGCCTTATGCCTATATACCAAAGCAAGATGACCGAGGTCATGACATATCCTTTGGAAGATGGGGGAGCAGGTTATCTAACCGGGGACGCCATACCCTCTGTCCAAGACTTTCTGAGGGATAAGGATGTCCTGGCTATTGGACCGGGGCTAGGACCAAAATGCCATGGTTTAGAAATTTTAAGGTATATTTTAGACCATTTTGATATATCCATAATAATGGATGCAGATGCCCTCAATCATATATCTAAGGACCTGGGGTTATTCCCCGCCTATAAAGGATCCATAGTTATAACGCCCCATCCCGGAGAAATGGCCAGATTGACGGGAATGGATATAGAAGAGATTACTAATTCGCCTATAGATGTTGCAACAAACTTTGCTAAGGAAATGGGGGTAGTTGTACTGCTAAAAGGAGCCACCACCGTAGTAGCCCATCCTGATGGGAGGATATATTTAAATTCTACAGGGAATCCTGGAATGGCTACGGGAGGGAGCGGGGATGTCCTGACAGGGCTGATAGCCGCTTTGGTTGCCCAGGGTTATTCTACTTACGATGCTGCCGTCTATGGAAGCTTTATTCATGGTAGAGCCGGGGATTATGCCATGAAAAAATGGGGTGAGGCCGGATTGGTGGCAGGGGACATATTGAATGAGATACCATTGGTCTTTAAGGATATGTATAGACTAAAAAAGGCGACAAAGTGATGGCTGTCTGCTAAGGATCATTTTCATAACATGTATGGGGGGATGGTGTTTGAAGGCTTTTAGATTTGCTTTGATCCTTGGATTGGCGCTTTGTTTGACGGGATGCAAGGGAAGAACGCCGGAAGATACCTTTATTGCCGCACAGCAAGCGTTGGTAAGCCTGGAAAGCTATTCTGCCACCCTCACATATAGGGTTATGGACGATGAGGAGACGAGGGAGTATCGCTTTAATCAATGGGTAAGTATGCCCCATTCCTTTAAGATTATACTAATTACACCGGATAATCTGGCAGGAAAGATCATTGTAAGCAATGGTAAAGAAATATTGATAGAGCATTCTAAGGTAGAGGACTCCATAAAATTTAATGTTAAGTCCCTGGAGCAACAGAGGCCCTTATTCATAGGAGATTTTCTAAATTCCTACTTATTATCAGAGGAAGTGGGTAAAAGGATTCATATGGAAGAAGACGTAGAGTATGTGATCCTAACCTGCCCAGCTATGGACAACAAGGCCCTTGGGAACAGTCAGGAACTATGGCTCAGGGCGCCGAAGATGACCCCTGTCAAATTGATTAATTATAACGCTGACGAAGATATATCCAGTCTGATTCTTTTTGAAGAATTTGATAGGAGTTGGAAACCGGAGGAGAATTTCTTTGATCTGTGATGTTAAGATGATTCCAAATTCTGTTGCCAAACGATATGTTTTGGGATATAATGTTGCATATATGCTAGGAACGTAACCTATCATATATATATTAGGAGGTGCTGTCTTGGCTGAGCTGAAAAAAATATTAGTTAGTTTGCCCGACAGTTTGTTACGGGAAGTGGATGAAATTGTGGCTATGGGAAAGAAAAACAGAAGCGAATTTATCAGGGAAGCAATGAGGCTCTATATTAGGGAGAGACAGAAAATCGAGATACGTGAGAAGATGAAAAAGGGTTATGAAGAGATGGCCAGGATCAATTCAGAATTGACAGAAGAGGGAGCAAATTCTGATATTGAAGCCTTGGAAAGATATGAAGCCGTATTGACTGGGCGTGAGTAGCGTTATGATAAAGAGGGGAGATATTTATTATGCAGACTTGAGTCCAGTAGTGGGGTCCGAACAGGGCGGTGTCCGACCGGTATTGGTTGTGCAAAACGATATTGGAAACAGATACAGTCCTACTATAATAGTCGCCGCTATTACATCCCAAATACACAAGGGTAAACTACCCACACATATTGAAATCAGTGCCTCTGAATATGGTTTACCTAAGGACTCTGTTATTTTGCTAGAGCAAATTAGAACCATCGATAAGAGAAGGCTAAAGGAAAAGATCGGGTTTCTAGCTCCGGAAACCATGAGTAAAGTTGATGAAGGTCTTCAGATAAGTTTTGGCTTAATTGATATATAATCGGATTGCATTATTGCAATCTTTTTTTTAAAGAAAATCATTTTTAATATAGGTGCAGATTATGGTGAAAAGGTCCGTATATACCGATTACATATTTATAGTGTTGGGCTCTTTGGTTACCGCCTTAGCCTTTAACCTTTTCTTGATTCCCCATAAGATAGCCCCCGGGGGTATCAGTGGTATTTCTACCATAATATATTATATTACCAAGGGCAGAATACCCGTCGGTATTAGCATGCTTGGATTAAACATCCCCCTATTTATAATAGGAATTAAGGAGATGGGACGTGGATTCGGCCTTAAGACCTTAATTGCTACTTTCTTGATGTCATTGTTTATTGACATTATAAAGGTTCCATCCGTAACGGACGAGCCGATACTTGCCTCAATATATGGCGGGGTTGTCATGGGGATAGGACTTGGTATGGTCTTTAAAGGTAATGCGACCACGGGAGGTACGGATCTATTTGCAAAAATAATTCACAAGTATTTTCATTTCATAGGGGTCGGTTGGGTGCTCTTTGTAATTGACTCCCTGGTGGTCCTGGGAGCTGCCATCGTTTTTGGTCCGACCCTTGCCCTGTATGCCCTGGTTTCCCTGTATTTGAGTACCAAGCTCATCGAC
>DGDX01000031.1 GCA_002385665.1 Firmicutes bacterium UBA3941
AGATGCGGAGAATTATTTGGTCTTGGAGAACGCGCAATACCTCAGAAAATATGGACCGGAGTGTATAATTTATACTACTTTGGAACCTTGCATAATGTGTATCAGTACCATAGCGATGGCGGACATTAGAAATATCGTGATCGGCTTTGAGGATAGGTATATGCAGACTAGGGACTTTATTTCCAGTCATCCATGGTTGAGGGATAGGATATTTAACTACCTTGTAGGGGTTAAGGAGCAGGACTGCAGGGATTTGATACTTAGGTACGGAGACGAGCGGGATAAGAGTATATTGCTATAGGTAGATAGTATTCCTTGATCAATTAATTTATTCACAGGAGGTGTAAGTATGACTGTATTTAAAAAAGCTCGTACATTTGTCTATCGTAACGCTCGTCCTTTGGATATTGCCAGGTGGCAATACCATTTTGAGAATGGCAGTAAAGGGGCTGTGTTGACCGCCCTCGCCGTTTATCAAAATGAGGACGGTGGGTTTGGACATGCCCTTGAGCCGGATTCATGGAATCCGAATTCAGCTCCGATCCAGACCTGGGCGGCAACGGAGATATTGCGGGAAATTGACTTCACTGACAACTCCCACCCGATTATCCAAGGTATATTGCGTTATTTAGCCGAGGGCCGGAATTTTGATGGCAAGGTTTGGTACAATACTATCCGTAGCAATAACGACTATCCTCACGCTTTGTGGTGGCATGACGAGAGCGGTGTCTCTTCGCATAATGATTATAATCCTACGGCATGTTTGGCAGGATTCATTGTTCGCTTTGCCAACAGGGATAGCGATCTGTATCGGCTAGGCCGCCGAATTGCCGAGGAGGCATACGATGCTTACTTCGGGCAAGATTTACCCAGCGATATGCACGCTGCAAGTTGTTATCTAAGGCTTTGGCAATATTGTACAGAGGCGGGAGTAACGGATCTTATTGATCTTGCTGCACTGAAAGAGCGTCTGCGGAAGCAAGTTCGGCATTGCATATCAAGCAACATCGGTGAATGGGAAACAAGCTATGTCTGTAAGCCGTCGCAATTTTTTGTAAATAACAGCAGCATTTTCTATGCCGACAACAAGGAAATGGCTGATTATGAATGCGAATTTATAATAAAATCCCAGCTTGAGGACGGCTCGTGGTCGATTCCCTGGAGCTGGAATAACTATCCTGATGAATGGGCTATCAGCAAGAACTGGTGGAAAGGCAATCTTGCCATATTGAATATTCTTTACTTAAGGGGTATGGGAAAGTTATAATAAGCAACAACACAATTGCTTACTTATAATCAATTGTTGGCAATAGTGTTTATTCAAGCTATTGGGTGGTGACCAATATGAAATTTGTATTTCCTAGTAAGGAATACGAAGACAAGGCAAAGGATTATATACGGGAATTTCATGAGTATTCATCCCCTATAAACGGAACAGGAGGCCTTGACAGGTATCTGGAAGAAGCAACATATGGGGACTGGTTGTTGAAGGTGAACGCAGATAGGGATATTGCCAATGTCCCCAAAGACAGGGTTCCGGCATATACCTATTTCTATGTACATGATGATGGGGCCAGAATTATAGGTATGATTAATATCCGGTTGGCTCTGAACGATTTTCTGAAAAAGGAAGGCGGGCATATAGGGTACAGCATCAGGCCGACTGAACGTAGAAAAGGATATGGGACAAGGATGCTTAGAGAAGCAATGGCCTTTTTAAAACCAATCGGTTTAACCGATATCATATTAGTGTGCAATAAAGATAACCTGGCCTCTGCGCGTATTATTATGAATTGCGGCGGGATCTTAGAGGACGAGTTTTATAGTCATACATTCGACGAGCTTATCCAAAGGTACCGAATTTCTGGTACATCATAGGAAGACTGATAGTACTACGCAAATCAACCTGCTATAGGACAGGTTGATTTGCGTATCCCAACCATATGAATTACTTAATCATCTAAAATTCCATGGATTAGGCCGTTTACCATGGGAGCAGTCCGATCGTACCTTGTCTGTAAGGGGATGTATTTGCCCTCTTTACTGGACTTAGTGAAACTGGTGAGTATCTCCAATACATGGTATTGTTGCTGATAGTTTGCGCGGTATTCACGTCCGGTTCGGATTGCCTTACACATATCGGCAAGCCCTAGCCCACGGGAATTATCACTGTAATCAAACATCAAGGGGATCTCCTTGTAACCCTTATAAAAATTCGGGATACCCTTTGCCTCCAGGGCTGGATCCGTCGTCGGTGCCGCCTTTTGATCTTCCGGACGCATCAGTAGGACAGGACCCCCAAAGGTATTGGGATCAGGGACGATAAGGGTACCGGCTGTTCCGTATACTTCAAAGCGCGCTTGTGCGTTACTGCTATAGTGAACATCAAAGGTGGTGAAGATCTGTGCTATGGCACCGTTAGAGAATAGTATATTCCCAGTTAAATGGGTATCCACATCCACATCGATGACTTCTCCATAGCGGGGACTTGATGTGATAACGCGTTTGTCAAAGGACTTCTTTGTCATTCCCATGATGCCTTTGGCTTCACCTATGAGCTGCAAGAGAGCTGTAACATAATATGGGCCCATATCCATCATCGGTCCGCCGCCGCGCTTATAGTAAAACTCTGGATCATGATGCCAAGTTTCGTGACCATGGCAAACCATAGCACAATTAGCGCCAATAACTTCACCAATTATACCATCGTCTATGAGCTTGCGAGCTGTCTGTATACCGGCACCCATGAAGGTATCGGGTGCTCCACCCAGGCAAAGCCCATTTTTTTCGGCAAGCTCCACTAACTCTTTACCTTCCTCCATATCAATTCCAAGGGGTTTTTCAGAATAAACATGTTTACCGTGCAAGAGGGCCTGTTTTGTTACTTCGTAATGTTCATATGGACGTGTCAGATTGAGCACAACCTCCACTTCGGGATCATTAAAGGCCTCATACATATCAGCGTAAATCTTTGGCGTGTTGATCTTTAAACCTTTATCCTGTTGTGCCTTTATGTAGGAAACTCCCTTTCGGGCACGTTCTGGAATCAAGTCACAGACACCATATAGCTCGACTTCCCGAAAAACATTTGCGATATTCTGAAGATAAATACCGCTAATATCGCCTACACCAATCATTGCAACTTTTACCGGTTTCATACTTTTAGATCCTCCTTGTAAATTAGTATTGTACTAAATAGTGGGAAAAGCCACTATTTAAGCGTCTTGTTTTGTAATGATCCATATTAACTAAAAATCAAACCCATGATACAAATATTTTGTTGATATATATTGCTTTTTTCTGTAAGATATTATCATAATAACAACTGGTTAGCTGGAGTTACAAAAAACTAGGATTTTCAGCATTACAGCCTAATCTGTTGAGCAATCTTTTTGAAACCCACTACTATTAACTAGGGAACCAATTACCTACAATAATCAATAGGGAAGGGTTGACATGATGATTCTACCACAGTATTTAAAACATTAAAAGGTCTTTCCTTTACGGTGTATTCAGGAAATATTCTAAATGGTAGCGGTACCAGTTAAAATACGGAGCACTCTGGCATCAAGCAACAAGGAGTTACTGTATGGTATTTAGAAAAGCATCCTGTAGGGATATAGACGATATTTTGAATATCATAGACGAAGCAAAGCTTTCAATTAGGGAGCTGGGAATTGACCAATGGCAAAACGGCTATCCCAATAGGCAAATCTTAGAAGACGACATAAGTAACGGGAATTCCTATGTCTTTTTGAAGGATAATGCTATCATCGGCACCGTAGCGATTATTTTTGGAAATGAGAAGGCTTATGAAACTATCTATGATGGCCAATGGTTAGGAAATGGGGACTATGCTACTATACATAGAATAGCTATCCATTCTGATCATAAAGGTTATGGGTTTGCCTCCGTAATATACGATAAGGCGAAGAGGATATGTCTAAATAGCGGCATACATAGTATAAGAGTTGATACCCATGAAGGCAATCTTCCCATGCAAAGATCTTTAGCAAAAAACGGTTTTAATTATTGCGGGATAGTATTCTTAGAAGACAGTAGCAAGAGGTTGGCCTATGAAATCTTATTTTAGTAGTTTCGTCAAATACAGCTTACCAGTACTAAGTAAGCACCTATATCGGTTGATAACAGGGGGAAATATCCGTTGGCAATAAATGCTAGTAAGGTGGGGATAAGATGAAACGGTGGAATCTAAATGAGATAAAGGGAGTTATACCCGCTTTGGTGACTCCATTTAATGAGGATGAATCATTAAGTGAAGAAAAAGTCAGGCACCTTGTAGATTACCTCATAGACGTTGGTGTAAACGGTTTTTATCTTACGGGGAGTACAGGGGAAGGATTCTTAATGGATACCTGGGAAAGACAAAAGGTAGTCGAGATTGCAATTGACCAGGTAAAGGACAGGCTTCCTGTAATAGTACACGTTGGGGCCATATCTACTAAGACAACTGTTGAACTTGCAAGACATGCCTATGAATGTGGTGCATCGGCGATATCATCAGTACCACCCTTCTACTATAGATTTAGCTTTGACGAGATCTACGACTATTATAAGGACATATCTGATGCTGTGCCCCTTCCTTTGATTATATACAACATTGCTGCTACAACCGGGGTTGATATGGGTGTTAACGCAATTATTAGACTTGAAGAAATAGATAATGTAAAGGGAATAAAGTTTACATCTACAAATCATTATGAATTGCAGAGGATAAGAGAAAAATTAGGGTCTGGTTTTGTCATATATTCTGGCACTGATGAGATGGCCCTTTCAGGAATACTTATGGGAGCAGATGGTGTAATCGGTAGTAGTTATAATTGCATGCCGGAGGTATTTATGAATATCCTAAAAGCCATAGAGGAAAATGATATAAATAAGGCACGAGGTTATCAGACAATTGCCAACGATATCATCGAAATATTCGGGAGATATAACTATCATGTATCGCTAAAACAGGCAATGCAATGGTTGGGTGTGGATTGTGGTAGGAATAGAAGACCATTTAATAGCCTTAAAGCTGAAGAGGTGGAGGCGCTAAGAACGGATCTATCCAGGCTTAAGAATAAGATAGGCTCCTATACCATAAAGATTTTGGAGGTTATATAATTTTTTAACTACTAAAGGCTATTTTGACAAAGACAGCTAAACCCCAAAGATTAAAGGTGGATCTTGAATTTAGCCGGAGGGAATAAACTGAACACTAACTTTTTACAAGGGGGCATCAGGCATGCAAATTTCATTTAATAACGGGAATGATAAAAAATATCAGCATATGTTGAACAACCTTCTAAAGGATATCTTTTTTGATTTTCAGTTTTGGTATGACCTTAACCTATGGGATAAAAACTATGAAAGCTACTCAATAATTAAGGACGGGGAGATAGTTTCCAATATTTGCGTCTATAAAGCAGAGATAATTTTTAAACAAAAGCATTATAC
>DGDX01000115.1:0-3025 GCA_002385665.1 Firmicutes bacterium UBA3941
ACAACGATTTATATACTAGCATAGCATTTATAGTATGTCAACACCCTAATTTTTTATTCTTTTTTAAGTGTGGGTTCACTCCCCTGCTACTTATCCAACTCAACATTCCTCGGATGTTCCTTTCTCTTTTTCATATATACAAAAGACACTATAACCATAAACATCACCGCTGCCAAAACCATATATCCTATATATGAGGGTTTATTATACACTACTGTAAACGTAACACTATTTCCTTCGGCTTCAAAAACCACATATTTGCCATCCAGGCGGCTTTTTGATCTATACCAATTCCCCTCCTTGGATTGGATATACAGGTCCATCTTTCTTCCTGCTATAGATGGTAGATACCTAATGGTATGATTTAAGTCACCGTCGTCCGGTATGATGACGGTTAACTGATCAGCTAACGTTCCTTTTTTGAGTTTGAGTGGTTCTATCTCATCATTGAGTACCAGCGTCAGAGAATCTTCATGGGTAAATTGTCCTTCCACCAGGACAACAGGTAAAACACTATCCCTTTTTTCATGGCTTTCAAGAACCCTTGTAATGGGAGTGTAGATTGCTTTTATAGTAGTATCAAAGGTGATATTATCTTCATGGAATTCCTCCCACTTACCATGATAACCCTCTTTTTCCGGTACCTCCGGTAGAATAATTTCGGAGATGGGGTCCCCATAATTACAATATTGCGTATGGATTACTTCGTCTTCTGCCAAAAAGGTCAATTTAAGCTCCTTAAATACAGCAGGAATACCTTCTTTTAATATCAATTCCTCGTAGCTTGTAGGTTCGGCCTTTTCCCTATAGCTTATACCATCTATGCCCGACAGAGTATCACTAACAAAAGTATTCATTTTTATAACACTGTTAGTATCTATATCTCCTGCTATGGCTCCTATGTAGGCATTGGACCTTTCCATTTTAATTAGGGTATGGGAATCTACTATTTCAGTCCCATGTCCTGCAATGCCACCTATATAATTTGCACCCCTTAAGGTGCATTTTGCATAGCTGGAAACGATAGGACCGTGGGACCTACCTGCAATACCCCCCACATAATCACCATCGATGCTCTCTATCAATTCAGTGGCTACACAATCCACGATATAACCCAGATCCATGCTGCCTACGATACCGCCTACATTATTTTTTTTGCCCGTTATCCTGCCACTGTTTTCACATTGCTGAATAATTGCGCTGGTCTGATACACTGCATTAAGGGAAGTGTTGCTATTTATATTAAATTCATCTTCGGGATCAAGCTGCAACTCAATGGCCATAGACCCTGCAATGCCCCCAACGTTTATGTCCCCTTCGATTGTTCCCATGTTTTTGCTGCGAATCACCTTTCCCTCTGTTTTTTTATCTATTTCTTCACGGGATACATCCTGATAAAACTCATCAAGTTCCCTGTCATTATTCATTAAATCGTCTATTAAGCTAAAGGTCAGATCCATTATAAGAAAAAACTGATCATTTATTGTTTGCATATCTCCTATCATCATCTCACCCTGGACAAACAGGGTATCCATAAGATCGGAAAGCGTAATTGACATATCGCCCAGAGAATCAAAAAGGTCCTCTTTGGTTTTCTCATATGCGTCGCCGATGGCATCAAGGTCCCACTGGGGCATATCGGTGAAATAATTTATAAGATCATTCATTTTTTTGGAGATATTTTGAATTCTGCTAAACACCTTCCCGAGAAGATCCAGAGTTTCTTCTATATAGTCCAATGCGGTTTTTAGATCATCATCAATATCACCATCTAAGGAAGCCAGAAGATCCCCTATGGTTTCTCCTATCTCTTTAAGCACATCCTGCGCTTCTGATATAAGACTGATAGCTGAATTTAAGTTTCTCAATACCGATTGCAACAAATCCAGGATTCCCTCTGTATCTCCCTCCTGCAACTTCTCCAATATCTGATTTATATCGGAGCTGGCCTGATTAACCTTATCATAGATATCCTTGGCCAGGGACAGGAGATTCTCTATCTTTATGTTAAGCTCCTCATCTTCCCAATCATATTCTGCCAATCTCTCTAAGACCTTCTTAATATAGTCCAGGGATTTTTTCATGGCGGATATGCTTCTTTCCAGATCCTCTGGCACCTCATTGGATTCCTCTATTATGGGCTTTATTCTATCCATAATCTCTGCCGCAGTGATGCCGGCCTCATTTATAAGATCTTTTGACATATTAATAAGCTGCTTTGCATGGGTTTTTCCAGCGTTTATATCCTCTTGTATCTTGGTCAGCTTTTGATTCATTTCGATGGTGGTGCTTTGTGTAAGGTTTATCAGCTTATTTATGGAAGAATGCAGGGTGTCCAGTTCATCATGCAGTCTATTCAGTTTTGAGGGGGGAATAAAAACATTTATATGGGGTTCCATCTGTCCTACTATACCGCCTACCTCCTTACGGCCTTGCACGTAACCTTCATTTATGCAATCGGTTATATAGCCGGTTTGCCTACCTGCAATACCTCCTACATTATAGCCAACCTGAGTATATCCTATGGTTCCAAGATTCTGTGAGTTTTTTATGATACCGGTGTTGACCCCGGCAATACCCCCTATATCGGTTATATCCGGCGATAGTTTTGACAACTCTGCTATATCAAAATTCTCCAGATCAAAATTCCCAAAATCCGGCTTATATTCCTCCACTGTGGTATTTACGCTAAACTCGTTGCTGCAGCCAATGATGGTCCCCATATTGTATCCCGCTATACCGCCAATCTTTCTTTTTCCGTATATTGCGCCCTTGGCGCCAGAGTCTTTAATTATACCTGTCTTCCCATTCCAACCTACCAGTCCCCCCACTATGTCCCTGCCCCTTATATAACCGCTAAATTCACAGTTTTCAATGGTACCCCGGTTATAGCCCACTAATCCGCCAATTGTAGATTTATCGCCGACAGGGGTAACAATTCCTTGAACTTTTAAGTTTTTTATAGTGGCACCTTCATCCAGATATCTAAAGAGACCATGGTTAGACCCTTCAACCTCTATGGATA
>DGDX01000115.1:3172-13021 GCA_002385665.1 Firmicutes bacterium UBA3941
TCGCCATTTAGAACCACCTTTATTCCATGGGAGAAGGCATCATAGGAACAATTCTTAGACAGGTTGTGAAGATCTTCAGCATCCCTAATGATTATGGTTTTATAGGCAGGGTCGGGCGATGCCACTATAATGCCTGGTGTAAAGGCAGATAAAATTATAAGAATTACAAGAATGATACTAATCTTCTTCATAAGCGTCCCCTTTTCCCTCCTCTAAATCCGTCACAGGTTCTCCACCAATATCAAATGTGCCCTCTACCTTCCCTGTGATGGTACCCTCAACATAGGCATCAATTTCACCCTCCACATAACCCTTTAATTTACCCCTTAGTTTTACCTTACCCCTTGTCCTTTGATATTCTGCCGTGAGTATTTTTAATCTGAAAGAGGTCTTTTCAACCATGATATCTCCTAAGTATAGAAGTTGGGGCAGTACGAATATAACAAGTACCATGGAAATAATGGTACCGTATCCCAAATAGGATCCAAGTACGGAAGTGGCTCCATCTGTGGAAATCCGGCCTATGAGTAATCCTGCCACAGCCATGATAGTCCCCGAAGTTATAACTGTAGGAAATCCCTGGTTTACAGCCATAACTAAAGCCTGGTCCCTGGACTTATTCCTTCTGAGGTTCAGGTAACGACTTGATATAACTATGGCATAATCTATGTTGGCACCCATCTGGATTGATGAAACCAACAAATACCCGAGAAAATAGAGTCCCTGATTTCTTATATAGGGCATAGAGAAATTAATCCAGATACTGGCCTGTATCACGGATATAAGCAAGAAGGACAACCCTAAGGACTGGAAAGTAAAAGTCAGGATTATTACAACAAAAGAAACGGATAGAATACTGATTATAAGGTTATCCCTGTCAAAGCCCAATGATAAATCCCAAGAATTTGTGGATTCTCCCACCAGGTAAATAGAATCCTTATCGTAATACTTACCGGCCTCCTTAAGAATCGCAGAGAGAAAATCATATGTATCCTGCCCTTCTAGAGGTAGATTCAGGACCAGAAACATCCGACTATATCTATCACTTTCCATCTGATTGCGAGCGCTTAATAGTTGTCTATTGGATTCCTCCAGATCCTCCATTAACTCCTCGTCCAAGGAAACGAATCCCCCTTCTACCTGTTCATAGGAAAATTGAATCATGTCTATAAGGGGAACCCTGTATTGACCGATACCGCTTACAACCTTTCCGTAGTCCTCACCAGCAATTGCGTATGTGGTGTAGAGAATCTGGGCTATTTCATAATCCAGATCCATAAGTTCAGAGAATTGCCTGGGGGTTAATGCGTCTGTAAGCATATAGCCTCCAATAGCCTCTGTATTGGCAAGACCTATAGCCCTGTCTACCTCCTCGTATCCTTCAAGGACTGTTAGAAGTCTTTTTTCTCCTTCATAATTCCCAGAAGGTACAATCAGAGCGATATTGTTGCTGGAACCGAATTTCTTTTTTATTCGATCTTCCGCCATTTGAGTTTCCGAAAGCCTGTGACCGCGTATATCATCAAGGCTAAAGACAAAGGGACATTTTGAGGATAATATGTAGGCGACAACAAGTATGACTGCAAAAACAGGGGGTATGATATACCTGGTTTTTATGGAAAACCTCCCTAATACAGAAACGGAAGGTACATAGCTCCTGTGCTGAGATCTATGTATAAGCCCGCTAAACAATACCAATAAGCCCGGCATAAGGGTAAATACAGACAACATGCTAAGTAAGATAGCCTTAATCATAACAGCGGCTAAATCCTTGCCCACGCCAAATTTCATAAAGGCCAGAGCCCCCAATCCTGCGATTGTTGTCAGGCTGCTGGAGGATATTTCGGGGATTGCTTTTCCAAGTGCTGTGATGGCCGCTTCCCTTGATGGTAGGAACTCATTCTCTTCACTAAACCTATGGCAAAGGATAATGGCATAGTCTATAGCCAGGGCCAGTTGAAGAACCACGGCTACGGAATTGGATATAAAGGAGATCCTGCCCAGCAAAAAATTGGTCCCCATATTCAAAAGGGCGGCTACTCCGAAGGTAATAAGGAGTATCGGTACTTCGGCATAGGATTTTGATGTGAGTAAAAGCACAATCACAATGATGATACCTGCCAGCACACCTATTAAGGTCATGTCCTCAATCAATTGAGTAACCATATTGGTGCCTATGGTTGTAGATATAGAAGTGTCATAAGGGGATACCAGCTCTTTGATCTCCTCCATAGCCTGAAGGGTGATCTCATCCGTCTCTTCACCTGTAAAGGTTATAACAAACAGGGCAGATGCATCCTTATAGTGATCATCGCTATTCTCAAACATAACAGAGTCGACACCGTCTATTTCTTTCATGTCCTGGGCAATACTCAAGGCATGGGCATAGGAAATGTTGGAAACCATAACGTTAGCCATACCATAGGTGGTGAATTCCTCTTCCATAATCCTTATACCCTGGCGGGTCATACTATCCTCTGCCAGATAATTTACAATATCCTCTTCTACATCAACCCAACCCATAGAAAACAGGCTAAATATGATAGCAATAATGTAGAACAGGAAAAATATGTTCCGCCTATCCACGATGAACTTGACGATGCTATCCAATAATCTATATCTTTTCTTTTCCATAATCCCCATCCTATCAGGATTTTCCATAAACATGTGCGTGGTCCAAGGATCCTAAAGATATCGCCTGTAACTTTAGCTGATGGTCAACGATACAAATTAATAATTCTTACTGAAAAATACGATTAGATGTTAACAATGATAATACCCGGCCTAGAGATAATGACGCAAAGATGTGAGTTGTTTTAGTCGTATTTTAGTTACTACAGTGTTAATTATCTGATTGGTGATATTATCTTTATTTTAATTCATAGCTATCTACTTATCAATGTTTTTTTTCGCTTTGAACAAAAACATATTCTTTCAAAACCATATATCAATAGATTCGGGAACAAATCAATCCGTGTGGATGTATAAAAAGAGCGGCTATCAGCCGCCCTTTAAGGTCTCTATATTATCTTCTGGATATCATAAACAGTATTTCTTCGGCTTCCCCAGACTCCTCTTCCTTGAAAGGTACTACCTTACCCCTGATCCACGAGACTCCTATTTCTATTTTTATATTCTTTTCCTCGACTAAATCCAAAAAATCCCTGGCCGTAAAGAGGTGTATATTCGGGGTGTCATACCAATTATAGGGGAGGGCTTTTGTACGGGGCATCCTTTGACTTTGGACAAAGGATTTTACCACCTCTTTATAGCCAAAGTTTGGAAAACTGATGATTCCTGTTTTCCCTAACCTCAACATTT
Source organism: Firmicutes bacterium UBA3941 (assembly GCA_002385665.1). GTDB lineage: Bacteria > Bacillota > Clostridia > Caldicoprobacterales > UBA3941 > UBA3941. The sequence continues at coordinate 6,494 of DGDX01000115.1, forward strand.
CATCTAACAAGCCCATGGGACTGGCTACTGCCTGTAAGGTCTTTTCCAGAATCACATAATCAAAAAATTGATCCGGTAGTTGAGGTAGCCCATGGTCCAGATCCGCATGATATACCGGTACCCCATTTTCAATGCAGCCAACTACCCTCTCCATATTCCTTTCCACACCCATACCCCAAACATTCTTTTGCTCTATGAGCTTTTTAAGTAGCTCACCGTTTCCGCAACCAAGATCGAGAACTGAGGCCCCTTCCCTTACCAGATCGAATATCACCTGATGGTCCCATCTTATATCCTGCTGTAAACTAAATTCCATGGTTTGTGTCCCCCTTCAAAAATTTAGATATAAGGGGCGTAATTTCGTCCACCTCTAGAAGGAAGGCGTCATGGCCATAGGTTGATGGAATTTCAACATAGGAAACATCCTTCTTAGTCCTGTATAGGGCAAAGGCCAACTCCTTCGTCTGTTCCGGAGTATACAACCAATCCGAAGAAAATGAGATGAGCAAAAACCTTGCCCTTGCATTTTTGCAAGCCCTGTCCAGGTCCCCTCCTCCTCTATCCGCCGCGTCATAATAATCCATAGCCCTGGTTATATAGAGATAGCTGTTGGCATCAAACCTTGATACAAAGGATTGACCCTGATACTCCAGATAGCTTTCCACTTCAAAATCAACGCCCAGATGAAAGCCAGGCCGGTTCCCATTCTTACGATAACGCCTGCCAAACTTATCCCTCATGGCCGTTTCCGAGAGGTAGGTTATATGTCCCAACATCCTGGCTATGGCCAGACCTTGAGCCGGCTGATCCCCATCGTAATAATTACCGCCATTAAAATTTGTATCGTTTAGTATGGAATTGCGGGCTACCGCATTGAAAGCAAGTCCCTGGGCGCTCAACCTGGCGGAGGAGGCCAGTATAACAGCCCTTTCCACCCTGTCAGGATATGCCAGGCTCCATTCAAGGGCCTGCTGACCGCCCAAGGATCCGCCTATGACTGCATATAGCTTCTCTATTCCAAGATATGAAACCAGCCGTTCCTGCAACCTGACCCAGTCTCCCACGGTAACTATGGGAAAGGTTAAACCATAGGGCACACCGGTTTCAGGATCTATAGAGGCCGGGCCCGTGGTTCCATAGCAGCTTCCCAGCACATTGGAACAAATTATGCAATATTTATTGGTATCGAGTGCCTTCCCAGGTCCGATCATGGCATCCCACCATCCGGGCCTGTCGACCCTCCAACTGCGGCCCATCTCCAGAGCTTTTTTATCCCAGCCTGCGGCATGGGCGTCGCCGGATAGGGCATGTAGGAGCAAGATAACATTGTCCTTGTTTTGGTTCATCTCCCCATACATTTCATACTCTACAGATATTGGGGCCAATTCCTCCCCGCAATCCAATAAAAGGGGATTGCTTTCGTCGGCCAAGGTTATGACATGGGGTTCCGTCCATCCTACAGACGTTAAGGAGTCCGGAGATTCGTATTTTTTCTTTCTTTTTGGGTCACTATTCTTGTTGACATTTTTCAATTTCTAGTCTCTCCTCAATCCGCCTATTGATATTTGCTTTAACCTTTTTTTGATATTATCAACACAATTACGCCTTGATAAATATGCAAGTCCATTAACCCTGACTCTTAATGAGAGCCTGATCAAGATCTGCCAATATATCATCTATATCCTCCAACCCCACGGAAAATCTGATAAAATCATCGGTTATTCCTGATTCTTCCTGTTCTCTGGGGGTCAACTGCTGATGGGTGGTAGAAGCCGGATGTATTATTAAACTCTTGGCATCTCCTATATTGGCCAGATGGGATATAAGCTTAAGAGAGTCTATAAACTTGATTCCCGCAGCCTTTCCGCCTTTGATACCAAACCCAATTATAGCCCCCTGGCCCCTGGGTAGGTATTTTTTAGCGTTTTGATAGTCCTTATGGTCTTCAAGTCCAGGGTAATTGACCCAGGATACCGCTGGATGGGACTTCAGCCACTGGGATGCTTTCATGGCATTTTCGCAATGCTGCTTCATCCTCAGGGGCAGAGTTTCCAAACCCTGCAGGAACAGGAAGGAATTAAAAGGGGATAGGGACGGACCTAAATCCCTCATGAGCTGGACTCTGGCCTTGGTTATGTAGGCGGCACCTGTTTCTTTAAATGCCTCCCAATAGTTTAGTCCATGATATGCAGGGTCAGGTTGATTGAGTTCTGTAAATTTTGGAACGCTCCAATCGAATTTACCGGAATCTACGATAGCCCCGCCTATGGACGTCCCATGCCCCCCAATGAATTTTGTCAGGGAATGTACAACAATATCTGCACCGTGTTCAAAGGGACGGAAAAGATAGGGGGTAGTGACGGTGTTATCTACTATGAAAGGTATATCGTTTCTATGGGCTAGCTCTGCCAGGGCTTCAAAATCATCTACGTTATTTTTCGGATTCCCTATGGATTCCGTATATATTAATCTGGTATTTTCATCAATCAACTCCTGGCATTGGTTCAGATCGGAAAAATCCGCAAATCGGACTTCAATACCCAGCCTGGCCAGGGTATGTTGAAAAAGGGTATGGGTTCCACCGTAAATATATTTCGATGATATAAAGTTATGTCCCGAACCGGCTATGTTCAGTATAGCCAGGGCAATAGCCGCCTGTCCCGATGATGTAGCCAGTGCCCCCACCCCTCCCTCCAGCTGGGCTAGCCTCTCTTCCAGCACTGAGGTGGTGGGATTACCAATACGAGTATATATATTGCCACCCTCCTTAAGGGCAAAGAGATCAGCGGCATGTTCCACTGAATTAAATACATAGGACGATGTCTGGTATATAGGAACAGCCCTGGATCCGGTATCCGTATCCGGAGTCTGTCCTCCATGTACAGCTATTGTATCAAAATGCCTTTCGTAGTCCCTTGTCAAATCAATCATTCCTTTCTTTTGGGTATTGATTGTTGTACATTAACAACCGGTACTGTAAATACGGGCTCCATCAGTTGAAATAGTTTAGGATACTTAAAAGCCCTTCTTCCGGTTACAGAAAGAAGGGCAATAATGCCGACTATACTCCTCCTATCTGCCTGATCTAAATCAGCTGGAATTGGCACCTTTTCAGATACCCTCTGAAGGTTGCCGGAGGTTCATAGGGCCAGTCCCTCCCCTCCTCTGGATAAGAAGTTGTTTATATGTAAAATTGTAAGCATTATATACGATGGATAATCACATGTCAACAATAGTTTTCTTTTTAACAAAGGAATCTATTGAAGATAATTAATTGGCATAAGAGTTTAATAAAGAAAAAGATGGCAGGAATACAATATGCCATCTTTTTTAGCTCGATTTCGCTTTTCAAACTCTTAATCTTCCGTCGGAGATTCTAAACCTAAAAATCCTCCACCACCGCTAAAAAGCAAAAGTATTATTATGATAATAAATATGGAGAAATCGTCTCCCCTTCCGAAACAGCCCTTACCGAAGTCGTCAAAACCTCCATCGCCGAGTAATAGAATAAGAATCAGGATCAAAATAAGCATGGATTGGTCAAATCCACCCTTCCCATGTCCATGTCCGCTAGCGCCAAATCCGTATCCCATACCAACACCTCTCTTAATTTATTTAGTAAGTACACAGGATACTTATATACTATTCCCGCCCTGCTAAAAATGTGTGGAAAAAATGAAAATGCTGCCCCCTTAATAATGGGGACAGCATTTTCAGTATCCTATCACTCTTCTTCTACTTCCGCACCAAAAAAACAATTGCCGTTTTCCCCAAAGAACAGTATCACAAGAAGTAGGAAAAAGAATAACAGTTCACTCCCTTCATTGAATAGGCCGCAGTTACCGAATATTATTACCAGCAATAAAAAGAAGAATAGAATTGAGTCGTCTACGCCTCTTCTTCTATCACTGCCGAATCCAAATCCCATTTCTTCACTCCTCCCTTATAGATACATTTATAGTTGAAAGCTACGTAGACTGTGGAAGTCCAATTGCTTATCTTAAACATCACTATATACTATGCCCCTGGTTTTTTTTATGTGATAAAAACCCTGGAACTCTCATCACCCTTTATATATTACTCCATATTATGAATATTACGGTAGGTAACGGTAACTCTGTCCTGATAGACAGAAACATCTATTATAGGGGGTAAATCAATGGGAAATAAAATAGATGAAAAAAGAATACTTGAATTGGTTGAAAAGTATAAAAATGCGAAGTTCCTCCATAACGGCAGATCTTTGGAGGAGGGAATTGATTGCCTGGGCTTTATAATTCTCTTCTACAGAGATCTGGGGGTAAATCTGCCCAATGATGATGGAAAACCCATAGAAGAGGATTGGTACAAAACCAATCCCAACCGTTATATCAGAGCTATAAAAAATCTCGGTTTTAAAGAGGTTCGCTTTCGCGATCTAAGGCCTTTGGATATGGTGTATTTCGCCATAAGCCGTAATATAATTACCCATACCGGAATTATGATCAACAAAAGGGAATTTGCCCATATGTCCCCCAATAAGAACTTTCTTATAAGTAAATTGGAGAGGGGTTGGCTTTCCAGGGCCAGGGGGGCAATAAGGGTTATAGAATAGATTGAAAAAAACAAGTTGAGGAAGACAAATTTATCGTATTTCACAACGATTATTCTGCCTTCCTCATCACAAGGTTTTTTTCTATGACAGTTTCTCTATCCCTACCTTTATCCTCTTTAGGGATTCCTTCTTTCCTAAAAGGGCCAGAAGATCAGTACCGCCACCCGGAGATGATGGTTTTCCGGATAAGGCGGTCCGTATCGGCCACAACATCTGTCCGTTTTTAATCCCCATCTCCTTTATGGTATCGAACAATACCTTATGGATGGTTTCGTCTCTCCAGTCCTCTAAACCGGCAAGGACCTCATAGGCCTTCTCCAGGCTTACCAAAGCATTTTCATGGGTAGTTTTCATTTTCTTGTGGACAAAAAGATCTTTATCATATTGAGGTAATGTATCTATGAAATCAACATGATCCTTTATATCCTCCAGGACATCTACCCTGGTATGCAATAGCTTGCTTAGCAGGTTTAGATCTACATCGGGAGATGAGATATATTTTTCATAATAGGGTAAAGCCAACTTATGGAATTCTTCCACACTCATTCTCCTGATGTATTCTCCGTTCATCCACCTAAGCTTGTTGACATCGAATACTGCCGGGGATTTGCTCAGTCCTTTTATATCAAATTGTTCTATCAGTTCGTCCAGGTTGAAAAACTCCTGTTCAGTTCCCGGACTCCAGCCCAGCAAGGCTATATAGTTGATTATTGCTTCCGGCAAATATCCCTTTTCGTAGAAATCCTCAAAAGAGGCATCTCCTTCCCTCTTACTGAGCTTTCTACCCCCCTCCTTCATAATCAGGGGCAAATGGATATAGGTTGGTATTTCCCAGCCAAATGCATTATAGAGTAAGTTGTATTTGGGTGCGGAAGACAGATATTCGCTACCCCTTATTACGTGGGTGATCCCCATAAGGTTATCATCTACCACATTGGCAAAATTGTAGGTGGGCAGACCATCGGTTTTTAACAGGACCCCTTCATCCAGTTCTGAATTCTCCACGGTAATGGATCCGTAAACTGCGTCTTCAAAGGTGGTCTTCCCTGTCTCAGGTATCCGCTGTCTGATTGTATAGGGTTCTCCCGCTGCAAGCTTTTCTTGTACTTCCTCCTTGCTCAGGGATTTACAATGTCCATCGTATTTAAAGGTGGTATTATTCTCCTCTGCCTGACGCCTCAAACTGTCAAGCCTTTCCTTGCTGCAAAAACAGTAATAAGCGCCGCCCAACTCTACCAACTTTTCGGCGTATTTTTTATATATATCCCGGCGTTCACTCTGTACATAAGGACCGTAGTCCCCGCCTATGTCCGGACCTTCATCATGTTTAAGTCCCACTATATTTAAAGTCTTGTAAATAACATCCACTGCATCCTCTACATACCTTTTCTGATCCGTATCCTCGATTCTGAGTATAAATTTACCATTGTCATGCTTGGCGATCAAATAGGTGTATAGAGCAGTCCTGAGATTGCCTATATGCATATATCCCGTAGGACTAGGGGCAAACCTGGTTCTTGTTTCCCTCAATATTATAACCTCCTGAAAATTTCTGTACTTATTTTTCGGGCTTATAGGAACTCTTCAAGGGAACAATCTGGTTAAACACCAAATCATCCGGCTTTGAATCCTTTATGTCGGTGCAGAAATATCCCTGTCTAAAGAACTGGAATCGGACGCCCCCTTCGGTATCCTTTAGTGAAGGTTCTACATAACCCTTCAGGACCTTTATGGAATCCGGGTTATACTGCATTTCTCCATTTTCATCCTCTATAAACAGATAATCATAGAGCCTGATTGTAGCAGGTATGGCATGAGCTGCCGATACCCAGTGGAGAGTACCCTTAACCTTCCTGTTAGCCGATCCCGAACCGCTTTTAGTATCCGGATCATAGCTGCAATGGATCTCTAAGATCTCGCCCGTCCCCTGATCT
>DGDX01000115.1:13265-40861 GCA_002385665.1 Firmicutes bacterium UBA3941
ACCATTCTGGTTCCGACTGATGGGTCATTCTGGTTGTTCTCCACTTCCATATATTCTACCTTGTCTTCAGGGTAATTGGTTAAGACCAGTTTTATAGGATCCAATACCCCCATTACCCTTTGGGCATCCCTGTTGAGCTCTTCCCTTAGGCAATGCTCTAAGAGGGCAATATCCACCACGCTGTTATTCTTGGCCACTCCGATCCTTTCCGAAAAATCCCTTATGGAAGAGGGGGTGTATCCCCTTCTGCGCAGCCCCGATAGGGTGGGCATCCTCGGGTCATCCCATCCTGACACCTTGCCTTCTTCTACCAATACCCTCAGTTTCCGCTTGCTCATAACGGTATTGGTGAGCTCCAATCTGGCAAATTCTATCTGAACCGGCGGATTTGGGAAAAGGCCTATTTCATTTAGTACCCATTCATACAGGGGTCTATGATCCTCAAATTCCAAAGTACATATGGAGTGGGTAATGTTCTCCAAAGCATCGGATATGGGATGAGCGTAATCATACATGGGATATATGCACCATTTGTCCCCGGTCCTATGGTGAGAGACATGGGCAATCCTATACAATACCGGATCCCGCATATTCATATTTGGAGAGGCCATGTCGATTTTTGCCCTCAATACCCTGGAACCATCCTCAAACTCTCCTGCCTTCATACGCTGAAAAAGATCCAGATTTTCCTCTACAGATCGATCTCTATAAGGACTGTTTTTCCCTGGCTCGGTCAGAGTTCCCCTATATTCCCTAATCTCTTCTGCCGATAGGTCGTCCACATATGCCTTTCCCTTTTTAATAAGCAAAATGGCATATTCATACATCTTATCAAAATAATCGGCAGCATAATACAATCTGTCTTCCCAATCGAACCCCAACCATTTTACGTCTTCAATAATTGAATTTATATATTCTACCTCTTCCTTCAGGGGATTGGTATCATCAAAGCGTAAATTACATAGCCCATTGTATTTGGCTGCTGTACCAAAGTTCAGGCATATGGATTTGGCATGTCCTATATGAAGGTATCCATTGGGCTCAGGTGGAAAGCGGGTGTGTACTCTATCATAAACCCCTTCCTCCAAGTGCTTGTCGATGATATCATGGATAAAGTTACTGCCTATATTTACCTCTACCTTGCCGCTCTCTTTCTTATTGCTCATATGTTGCATTCTCCTTACTTTTATTTAACCGTTCTATTATAGGCTTATACCCAATATTATGCTACCAGATGATACATGGTATAAACCATTTTTTGCAAATCTATATGGTATAAAAATACCTGATTTAATCCATTGTTCTAATTAATAAATGGTCTGATTTTTCCATTATTTCATATTTTATCACCTTTTAATTCTTTCATCAACTCAGGAATCTTTATCGTTTCAAAATACCCCGGGGCCTATTAATTTTCCAAGCAATATGGTATCATAATTAAAAAGTTCTATTGAATATTTTTAGATTAAGGAGTTTACATATGCTTGATATAAAACAAAGAATATCGGAAATATTAGCGGAAATCATTCCTGCCCTGGACAGTGGGGAGATTAAACAGATGTTGGAATATCCTCCAAATGATGAAATGGGAGATGTGGCACTACCTTGTTTTAAATTAAGCAGGATCTTAAGAAAATCCCCCATCCAAATAGCCGAAGAACTGGCTGGAAAAATTCCCGCAGATCCAAAAATCGCCAAAGTAGAAGCTGTTTCAGGATATCTGAATTTTTTCCTGGATAAAGAAGAGTTCGTAAGGGATGTATTGTCCACTGCTCTAAACAAGGGTAACGAGTACGGATCCAGGGATATGGGTAAGGGAAGGAACATAGTAATTGACTATTCGGCCCCTAATATTGCAAAACCCTTCCATGTGGGACATCTTCGCTCCACAGCCATAGGAAATTCCCTCTACAGGATATTTAATTTTCTGGGCTATAATTCAATTGGCATAAACCATTTAGGGGACTGGGGAACCCAATTTGGTAAGCTGATAGTAGCCTATAAAAACTGGGGCTCAAAGGATTCCATAGAGAATGGCGGCATTAAAGAACTTATGGCCATATATGTAAAGTTTCATGAAGAGGCAGAAAAGGATCCCTCCCTGGAGGATGAAGCAAGGGATTGGTTTGTGAAGATGGAACAAGGTAATGAGGAAGCCCTTCAGCTATGGCAGTGGTTTAAGGATATTAGCCTCAAAGAATTTCAAAAGGTCTATGATCTACTGGACATCACCTTCGATTCCCAGGCAGGAGAGAGCTTTTACGAGGATAAGATGCCTCCTGTTATAGAGGAGCTTAGGGAGAAAAATCTGCTTACCGAGAGCCATGGTGCCATGATAGTGGACCTGGAGGAGTATAATATGCCTCCATGTCTCATAATAAAGAAGGACGGCAGCACCTTATATGCCACCAGGGATATAACAGCCGCCATCTACAGGAAGAATACCTACGATTTTGATAAATGTATATACGTAACCGGGGCTGCTCAAAGCCTTCACTTTGAACAATGGTTCAAGGTTATTGAGCTTATGGGTTATGATTGGCACGATAAGTTGGTTCACGTTCCCTTCGGCATAGTAAGCCTGGGCGGGGAAAAGCTGGCTACTCGTAAAGGAAAGGTAGTCCTGTTAGAGGATATCCTTGCTGAGGCCATAAAGAAAACCCTAAAAATCATCGAGGAGAAAAATCCCGACATGGATGAAAGTGAAAGAGAAGAGATTGCCCGACAAATGGGTGTTGGCGCTGTAGTATTCAGCGATCTTAGCAACAATAGAATAAAGGATGTATCCTTCTCCTGGGATGAAATCCTCAATTTTGACGGTGAGACCGGTCCCTATGTTCAATACACCCATGCCAGGACATGCAGCCTATTAAAAAGGGCAGAAACAGATGTAGATCCAAACTTTGATGCCAGCCTTCTTACTACCAAGGAAGAATTCCGGGTAATTAAGACCCTTTATCTGTTCCCCGATATTGTTGTTTCTGCCATGGAGGATCTGGAGCCCTCCATAATCACCAGGTATTTGGTAGATCTGGCCCAGGATTTTAACCGGTTCTATCATGAACATTCCATATTGGTGGAAGACGAAGCCCTGAAAAATGCAAGACTAGCCCTGGTTTTGGCTGTAAAACACACCCTGGCCAATGGCCTGAATCTAATAGGCCTGAGTGCCCCCGAAAGGGTCTAGTCTGGCGTTAGAAGTAAGAATTAGTAGTCGGAAGCTGGAGGCTTGATAACCTTGAAGACAATAGTTTTAACCGGTGGTGGGACTGCTGGCCATGTTACCCCTAATATTGCCCTGATACCGGAACTTTTAAAACAGGGCTACGATATCCATTACTTAGGTACGGAAAACGGCCTTGAACGGGGCCTTATTGCCAAAGAAAAGGATGTAACCTATCACATTATAAAATCCGGAAAGCTAAGAAGGTATATGGATATTCAAAACTTTACCGATCCCTTTAGGGTAATCCAGGGAGTGGGACAATCCGTTAATTTGATCCGAAAACTTAAACCCAATATCATCTTCTCAAAGGGCGGTTTTGTTTCAGTTCCTGTGGTACTGGGTGGATGGATTAATAAAGTACCGGTGATAATCCATGAGTCCGATCTTACCCCCGGTCTTGCTAATAAAATATCCTTTCCCTTCGCTGTAAAGGTTTGCACAACCTTTAAGGAGACTACAGAATATTTTAAAGGCGATAAGGGCATATACACAGGCACTCCCCTTCGTCCCAGCCTTTTAAAAGGGGATCCTGAAAAGGGTATGAAGATATGCGGGTTCATCGTAAGAAAACCGACCATAATGGTAATGGGCGGTAGCCTTGGAGCTGTTGCCATAAATCAATTTATTAGAAAGATCCTGAGCAGGCTTACCACTCGTTTTAACGTCATACATCTTTGTGGAAAAAATAACCTGGATCCATCCCTTGAGAATACTCCGGGTTATAAACAGTTTGAATATGTCGATGAGGATCTTCCTCATCTTATGGCCCTGGCCAGCCTTATAATATCCAGAGCCGGGGCTAATTCCATATACGAATTTTTAGCTCTCAAAAAGCCCAACATACTGATTCCCCTTCCTTTGAGCGCCAGCAGAGGAGATCAGATCCAAAACGCCCAATCCTTTGAAAGGCAGGGTTTCAGTAAGGTCCTGGATCAGGAAACCTTAACCGATGATATACTGCTTACATCAATTCTGGATGTCTATGCCAACAGACAGAAATACATAGACAGGATGGCCGAAATGGACCATACCAAGGGTGTTGAAAGGATCATGGATATTATCAATGAATATGCAAAACCCTAGCTTATACTCCAATACTGATCAAATAGATTAGTAATGACTATTGATCGCTACTTATCAATGAAGTCATCCGCTTATCAATAGCTCATTACCTGAGCCAATGAAAAATGAACTGGCACAAGAAGTTAATTTAAACAGTATCATATCTAATCCTATGTCAACAGGCATAGGATTATTTTTTTCGGAAAATATAAGGTTATGGAGAAGACCCATCATATCCAAATCGTTTAAACTTCCTGGCCTTGTATGAAATAATATAAATTTCATAAGATTCAAATCAAGGAAGTGTTTGACGATATAAGAATTATGGCGTGAAAAACTGTTGTAAACATATAGGAGGAGAAAAATGGAGCTGTCAGATAAGGAAAAAAGTTACTCGAAGACCAACTCAAGGCCGAATACATCTGTATGAGTAAATACAAGCTATATTCTGAGCAAGCCGGAGATCCCCAGATTAAGAATATTTTTAACCTGGTATACCAGCAAGAAGTACAACATGCCGAAACGCTAAAATCACTGCTGGAACAAGGGGGATTTAGCCCCCCTACTCCAATATCTTGAAAGAAAGAGTATGGAAAATGGCAAAAAACCAACTATCAGAAAAAGAAATGCTCCTTGATTCCATTATGACGGAAAAATACGTATCATCTGCCTATGATGCTGGGATTATGGATTCCATAAACCAGGAGGTAACCTCTGCGCTTCAGCATATTCAACAGGAGGAACAAAACCATACAAAGCTTTTTATGGAAGTGATGCATAGCCATGGTTGGTATGATGTTCAAGGTGCCCATATCAACCAAGCCGCTAAAAATCAAATTGATCAGCAGATGACATTCCAATTGGAGAACAGAATCAGTGAAATAGAACGAAACAACCAAAACCAATAGGAATTTTCGTCATTTATTTAAAGAATATAAGGGCAGACAAAGGTGTCTGCCCTCAATTTACCTATTAAACCTTATGAACCCAGCCAAATATATCCTCCCGAGTTCCATATTGGATACCGGTAAGGGTATCATACATCATAGATGTAAACTCGCCTATTTCTCCATTGTTTATTTCAATTACTTTATCCTTCCATTCCAAAACCCCTACCGGGGATATTACAGCGGCTGTTCCTGAACCAAATACCTCCTCGAGGCTGCCATCCTCATAAGCTGCAAATACCTCCTCTATTTTTAAATCCCTCTCCTCTACCACATAGCCCATATGCTTTGCCAGTTTTATAACTGAATCTCGAGTTATACCTGGTAATATGCTACCATCCAGAGGAGCAGTTATTAACTTTCCGTCTATTTTGAAGAAGATATTCATGGCTCCTACCTCTTCAACAAAGGTATGCTCAGCAGCATCCAACCAAAGAACCTGGGAATATCCCTTGGCCTTGGCTTTTTCCGCTGCCAATAGGCTTGCCGCATAATTTCCTGCTACCTTGGCTTCGCCGGTACCTCCTTTTTGGGCCCTTACATAGGTATCCTCTACATAAATCTTGACAGGATCCAGGCCTTCGGGATAATAAGGTCCCACCGGTGATAGGATTATGAAAAATTTATAGGTATCGGATGGCCTTACTCCTAAAAATGGATCGGTAGCAATCATAAAGGGCCTTATATACAGGGAGGTATCCTTTGAGGAGGGTACCCAATCCCTTTCAATATCCAATAAGGTGTTGAGAGCTTTCCATACAAATTCTGTATCTACTTTGGGCATACATATCCTTTCGGCAGATCGGTTCAACCTTTTAAAATTGTCCTTGGCCCTAAAGGTGACTATATCTCCATTGCTGTTTCTGTAGGCTTTCAATCCCTCAAATATGGCCTGTCCATAGTGAAACACCATGGATGATGGGCTCATCTCGATGGGGCCGTAAGGAACAATCCTGGGGTCATACCAACCCCTCTCTCTATCATAATCCATTACAAACATATAGTCTGTAAATTGTGTTCCAAACACCAATTCACTATCTTTTGGTTTTGTCTTAAGTTCATCCCTTTTAATAAATTTGATTTTTTCCATTGTGGTATTCCCCCTATAACTTTGAACGTACTAAATACATATCTTTATAAGTCGCTATCGTCATCGTCCTTTTCTGCCTTTGCTACGGATATTACTGTATTCCCTTCCTCAACTCTCATGAGCATTACCCCTTGGGTGTTTCGACCTAAGGTAGAAATATCCTTTACTCCTATGCGTATAATAATACCTTCGGAATTTATAATCATCAAATCATCGTCCTCGGCTACCATCTTAAGGGCCACAAGGTTGCCTGTTTTTTCATTGGTTTTCATGGTAATAATCCCACGGCCTCCTCTGTTTTGGACCCTATATTCGTCTATCGATGTCCTTTTTCCAAAACCGTTTTCACTGATAGCCAATACATCTTCCTGGCCGGATACCAGTACCATATCAATAACGTAATCGTCCTCGCTGAGGTCTATACCCTTGACCCCCATTGTAGCCCTTCCCATAGGACGGACATCGGATTCTTTAAACCTAATGCACATCCCCTTATGGGTTGCCATTAAAATTTCCCTGTTTCCTTCGGTCAGCTGAACCCCAACAACTTCATCGTCTTCCCTGAGGTTAATAGCAATCAGTCCGTCCTTACGGATATTCTGGTATTCTTCCAGGGGACTCTTCTTTATCAATCCATATTTGGTCCCTATCAACAGGAATTTACCGCTTTCTACTTCATCCACGGAAATCACGGCCTGTATCCTCTCGCCCGGCATCAATTGCAGTAGATTAATGATGGCTGTACCCCTGGCCTGCCTGCCCGCTTCGGGGATCTCATATGCCTTTAATTCGTATACCTTGCCCAGGCTGGTAAAGAATAATAAGCGATGATGGGTTGAGGTAACAAATATGTCGGTGACAAAGTCCTCTTCCCTTGTTTGAAGTCCTGTAATGCCCCTTCCTCCCCTTCTTTGGCTTTTATAGGTCTCTAAAGGAGTCCTTTTTATATAGCCTAAATGGGTTAGAGTGAGTACCACATCATGTTCATCTATCAGATCTTCGATATCTATCTCACCTGGGGCAGCTACAATCTGTGTTCTCCTGTCATCGTCATATTTTTCCTTTATATTCAGGAGTTCTTCCTTGATTATCGCATACTGGAGCTTTTTATCGGCCAGAATATCCTTTAATTCCCCGATGGTTTTTAATAAACCTTCATATTCCTCTACCAGTCTCTCCCTTTCAAGTCCGGTCAGGCGTCTTAATCTCATATCCAATATCGCCTGGGCCTGTCTCTCGCTTAGACCGAATTTTTCCATAAGCCCTTCCTTGGCTATCTGATCAGTCCGGGAAGACCTTATCAGGTTTATCACCTCATCGATATGATCAAGAGCGATCAAAAGCCCTTCCAGGATATGGGCCCTGGCCTCTGCCCTTTCCAGATCATATCTGCTTCTCCTTACTATAATTTCCCTTTGGTGATTTATATAGTGATGCAGAATTTCCTTTAAATTCATGATCCTGGGCTCGCCGTCAACCAGAGCCAGCATTATAGCACCAAAAGTTACCTGCATCTGAGTATGCTTAAACAGATAATTCAAAACCACATTAGGATTTGCATCCCTTTTTATATCTATTACGATGCGCATTCCATTCCTGTCGGATTCATCCCGGATATCGGATATCCCATCAATTCTCTTATCCCGCACCAGACTGGCTATTTTCTCGATGAGTCTGGCTTTGTTGACCTGATATGGTATCTCCTCTACAATGATACTGGCCCGATTGCCCGAGTGTTCTTCTATCTTGGTCTTCGCCCTGGTAACTATCCTGCCCCTTCCGGTTCTATAGGCCTGACGAATACCCTCTCTGCCAAGTATCAATGCTCCTGTAGGGAAGTCCGGACCTTTTATATGATTCATAATCTCTTCAATGGAAATATCCGGATTATCAATTAAGGCCACTACTCCGTCAATAGTCTCCCCCAGATTATGGGGTGGAATATTGGTAGCCATACCTACAGCAATACCAGATGAACCGTTAACTAAAAGGTTGGGGAATCGAGACGGGAGTACATCAGGCTCCTTTAAGGTTTCATCGAAATTGGGACTGAAATCAACGGTTTCCTTGTTTATATCGGCCAGAAGCTCCATAGAAATTTTTGACATTCTGGCTTCTGTGTACCTCATAGCCGCCGGTGAATCTCCATCAACAGAGCCAAAATTCCCATGACCTTCTACCAACATGTATCGGATAGAAAAATCCTGAGCCATCCTAACCATGGCGTCATATACGGATGAATCTCCATGGGGATGATATTTACCCAGAACATCCCCTACTATCCTGGCCGACTTCCTGAAGGGCTTGTCCGGCGTCATCCCGAGTTCATACATAGAATAGAGTATCCTTCTATGAACCGGTTTTAACCCATCCCTTACATCCGGAAGGGCACGGCTTACGATTACACTCATAGCATAGTCTATAAAGAATTTTGACATCTCTTTTTCTATATTAACATCTACAATTTTGTTATATGATGGATCCATCTATTTACATCCTTCCTTAAACATCTAGGTTGGTTACCATTTTAGCATTCTCTTCAATGAATTCCCGTCGAGGCTCTACCTTTTCGCCCATGAGTATTGTAAAGATCTCATCCGCCTGCCTGGCATCCTCCATGGTTACCCTAAGCAGGGTACGCTTGCTTGGATCCATGGTAGTATCAGCCAGCTGTTCAGCGTTCATTTCACCCAAACCCTTATAGCGCTGGACCTCTGCTCCTTCCCTGCCTATTTCAGTCAATAGCTCTTCCAATTCTCTGTCGCTGTAGCAATAATGCTCTTTCCTGCTCTTTTTGACCAGATAAAGAGGGGGTTGGGCTATATAGACATGACCCTTTTCGATTAGAGGCCTCATATATCTAAAGAAGAAAGTTAAAAGAAGAGTCCTTATATGGCTGCCATCCACATCGGCATCGGTCATTATTATTATTTTATGGTATCTTAGTTTATCAATATCAAAATCATCAGCAATGCCGGTACCAAAGGCCGTAATCATGGCCCTAATCTCTTCATTGGCCAATACCTTGTCCAGCCTGGCCTTTTCTACGTTTAATATTTTTCCCCTAAGGGGCAGAATTGCTTGAAAATGCCTATCCCTTCCCTGCTTGGCTGAGCCGCCGGCTGAATCTCCCTCTACTATAAAGATTTCACTGAGGGCAGGATCCTTTTCAGTACAATCGGCCAATTTCCCAGGCAATGATGTACTCTCGAGTACACTCTTTCTTCTGGTCAGCTCCCTGGCCTTTTTAGCCGCCTCCCTGGCCCTTGATGCAGTAAGGGCCTTTTCTAAAATGATCTTCCCAATGCAGGGGTTCTCTTCCAAGAAGGCAGAGAGTCCTTCCCCCACTGTACTCTCAACAAATCCCCTTATTTCGCTGTTACCGAGTTTTGTTTTGGTTTGGCCTTCGAATTGGGGCTCCGTAAGCTTCACGCTTATGATAGCCGTGAGACCTTCCCGGGTATCTTCTCCCGAAAGGTTTGGCTCATTTTGTTTTATATAATTGTATTTTCTGCCATAATCATTGAGCACTCTGGTAATGGCAGCCCTAAATCCGCTTAGGTGGGTTCCTCCCTCATGGGTATCTATATTATTGGCAAAGGAATATACACCCTCAACATAGGAATCGTTATATTGAAGGGCAACTTCCATGGAGCTGGTCCCCTTTTCCCCGGAGATATAGATAGGTGGGCTAAATAACGCAGCCCTGTTTTTGTTTAAGTATTCTACAAAGGAGATTATACCACCCTCATAGTGAAAGCTCTCACCTTCTTCAGTTCTCTCATCCAATATCTCTATCCTTAAGCCTGCATTTAAAAATGCCAGCTCCCTTAATCTGGATCTGAGAGTATCATAGCTAAAATTCAGTTCATCAAATATCAGGTGATCCGGTTTAAAGGTTATAGTGGTACCGGTTTCCTCGGTGTCACCGATTATCTCTAATGGGGTTTTGGTTACTCCCCTCTCGTATCTTTGGGTATATATATGTCCATCCCTTTTAACCTTTACTACGAGCCATTCCGATAAGGCATTGACCACCGCTACGCCTACCCCATGCAATCCGCCGGATACGCTATAACCACCGCTGCCAAATTTTCCTCCTGCATGGAGCATGGTTAAAGCTACCTCGACGGCAGGTTTATGCATTTTTTCCTGGATTCCTACTGGAATTCCCCTTCCATTATCCTGAACGGTTACAGACATATCCTTGTGTATGGTTACTTTTATTTCATCACAAAATCCTGCCATGGATTCGTCTATACTATTATCTACTACTTCATATACCAGGTGGTGAAGCCCACGAATACTGGTGCTCCCTATATACATACCGGGGCGCTTGCGCACCGCCTCCAATCCCTCCAATACCTGGATTTGGGATTCATCATAATCGCTTCTGTTTCTTTGTTGATTATTCTCCATCATATCCCCCTTGTTCTAATAGCTTTTTTGAGAAAGATATGTTCTGTATAAATCCGGTTCTTTTTAAAAGTGTCGAAGATGATATAGGGGATAAATATATTTTTATCTTGTTATTAGATTCAGTCAAAACAAAAGTTTTTGGCGCATCTTCCGATAGGACCCTTACAAAACCCTCTTCTTTAACAACCTCTAAAAATTCTTTATTTATTTGTGAATCCTCCGATGTCTCCAAGTCAAATATAGCGATGACATCCTTCATGGGAATAACTACATCCCCTCCTAAATGCAGTACCACTAACTCCACCGACCTCTCATCAATTTACGAACTTCCATCATATTTCGGCAAACAATATCGATTCACTCAGATATATCTATTATATCCTATTTTATCCTATACTTAAAGAAAAATTAAATTTTCGTGACTCTGCCCCCGGATACCTCATATATCTCTTGATTACTCCCAATATCACCCAATATATCCGGATAATCTGTCAGAGTCATAAAGGTTTGGACTTTATCAAAATATGTGAGCAATTGTTCCTGCCTGTATTTATCCAGTTCTGACAGGACATCGTCCAATAACAGGAGTGGGTATTCCCCAGTCTCCCGAAACATCATCTCAATTTCCGACAATTTTAGAGATAAAACGGCAGTACGCTGCTGTCCTTGCGAACCAAATGTCCGTACATCCATATTGTCTATACTTATGGCTAGATCGTCTCTATGGCATCCCTTTCCGGTGCTACCCCGTTTTATGTCTTCATCATGGCTTGACTCTAATATATATAAATAGTTTTCCTCTATTTCTTCTGCATGGGGTGAATTAAATCCTATAGAGGGCTCGTATAATACCTCCAAATCCTCATTGCTTGAAGATATTTCCTTATGAATCTTTCGGGCAATTTTCCCAATTTTATCAGTAAAATTCAATCTTTCCATTATGATATAGGTCCCTACCCTGGCAATTTGTTCGTCCCATATAGGCAAAGTGCTTCTCAGGCTGATATTTTCATTGATATCCTTCAGAAGGTTATTTCTGTGGCTTAGGATTCTGTTATACTGCTGCAGGCTATAGAAATATTGGGGTTTTATTTGGGATATTTCCATATCCATAAATCTTCTCCGCTCAGCCGGACTTCCTTTAACCAACTTCAAATCTTCAGGCGAGAAGAGGACACCGTTTATATGTCCCATTAGTTCTCCTATTCTCTGAGCTGCCATGCCGTTTATATGAATTTTCTTATTCTCCTTAAGGCTTAAGGTAATCTCTATAAGACTGGGACCCTCCCTTTTTTCAACCATGGTTCTTATCATGGACTCCTTCTCACCTTGCAAAATAAGCTCCCTATCCCTGGGTGTTCTATGGGATCTACCGGTACATGATAAAAAGATAGACTCCAGGATATTGGTTTTACCTTGGGCGTTTCTACCTGAGATAATAATTAAATTAGAGTTGAAAGCCAACTCTAATTTACTGTAATTTCTATAATTTATCAGGCTCAATTCCCTTAAATACAACTTCCTTCATCCTTCCCTGATAACCAGGTATTCGTACCTATCCTCCAACAGAATCCTATCCCCATGGTATATTTTTTTACCCCTTCTGGTCTCCAGTTGACCATTTACCTTAACAAGACCTTCAGCTATCATCTCGTTAGCCCGGGAACCGGTATCGGCAATTCCAGCCCATTTTAAAAGCTGGTTCAGCTTTATAAACTCTGTTTTTATAACAATTTCTTCCAAAATTTTTCCTCCACTTATTTTAATACTCTATAATAGCCATATTCCGTAACAGGCCTGATTTTATCGTAATCCAATTACAAAATTAATCTATTGTGACAATCCACTAGCCATTACTATACTATCACACATTTATCCTCACTGGCAATAAAAGGTAAGTAAAATTGTTACCTTCTACAGGTCTGAAAACACAGGGACTTATATTGGTTGTAAAATCGATATATGAATCTTCACCCCTTATCCCCTTCAAAATATCCATAAAATATCTGGCATTGAAGGCGATGGTCAGTTCCTCTCCCTCCATTGAAATAGGCACTTCTTCATGAGCCTTTCCCATCTCGGAATTGGAATTGATAATTAGCTTGTCTTCCCTTATATTGAGCTTTATCAGGTTGTTTTTTCCTTCCCTTGCCAATATAGAGGCCCTTTCAATGGCATCATAGAGTGTTCTGGCATCAAACCTAATACGGGTCCTGTAATCCTGGGGAATGATCTGGTTATAATTTATAAATTCCCCGCTAAGTAACCTGGATATAATCCGGGTGTAGCCCATATCAAAGAGTACATGCTTATCATCTATGGTAATGTTGATTTTTTCGTCGCTATTGTCTATTATTCTGCTGACTTCATCAAGGGTTTTAGCCGGTATTATTGCATTTATTTCCTTTTGACTGTCTATGCTTCCCTTCCTTACTGCCAATCGATAACCATCCAAACAAACCATATTTATATTACCTTCGCTTATTTCTACAAGAGCCCCGGTTAAGATGGGTCTTGTTTCATCCACAGCTGCCGCGAAGATGGTTGTCTGGATCATTTCCTTAAGGAGACCCTGATCAATTTCAGTGGGATCCTTTTCATGGATATTCTCCAGATCCGGATATTCATCAGGATTTATTCCTTGAATCTCAAAAAGGGAGTTTTCTGCCCTTATAAGCACGAGATAGTTGTCAGTAACTTCGATATCGATTTGGCAATCGGGTAACTTTCGGATTATATCACCAAACAATCGGGAAGGTATAACGACAGAACCTTCCGAATGTATAGTGGCATCCAGGAAGCATTCTATACCTAGATCCAGATCATTGCCAATCAGTTTGAGTATTCCCTTATATGCCTTTAGAAAAATACCCTCCAGGATGGGATGGGTGGTTCTGGGGCTAATGGCTTTTTGGACTATACTGATGCTATCGGATAATTTTTTTTGCGTACATGTAAATTTCATGTCATACCTCCTGCTTATGTTGAATATATATAATAATTTAGCAGTAATAGTAGTAGAGGCTGTGATTTTGTGAATTATGTCAAATTATTGTGCAAACCTCGAAAAAAGTATGTGGATAAGTGTGTGGAAGAATTAAAGTTTTTATTGGAAGTTATCCACAGATCCTGTTTATAAGTATCTACAGCAAGACTACACAGGTTATACCTCCTCCAATTCCTTTCGAATTTGACTTACGGTTTTGGATACCTCAGGGTCATTGGTTATGTCAGCGGAAATTTTATCGTAGGCATGGATGACAGTAGTATGATCCCGTCCCCCAAACTCCTCCCCTATCTTGGGCAGAGAAAGGTCTGTAAGTTCTCTGCATAGATACATAGCAACTTGACGAGGGTAGGATATGGCCCTATTTCTTTTCTTAGATTTAAAATCGTCTATCCTAATATTGTAGTAGTTTGAAACAACCTCCATTATCAATGTAGGTGTAATGACCCGAGGAGTATTGTTGGAGATAATATCCTTAAGAGCTTCATCGGCTATATCGATATCCAACCTGTTGTTGTTAAGGGTGGAATAGGCCAGAATTCGAATAAGGGCTCCCTCCAATTCCCTGATATTGGACTGAATACGTTGGGCGATAAATAACAGGATTTCATCATCCACCTGGATTTTTTCCTGTTCCGCTTTCTTTCTCAATATGGCTACCCTGGTTTCCAGATCCGGTGGCTGGATATCCGCAATAAGACCCCATTCGAATCTGGAACGAAGCCTGTCTTCCAGAGTGGGTATCTCCTTTGGTGGCCGATCGCTGGATATGATAATCTGTTTATTGGATTCATGGAGAGTATTGAAGGTATGGAAGAATTCCTCCTGGGTACTCTCCTTACCGGCTATAAACTGAATATCATCCACCAAAAGGACATCAACATTCCGATATCTATTTCGAAATTCCACGTTCTTGTTGGTCTGAATTGATGTAATTAGCTCATTTGTAAACTTTTCCGAGGAAACATATAAAACTTTTGTCTGTGGGCTCTGGGAAAGTATATAGTGACCTATAGCATGCATCAGATGGGTTTTCCCCAGGCCTACACCTCCATAAATAAACAAGGGATTGTAGGCGTTGGCCGGTGCCTCAGCTACCGCCAGACATGCCGCATGTGCAAACCTATTGCTATTACCAATAACAAAAGAATCAAAGGTGTATTTGGAATTAAGGGCACCCCTGTCTGTGTCAGAACCATTCCCTTCGTCCTTGTCAGTATTTAGATATCTATCTGCTTCGTTGGGTAAGACCAGAATAACGGAGTAATCTGTGGAAGAAACCTCCTTTAAGGCATTGACTAATAGATCCATATACCTTGATTCCAAAATACTCTTGGTAAAGTCATTGGGAACCATAAGGTAAAAATTATTGTCGATGATCGTCAAAGGCTCTATTGTTTTAATCCAGGTATTAAAGCTGACCTCAGTTAGTTCCAACTTAATAAAAGGCAGGGCATCATCCCATATCTTTTTTATTTTATGTAACATCAAGGAAACCTCCCATATGATACCGTTATAATACATATTTTTACCAATTATTGCTTTTTAAAACCCGTAGCCCCTTGAAGCCTCTAAGGGAGTATTGTAACTTTGGTTTTCAATGCTAAAAATGCTTTAGGGTTGCTACTTAAACTATACCTACCCCATATATAACATATGGTTTTGTCTAGACTGTTTCATACCATATATTGCGCATGAAGTTCAGACATGGAGTCCTTTGGGGTGGAGATGCATTAATAATTGGTAAATTATTATCAATAATTAAATCCAAATCAGATTTTGTATAAAATCAAGCATAATATCCCATAAAAATGTAAAAGTTATAAACAATATCAACACCCAAAAAAGCGGACTTTTTAACCAAAAAAGCGGAATGCATAAAAAGTTATACACAAAGTTATCCACAGAATGTGCATAACTTATAACCATTCCCTACTATTATAAATAGGAAGTTATCCACAGTAAAGATATAATATCAGATAATCTGTGGATAATCAATTGAATTTGTTGATTTTCTTGACATCAAAAGGATTGTTCGCTTATAATACTATAAGTAAGTCCTGCCACTGGCCGAATTGAAGAGTTTTGTGCACAATTACAGGATTTATTTATGCCTGCTTATGGATCGTTGATTATGTTAAGAAATATACATATCAAAAATGTTTATTTCCTAACATATTAATCATAGGGAATGCTTATGCCATATGGAAATCCGATCTGTGATATTTGGCAAAAATATATAAAAGGAGGGATACCAAAATGAAGAGAACATTTCAACCTAATAATAGACAGAGAAAAAAGGTACACGGTTTCAGGAAGAGGATGAGCACTAAAAATGGTAGAGCGGTGCTAAGAAGAAGGAGACTGAAAGGTAGAAAGAGATTATCAGCATAAGGCCACTTCCTAGGTGGCTTTTTCTACCTTATTGTAAATCCTGTATTGGTCTATGCGGGGCCCAGCGTAGTGTTTTCTACGGTCATTAGTGTAACCTATCCTTATATCTTACCTTAAGATATGTTGGCAGACTGGAGCAAGATTATTTATTCGTGATCCTCATACCTATATGGATTTACCGGTTTAGCGAATTATCTTGTAACAAGTACCAGGAAATAATTCATAGCGAGAGGATAATATGTGAACAAGAAGTATCGGCTGAGAAAAAGGGCAGAATTTAGTTACACCTATAAGAGAGGAAAATCCCTTGCAAATTCTTGTTTGGTTTTGATATACAGAAAAAATGGATTGGATGTTTCCAGGGTGGGATTTTCCGTAAGTAAGAAGTATGGAAATGCCGTAGAGAGAAATAAGATCAAAAGAAGGCTGAGAGAAATATATAGGCATAGAATTAGCGAAATAAAATCGGGCTATGATCTTATTTTTGTGGTAAGGGTTGGGGCGAAGGGAGCAAGTTTTAAAAGGCTGGAAAACCAAATGGTAAATTTACTGAAAAGAGCAGTATTGTTTATTGATAGCGGAAAAAATAAATGAGAAAGTTTATAATAGATCTAATTAAATTATATCAAAGGTTTATATCGCCATTGTTCCCAAACAGTTGTAGATTTTATCCCACCTGTTCTCATTACACTATATTAGCATTGGAAAAATACGGGGTCATGCGGGGCTTATGGAAGGCGATAAGGAGAATATCCAAGTGCCATCCGTTTCATCCAGGTGGTTATGATCCGTTGGTGTAGTTATCTTAATTAAACGGGTAAGATGTTTTTTCCGAGTACAAATCCTAATAAAAGATATGGTCTTAATTGGGCAAATATATTCCGGAGGTTAAAATAGGAATGGAATTAACAGATAACAAATCGATAAAACAGGTGAAGAGGCAGGTGTTATAATATGTGGCAATCTCTGGTTGGTTTTCTTCAAACGATAATAACAGGAATTAACAGCGTCGTTGGTAATTATGGCGTATCAGTGGTTCTTTTTACTATATTAACCCGCTTTGCATTATTGCCTCTTGACCTGAAAGCCAAGGCCTCAACTAAAAAGGTCGCTGAATTGAACCCAGAACTTCAAAAGATAAACGAAAAATATAAAAATGATCCTGACAAAAAGAATAAAAAAACTATGGAGCTATATCAGAAGCATGGAGTCAATCCCATGGGAGGATGTCTCCCCATGTTATTGCAATTACCCCTTATGTTTGCCATGTTTGCAGCACTTAGAGCAATCTCCAGTGCACAACTTGAGGTGTTCTATGTTGATCTTATAAAATATACAGACGGCTCTATCGGTCCCATTCTTGACAACTTTGTAAAGAGTATAGAAAGCTCTTCAGCTATAAAGCAAAGTGTTGGCGATATATTTACCAGTCTATTTAGCAATCCAGAAAATGAACGCCTTATTACCCAATTGAGTGAAGTTGTTGGAAATGCCAATATGACAACTATTATAGATACTATCAAAAACATAAGTACAGCTCAGGCTCTTGATTTTCTTAAAACCTCCGAATCAAGTATTAGGTTTCTATGGATTAAGAATGTATGGATAGCGGATTCTCCACTAAGGGATATAATAGGTAGAACAATACCCTTTATGGAAGGCGGATGGTCCGGAGCATGGAACGGCTTATTTATCCTGTCGGGATTGGCCGGACTCACATCCTATCTTCAGATGAAATTGGCCAACCCTGCCGGTGACAATAATCAGCAGACAAGAGGAATGGGAACAATTATGCCTATTATGTCGATTTGGTTTACTTCGATGTACACTTCAGCTTTCAGTATATATTGGGTAACCAGCAATATATTCCAGATCGTACAACAACTAATCTATAACCGGATGAATCCTGAAGTAAAAACAGGCAAGGAAGGTGCATAGAAATGAAAAGCGTTGAGAGTAGTGGAAAGACCATTGATGAAGCCATTTTGATGGCAGTTGCACAATTAGGGGTACAGAGGGATAACTTGGATATCGAGATATTGGAAGAACCGGTAAGAGGTTTATTTGGGTTCATAGGGGGAAAGGACGCCAGGATTCGTGCAAGTATAAAGCAGACCATGGGAGATAAGGCAAAAGAATTTATCACAGGTCTATTAACCCATATGGGTGTTGAGGCGATTGCTGAAGTAAGTGAAACAAATGAAGTTATAAATATAGAGCTTAAGGGACAAAACATGGGCTTATTGATAGGCCATAGGGGCGAAACTTTAGATGCCCTTCAATATCTGACCAGTCTGGTAATAAACAAGGATGGGCAAGAATATAAGAGGGTAGTTTTAGATACGGAGAATTACAGGCAAAAGAGGGAGGAAACCCTAAGGCGTTTAGCAAAAAGGTTGGGTTATAAGGTTTCCAAAACCCGTCGAAAAGTCACCTTGGAGCCAATGAATCCCTTTGAGAGAAGGATTATTCATGCAGCCCTTCAAAATGATAACTATGTAAGGACATACAGCGAAGGTGATGAGCCCTATAGAAGGGTTGTAATAACCTGTAAATAGACAAAGAAGGTATCGGAGATCACGTTATTCAAATGATATGATGTCGATATAAAAATACATGTAGCTTCATTGGTAACTGTTAATTGTTTAATCTGAGAGAAAATAGCCCAGTATAAATATACTGGGTTAAACTTTTTTTATTTCCTGAAAAAGGGGAAGGATAGATATGCTTTTTGAAGAAACCATAGCTGCTATTGCTACTCCGCCGGGACAGGGCGGTATAGGTATAGTAAGAATCAGCGGTCCTAAAGCCTTGGATATTGCAAGGGAAATATTTGTTTTTCCGGGCAGCAGGACATATCCCTTTAAGGACAGGTATCTCCATTACGGGAAGGTAAAGGATAGTGATAATAGAATAATCGATGAGGTACTTTTAACATACATGAAGGCCCCAAGATCATATACTGCAGAGGATGTGGTGGAAATACACTGTCACGGGGGTATCATATCGGTTAAAAATATACTTCAGGAGGTTATCAAAAAAGGAGCCAGGCTGGCCCAACCGGGTGAATTTACCAAGAGGGCATTTTTAAATGGCAGGATAGATCTGGCACAAGCAGAGGCGGTTATGGATCTTATTTCAGCAAAAACAGAGAGGTCAGCCAGGGTCTCTGCTAACCAAATAGTTGGGAGCCTTTCTGAGAAAATAAGGTCTATAAGAGAAAGACTTCTGGCCTTGATGGCTCATATAGAGGTAACAATCGACTATCCTGAAGAGGATATAGACGAACCGATGATATTCTCCATGAGGGAGGAGATAGAGGAGATTATCGGAGAAATAGAGAAATTGTTAAAGACGGCTGAGGAAGGTAAGATTATAAGGCAGGGTATCAAGGTGGTTATTGTCGGTAAAACGAATGTTGGCAAATCTTCTCTATTGAATGCCTTGCTTAGGGAAAATCGGGCAATAGTCACGGATATACCGGGAACTACCAGGGATATCATTGAAGACTTTATCAATATAAAAGGAATAGCGGTAAGAATAGTTGATACCGCAGGAATTAGAGAAACACCGGATCAAATTGAAAGGATAGGTATCCAAAGATCCAGACAAAACATGGATGAAGCTGATCTAATTATAATGGTTATAGATTCTTCAGAACCCTTAGGGTGTGAAGACAAGGAAATATTGGAACATATCAGGGATAAAAAGGCTTTGATTTTATTGAACAAGATAGACAGGACACCTGTTTTGACCAGGGAAGATATAGTAAATGACTTAGGCGAGGACATTCCTGTTGTCAGTACCTCCTTAACCTTGGGGACCGGTATTGACAAAGTTGAGGATATGATATATAGAATGTTTTTTAAAGGAGAAATAGAATCAGATCATGACGTTACAGTAACCAATATAAGGCATCAGGAAGCCTTGATTAGGTCCCAAAGCCAACTGGAGGACGTTATTGAAGGTCTGGATGCACAAATACCCTTGGACATAGTTTCCATTGATTTGCGTGGAGCTTTAGACTCTTTGGGCAGTATTACCGGTGAAACTGTTACGGATGATCTGGTCGATAAGATATTTTCTGAGTTTTGTTTAGGAAAGTAGGAGGAAAAATGGAACTCTTTGCTGGAGAGTATGATGTAATAGTGATAGGGGGAGGCCATGCTGGATGTGAGGCTGCTCTGGCGTCATCGAGAATGGGATTCAGCACAGCCATGTTTGCCACCAACTTGGATAATATTGCTATGCTGGCATGCAACCCTTCCATTGGGGGGACATCTAAGGGACATTTAGTTCGTGAAGTAGATGCCCTGGGCGGACAGATGGGGCTTAACATAGACGAGACTTTCATTCAAATAAGGATGTTGAATACAGGGAAGGGACCGGCTGTTCATTCTCTTAGGGCTCAGGCTGATAAACATGATTATCATAGGGTAATGAAAAGGACTTTAGAAGAACAACCAGGTTTGAGTATCTTTCAAGGAGAAATAGTGGAGATAAGGGAGAAAAACGGTAAGGTAGCCGGGGTTGTAACAGCCTTAGGGGATTATTTTACCTGTAGGGCAGTGGTAGTAGCCACTGGAGTATATCTAAAGAGTAGGATAATAATAGGCGAATATAGTGTTAATAGCGGACCCAACGGTTTTTATCCTGCTAATTCACTGTCGGACAATCTTAGGGATCTGGGATTTACAATGCAAAGATTTAAGACAGGTACTCCGGCAAGAATTGATGGAAATACAATTGATTACGACAAAATGTATGTACAACCCGGAGATGAGGAGATAATTCCCTTTTCATTTTTGCATGACACCTTGACGAGGGAGCAGATACCCTGCTGGCTCACCTACACTACCGAGAAAACCCATGATATTATAAGGGCCAATCTTCATAGGGCCCCCATGTATTCGGGTGAGATAGAGGGCGTCGGGGCCAGATATTGTCCCTCTGTGGAAGATAAGATAGTTAGGTTCCCGGATAAGAAGAGCCATCAGATATTTATTGAACCGGAAGGAAGATACACTAATGAGATGTATCCCCAAGGCTTATCTACCAGCATGCCCATTGATGTACAGAGGGAAATGTATAGAAGTGTCCCAGGGTTGGAAAATGTGAAGATAATGCGACCGGCCTATGCAATCGAATATGATTGCATAGATTCAAAGGAATTAAAGCTATCACTGGAGAGCAAATCAATTGAAGGACTATTCTTTGCCGGTCAGATTAATGGAAGTTCTGGCTATGAGGAGGCGGCCGGACAAGGTATTATCGCAGGTATAAACGCAGTTCAGTATATTAGAAACAGAGATCCTGTCATATTGGATAGATCCCAGGGCTATATTGGTGTATTGATAGATGACCTGGTTACCAAGGGAACCAATGAGCCTTACAGGATGATGACCTCGAGGGCCGAGTATCGGCTATTGCTCAGACAGGATAATGCCGATATGAGACTGACCAGGATTGGTTATGATGTAGGCTTGGTAGATGATAAACGTTATGATTGGTTTATGAGGAAATGTGAAAGGGTGGAGAAGGAAATCAATAGGCTTAAAAACCTAATTCTATCCCCTACACAGGAAGTATTGAACTACCTTGAAAGAAAGGGTTCATCAGCTATAAAGAGTGGGATAAGTCTGTACGAGCTGCTAAAAAGGCCGGAGATTGTATATAAGGATATAGAGTATTTGGGCGGTAAGCAGGAAGGGCTTTTAAGACAGGATATAGAGCAGGTTGAAGTCTCTATAAAATATGAGGGTTATATAGATAAGCAGCTAAGACAGGCTCAACAGTTTAAAAAGATGGAATCTAAAAAGTTACCCAGGGATATCGATTATACAAACATATCGGGAATTAGGTTGGAAGCCAGACAAAAGCTAAATTTAATTAGGCCTGAATCCTTAGGGCAGGCCAGCAGGATTTCCGGGGTATCCCCTGCGGATATTTCAGTTTTGATGGTCTATTTGGAAAAAAGGAAGAGGGAGAATTAAAGGGGATGGAACACGATCTTAGTAAATTGGAAATGGGTATAGAAGAGTTGGGTATTGAGATAACCCGGGAACAACTTCAAAAGTTTGACAGATATATTGCCCTGTTAATTCAGTGGAACAAAGTTATGAATTTGACGGCCATAGTGGAACCCGAAGAAATAATAGTAGATCATTTTTTGGATTCCCTTAGTATACTCAAGGAAGTAAAATTTGAGGGTACTATTTCTATAATTGATGTTGGGACCGGAGCAGGTTTTCCCGGGGTACCAATCAAGATAATGAAACCGGATATTCAAATAGTTCTCCTTGATTCTTTAAGGAAAAGGACCGAATTTTTGTCAGCCTTAAGGGATGAATTACAGCTGGAAGATATCGAAATCATACATTCAAGGGCAGAGGATTTAGCCAGAAAGGAAGAATATAGGGAGCATTTCGATTTTGCTCTCTCCAGGGCCGTTGCCCCCTTAAATATTTTAGCCGAATACTGTATGCCCTTTATAAAAAAAGGTGGCTTATTTATATCCTATAAGGGACCTGCGGCCCAGGATGAAATGGAAAAAGCCAGGAAGGCTATGGATATTTTAGGCGGTAAGGATGCCTGCAGCATTAAGGATGCCTACGTACCCTACTCAGACAAGACCCGCAAACTTATTTTAGTCAAAAAAATAACATTAAGCCCAAAAAAATATCCCCGTTCGCCAGGAAAAATAAAAAAATCGCCATTATAATGACTCTCTTTGTGGTAAAATAGTAGAATGGGTCGTAAAACGGAGAAAAAGCCTGCAAATCCTATATATACTATATATAAATCAGAATAATACCCCAAAAAGAAGGAATATAAGAAAATATGGAGAATAGTATATTTAGGATTTGGAGGTGGCGATATGATTTCTTTTAAAGGCATTCAAAACAGTATTAGCCTAAGGCGAGATAATAAGCAGGTTTTCGAAAGGATTCCAGTGTTGGATATTAAACCGAACCCCTATCAGCCAAGAAAAAGCTTTTCACATCAGAGCTTGGAGGAGCTATCCAATTCCATTAAGGAAAATGGTTTAATTCATCCGATAACTGTAAGGAAGAACACTTTAGGCGGATATGAATTGGTAGCCGGAGAAAGAAGGCTTAGAGCCGCAAAAATGGCTGGTCTAGAGGATATACCCGCAATGGTTATTTCTGGTGATGAGATGGATCTGGCAATTATGGCAATGGTAGAAAACCTTCAGAGAGAGGATCTCCATTATTTAGAGGAAGCTAAAGGATATGCCGCGCTAATTCATGACCATGGTCTTACCCAAGAGGAATTAGCTAAGAAGGTTGGAAAGAGCCAATCAACAATAGCGAATAAGATTCGTCTTTTACGGTTATCCGAAGAGATAAAGGAAATGTTGGTAGTTAACCGTTTGACAGAACGGCATGCCAGAGCACTTCTAAGATTGCCCGATGATGATCTACGTAAAAAAGCTCTGAAAAGAATAATTGATCGAAACTTAAATGTTAAAGATACTGAAGCCTATATAGAAAAGATCTTGCAAAGGATTCAAAGAAGCGGTAAGGAACCTTTACGAAAGACTAAGATTAATGGACATATGGATTTTAGAATATACATAAATACCATCAAGCACGCCGTAGGTATGATGAAGGATTATGGCATAACACCCCAAATAAAGGAGGTTGTTACCGAGGAAAGTATAGAAATAATAGTGACTATTCCTAAAGCAAAAGTCTTTAATTAATTGTTATATAATATTTAATAAAAAAGAATTTAATTATTAGTACATTTTTAACTGATCCTTTCATGCTGGGGTTAAATACACAGTTTTTTTTAGCAATTCTAAAAAACATATGACAGTCTGATAAGTGATATCTTATATAGCTTAACAGAAATTATAAGGTAAGAACTGGCTACTGGAATTGTTGAGGAAAAATTCATTTCGGGTAAAGCTTTTATCTACCTTTTATTTTTTCATTTCTTTATGTAAATCAAAAAAAATTAATGTATAATGCGATAAAAATAGACATTTCACCTTTTTATTATAAAAAGAACTTTAAAGTATAATGAATATAAACTATAATGTATTAAAGAGCAGATAAGGAGTTGTTATGATGTCTAAAGTTTATGCCATAGCCAACCAAAAAGGTGGTGTGGGTAAAACTACTACCAACATTAATTTGGCGGCGAATCTGGCTATTCTAGGAAAGAGGGTATTAACAATTGATATTGACCCTCAAGGAAACACCACAAGCGGCTTGGGTATAGCAAAAAGCGGAAACGATTTTCCATCTGTCTATGATGTGTTGATAAATGGATCAGATATTAGAGATTCGATTGTCAAGACCCAGGTAAATAACTTGGACATTGTTACATCTAACTTACAACTGGCAGGGGCAGAAGTCGAGCTGGTAATGATGGATTCCAGGGAGTATATTTTAAAGAATGCTATCGAAGTAATAAAGGATGAATACGATTATATCTTTATCGATTGTCCTCCTTCTCTGGGTTTATTGACCATTAATGCTCTCACTGCAGCAGATGGTGTAATTATACCTATACAATGCGAGTTTTTTGCCCTGGAAGGATTAACACAATTGTTAAATACTATACAGCGGGTAAATAAGATGTCAAATCCAGGCCTTGAAGTAGAAGGAGTGGTATTAACAATGTTTAACGCGAGAACCAACCTTTCTATTCAAGTGGTTGAAGAAGTAAAAAGGCATTTTCGGGACAAGCTTTTTACAACCATTATCCCCAGGAATGTAAGGTTGGGAGAAGCACCCAGCCATGGCTTACCCATACATATGTATGATCCAAGGTGTGTAGGAGCCGTCTCTTATGCAGAATTGGCTCAGGAATTTTTGGATAGAGAGAGGGAGGCGGTATAGATGGCAAGAAGGGGACTTGGTAAGGGTTTGGATGCTTTGTTCCAAACTTATGAAACTGAAATCAATGACAATGAAAATAAAACTGGCCAAAGAACAGAATTGAGAATTAATGATATAGATCCAAACATTGACCAACCGAGGCAACACTTCGATCAAGAATCAATTAATGAACTGGGAAAGTCAATTCTGGAACATGGAGTTGTACAGCCTATCTTGGTAAAACAAAATAACGGCAGGTATACTATAATAGCCGGAGAAAGGCGTTGGCGGGCAGCAAGGACCGTCGGTTTGGAAAAAATACCGGCGATTATATTGGATATAGATGAAAAGAAAATGTTGGAGATAGCCCTCATTGAAAACTTACAACGAGAGGACCTCAATCCTATAGAGGAAGCCGAGGGAATAAACAACCTTATGAAGGACTACAATCTTACACAAGAGGAGGTTGCTTCAAAGATAGGGAAGAGTCGATCTGCGATTGCAAACACCTTAAGATTGTTAAGGCTTCCTGATGAGGTTAGGGACCTCTTAGCAGAAAACTCCTTAAATCCTGGTCACGCGAGGGCTTTGTTAGGACTGGAAGAAGAAAAGACCATAATAGAATTAGCAAGATTAATCGTCCAGGAAGATTTAAGTGTAAGACAGGTAGAAAACCTGGTTAAGAAACATAAGGAGAAAAAGAAAAGAAGTAAAAACAAGACTAAGACAGAAAAACCCACCTTTATAATGGAACTTGAGTCACGAATGGAAGAGGCACTGGGAACCAGGGTAAATATCCAGCCTGGAAAAAGAAAGGGCATCATAGGAATCGAGTATTACAGTGATGATGATCTAGAAAGGCTAATTGAAAAGATCGAAGGAAACTAAAGGGATGTTTCACGTGAAACATCCCTTTAATTACACCCACCAATTGTTTCACGTGAAACAATTGGTCTAATAGCTATGACAAGCAGCTAACTAAATAAATCCTTTAACAAAGGCAGTAAAGAAGTTAGCATCTAAAAAGAAATCTAATAGCTTAGAGCTGCCTAAAAAGCGTTCAAGGAAATGGGCGGGTATAATCAGATATAATAAAGGTAAAAAGGCAAAAGCTATAAATAAGAACAAACCACCGCGAAAGAATCCCAGAGCACCGGCAGACAAGCTGTCATACCTTCTCAATACAGGAAGATCTGTAATGTTCCTTATCAAAGATATTACAATCGTTGATAGAAGCTGTAACACAAGAAATATTATTATAAAGCTCATCAAATTGACTATGGTATTGGCAACAGTATAATCTATGTACTCTCCTAAGCTATCCAACCCTTCCAAGCATTGATTGGTAAGATTAAATTCCAGATTCTTGGTGAAAGGATTAGGCAAGCCGGTTTTTTGAACAAACTCTGTAATTTGCTCATTGGAAAGGGAAGATACGGGCAAGACCTTGTCGGCGTAGGCTATCTTAGACGAACCTTCAGAATAATATACGATTTTATCTACCAGATCCGGGAACCGCTTTGTAAGGGTCTTGGACAGGGTGGGATGAAGAAGTAAAGAAAGGGCCCAGGATACAATAAAAGAAATTAGATTATAAAGTGAAACTGTAAAACCATAGTACATTCCAAGCAGTACGCTAATGCCTAGAACTGAAAAAATACCTAAATCTATATAATTCATAATGAGTTATCCTCCTGTTCAATGCCATAAAATTGTAGAGTATCATCCTGATGAACAATTAAAAACCTTGAATCATCATAAGGATTCCACAATACTCTAGTTGCATCCTTATCAATAGGGTATTCTTCTTCTACATTTCCATCTTGGTCGAAGATGAGTAATTTTTTCCCGTATTGAATCCCTGCAAACTTATCCTTATAGGGACAAATGCTTGTTAGATTTATCGGGAGAGTTATTCCTTTTTTCTCGCCGCTTTTCCCGATGAAAATGCCATTATAAAGCTCCGTAGAATCATCGACATTAAGAAAATGATCCAAACCTACCAGCAATCCATACTCATTTTGAGCAATTTGAAAATTGGATGAATACCTACTCTCAACTCGCCATTCCATTTCATTCTCCATATTGTAGCACACAATTCCCTGATTGCCAAACAAAATTGTATGCTGTGGGTATCTAAAAACCTTATAAAACATTTTGTCTATGGCTGTAATTACTCCGACTAAGGTCGGTTTACCATCATAGTGTAAAACCTTTGAGGATGGGAAGGGAGCACTTACATCCAAAGTCAAGATCGATAACGATGAATCTTCTTGGGATCTGCTGGAATCCACAAAATATAGGTCTTTATCAAATCCAAAATCAAAGAGCATCAAATTATCCACATCTAAAAACTTGGGGATAAGGATCCCTGCTTCACCCTCTTCAATTAATAAAAGGTAGTTAGGATACTCTTCCATCTTCACTACAGGTTGCGTTAGATCGTAAAAATGGACTAAGTTTCCCGACTCAATCTTATAAATAGTCTTATTATCAATAAGTATATATCCATGGGTGATATCCGTTATACTATAGTTTTGATTGTCGATACTCTCAAATTTATATGGAAAGGATCCAATTTGTCCATTATTGTCATAGA
>DGDX01000070.1:0-5350 GCA_002385665.1 Firmicutes bacterium UBA3941
TAGTTACGATGATATTTTTCAAGATCACAACCTGTTTGGGGATGATGATACCTTTACCAGTATATCTGATATAGATCTTGGCACTCAAATGCCCTTACGTAGATCCCCAAAGGGTAAGCGATCAACCGGTTCCGGGAAATATCTAAAGCCTATCCTGTCAGTGTTAGCACTGGCTCTTATATTCCTGACCATATTCTACTTTATGAGTCAAACCGGCCGACAGTATTCCAGAACAGAAAACAATCTACCTCAGACTATCGCTGTATCTGCTTCTGTAGAAGAATTAAATATGGACGATGATAAGGCATACAGGATTATATTCAATACTGTAAATGGTAAAGAGGTCAGTTTTTTGGATGAAATCAAACCAGTAGAGAATGGACGTGCGGAATTTATTGTTGAAGAAGCAGATCTTTATGCCTACGGCCCCCTGCTTAACGAGGAAGGCTTGTATGAGGTACACTTGGATGCAATAATTATGGCACCTAATTTACCACAAACTATCGAGAGTATTGTTATAACCCTTTCGGAGCCCTATAATTATGCACCCTTTACTTTGCTGCAGCCATCTTCCTCTGAAACTGAATTCCAAGGGAACAGCTCAAAGGTTTCCTTCAAAATTGAGCCCGGCTCAACCGTTATAGTAAATGGAGAAAACTTTTCTGAAATGGTAACAGAGGATGGCAGGTTTGAAATGGAAGTTCATCTGCCACCCCAGGAGGATGAACTAGTATTGGATGTTCGGGTTTCAACACCCGGTTATCTGGATAATATCCAGCAACTAATCTTCAGAAAGACCCAACCGGAAGTAGTTTTCAGTATTAACGAAACCTCGCCTATTCCATCTGATGAACAGTGGGTTAAGATAACCGGTATCATCAATCCCGAGGCGGTTCTGGAAGCGGATGTGGAGATTTTTGAAGAACCGGAGATTGACAGTAACACCGGTAATTTTACGGCTTATATAAAGGCAGAACGTCCAGGATACAACGCCTGTACTCTAACTGCCAAACTGGGGGATAAGAAATCATCCATAGAGGTCATAGTGGATAGGAGGACTACAGTAGACACATATACCTCTACAGCCTGGAAGCCGGATTATACGGCGCTCCAGCAGGATGAACTGCTACACAATGGCAGACATTTTGTGTTTGAAGGCAATATTGAGGAGATAATTGAGACAGGTCAAAAGAATGTCTTTACCGTTAGCCAACAATCCCAGTCCGATCAAATCTACTATGTGGAATTTTGGGGGGACTTCGATTTTAACTCTGGAGATAGGATCAGGGTTTTCGGAAACCGCTGGGGTAATAAGGACGGTCATCCCCGATTTCTGGCAAAATATATCTACCACTAAAAAATGCTTATGTGGTAGGCTGGATATGACTACTATATAAAACCAAACTGAGTTTGAAATATAAAGTACTTTCAAGCAGTAAGACAGCCTGATTCTAGTGAATCAGGCTGTCTGTTTTAAATTCCATATTGTTCGACCAGCTTTTTACCCTTCCAATTGCTGAAGCTTGATTGGTGTTATAAAGGTTTTACCGTTGCGCCATACTGTAAATTCGATGATATCCCCAACCTTGTGTTTATTGATCTCCTTCTTAAGTTCATCAATGGTTTCTATGGTTTTACCCTCTACACCTATTATTATATCCTTTGGCAACAATCCAGCCTTGTCTGCAGCTCCGTTAGGTGCTATCTCTACAATGCCTACACCCTTAGGATAATCATAGATCTCCCTTATTTCATCCGGAATTTCCCTTATAATTACTCCTATACCAGGACGCTGGATGCTTCCATGTTTTATAAGTTCCTCAGCTATAGGCATAAATACGTTGGTGGGTATCGCAAATCCAAGGCCTTCAGCATATGTCTTAAGGGTATTCATGCCGATAACCT
Source organism: Firmicutes bacterium UBA3941 (assembly GCA_002385665.1). Classification (GTDB taxonomy): domain Bacteria; phylum Bacillota; class Clostridia; order Caldicoprobacterales; family UBA3941; genus UBA3941. The sequence goes on from DGDX01000070.1 coordinate 1,906, forward strand.
CGCCATTAGAATTCACAAGGGCTCCTCCACTGTTACCCGGATTGATGGCCGCATCTGTCTGTATCATTGTAAACTGGTTTTGTCCGTAGGTTATCTCCCTATCAACGGCACTAACGACCCCAACTGTAACTGTTCCAGCCAGTGTATGCCCCAAGGGGTTACCAATGGCAATAGCCAATTCGCCTTGACGGACCTTATCAGAGTCGCCGATCTTTGCTACGGTAAGGTCCGGCTCATCGATTTTTATTACCGCAACATCGGTCATTGAATCGCTACCTACCAGGGTTGCTGTAACTTCCTTGCCACCCTTTAAAATAACCACCAGTTCATCCGCATTGTCGATCACATGGTTATTTGTAACTATATATCCGTCTTTACTAATGATTATTCCAGAACCATAGCCTTCCATTTCCCTTTCTGTGGTTCTCCCCCAAAAAGGATCTCTCTCTCTTATTATGCTTTTATTGGTTATCCCTACTATGGCGGGACCTACCTTTTCGGCTATATCTACAACCGGATTATCCGAACTAATAAACAAATCCCCCTTTGAGCCCAGAGCAGGTAAAGGGTCCGAGGCTGGATCATCTGTATCCTTTTCTACAACAGTTTTATCAGGTAAATTAGTACCAATATTTTCGCCTTCGGCATTTCTTATGGCCTTCCCAATATCAGGAGCTATATAATACATACCGAGGGCTCCTATCAATAAAAAGACCAGAGCTACGGCAGCATATTTCCAAAACCCACCCCTTCTCGGGTAAGACCCTTCATCAAATCCATAAAAATCATTCATGATTTTCACCTCCGATTCTTTATACGTATATTATAAACGTGTTTTTTTAAGAGAATGTGAACGATGTGTAAACAATAGAAATAGGTGGTAACCTTAATCTGCAAAGTATTTAAGATTTGGCATCCAATGAGAAGATGAAAGCCGTCCCCTGACCTTCCTTACTATGCACCCAAATTCTTTGCTGGTGTTCATCGATTATTTTTTTTACGATAGACAAGCCCAGTCCTGTGCCCCGTTCTAACCCGCTCCGGGATTTTTCTACCTGATAGAACCTCTCCCATATGTTCTTTATCTCATCCTTGGGTATCCCCGGACCCTGATCCTGAATCCTTACAAAAACCTTACCCCTGTTCTTCCAAGTTCTGATATGAAGGAGACCGCCATGTCGATTAAACTTTATTGCATTGTCCAGCAGGTTAATAATCACCTGCTGAATGCGGTCTATATCGGCTTTTACCAAGCATTTGTCCTCCTGAAAATCTACTCTGATATCTATTTCCTTGGCATTGATCTTTTCCTCCTGGGTTATCAAAAGCTGCCTGATCTGTTCGTTGATATCAAAATCCGTATAATTTAACGGAAACTGCCCCGACTCTATTTGGGATAGATCCAACAGCTCATTAATCAGCTTGTTAAGGCGCTGTGTTTCTTCCAGGGCAATACTTAAGTACTTTTTTTGTTCCTTTGGGTTGAAAGTCCCATCCAATGTCCCTTGAATATATCCCCTCATAGAGGTCAGGGGAGATCTAAGTTCATGGGATACGTTAGCCACGAAGCTCCTTCTCATATCCTCCAATCTTTCAAGAGAGTCAGCCATGGCATTGAAACTGATGGCCAATTGGCCGGTTTCATCCCTATTGGAAACCTTAACCCTCCGGCTGTAATTGCCGTTGGCAATCTCCCTGGAAACTTCACTCATATGGCTCAAGGGTTTGGATATTCTCCTGGAGATCCAATACAAGAGCACCACGGAAAGAGCAGCAGAAAAAATAACAGCTTTCCAGATATCCCCATACAGTCGGTACAGTATTAGATCAATCTCTTCTACAGGGGTATGAAAGAATATGGCCCCCTTTATCTGTTGATCCAGCTTCAATGGCACACCAATGGTTAACACGGGAACTGAAAAGCGTTCTCCAAACTTGCCTATGTTTTTTATCATATTGCCTTTTAAGACATTGATTATCTCATCTTTAGAAAAGGGGGTTACCTCCATTTCCTCATCTGCGCCCTGGGGTGTATATTGAAAGTGTAGGAGACCTATATCCCCAACAACTCTTACTACCCAGATGCTGGTCTTCTCATATCTGGTTATCCCATGGCTTATAAGCTGTAAGTATTCACGAGAAACCCAGCCCTTATCATATAATTCATAATGTCTGTTCAGCTCCTTCGCCTCACGAATCAATTCTTCTTCAGTAGATTTTAGGGTGTATTTTTGTAAGGCGCTGGATAAAAACAACCCTAGTGTTATTAGCGTTATAAGCATAATAACAAAATAGGTGACCATCAAGCGGGAGAATAAAGATCGAAACATCATTTCACCTCAAATTTATAACCTACACCCCATACGGTTTTGATTCCCCAACTATTATCTTCCATAGTTAATTTTTCCCTAAGTCTCTTTACATGTACATCTATCGTCCTGGAATCACCGTAAAAATCATAACCCCATACCTGCTCCAACAGCTGTTCTCTAGTGAATACCTTGTTGGGATTTGATGCTAAGAAGTATAAAAGTTCCAACTCCTTCGGGGGACATTCAATATCCTTCCCCATAAATGTAAGGGTGTAGTCCGTAAGATTGATGGTTAAGTTAGGATACGATACTATCTGTTCGTCATCTTTTGTGCTCTTTGACCTCCTCAGTACTGCTTTTACCCTGGCTACCAACTCTTTAGGATCAAAGGGCTTTACTATATAATCATCAGCTCCCAGCTCGAGCCCCAACACCTTGTCAAAGGTCTCCCCTTTAGCCGTAAGCATAATGATTGGGATCTGACTTGTTCTTCTTATGTTTTTACACACATCCCAACCGTCCATCTTGGGTAGCATTATATCCAGTATAATTAAATGAGGGGGATTTTTTCTAAAGCCTTCCAGTCCTGATATCCCATCCATATAATATTCTGTTATAAATCCTTCTTTTTCAAGATACAGCTGTATTAACTGTCCAATATTAGGATCGTCATCCACGACCATAATCCTAATATCTTGACTGTTCATATTTTTCAACCCCTTCCTTTGTCATGGCTATCCAATATCAATTATATAGTCAAAACCAATTTTTGAAAAGCTATGGCCAACCTGTACATTACTCTGGTTATCAATAAACTTTTTATAGTGTACCCTAACCAGGTTACAGGATATTTAACAGACAAATAACTTAACGGTTAAATTTGTCAAATATACATAGAAAAAAGAGGGTTATATAGTTTTTTGTAGAATTATAGATATTAAGCAATCATCCTACTGAGCTTTCCATTATGGCTTAGTTTCAACCCAGATGCATTGCGGCTTAGCTCTTGCCCACGATATCCGTTTATTAGGCGCCCTGTCTATTTGGATATTGTAAATGCCCAAGCCAACCTGCACTCTGGATATCATTCATATCTAAAAATGGGAGGACTTATAATGCGGAACAAGATAAAA
>DGDX01000070.1:5540-39675 GCA_002385665.1 Firmicutes bacterium UBA3941
ATCAAGAATACATAGCATCCGTCTTAAGCTGGTCGCCTCCTTTTTGTCATTGGTTTTGGCCATTGTAATTCTGGGTGTCGCATCCCATGGTTTGGCTTCAAGAAAGATAGAAGAAATAACCCAGAATTTTACTATACAAACCATGGACCAGACAAAGAAATATCTCGATCTGATTTTTGACGAGGTTGACGGTATTGCAACCCAATTCTTCTTTGATGCTGCATTACAGGACTATTATCTTAACTTTTTCCTTTTAAACAAGGGTCGGTCTGCGGACCACGAGAATGAAGTTGCCAGGACAGGTATCCAAAAAGGGTTAAATAGTACAGTGAGTGCATATGATCTAATCAATAGTATTACCATACTGACCAATGAAAAGACATCCTTCACCACATCCAATACCCCTTTTGATAAGGTGGATTGGTCCGCTATAGTAGATACTGATTGGTACCAACAAGCCTTAGAATACCAAGGTAAAGGTTCCTGGATAGGGGAACACAGCGAACTTGATGAATTATTCTTCACCACTGGCCAAAAGGATTATGCCTTTTCATATGTCCGACAATACAAGCATGTAGAAAGCGCATCCCATTTAGGTGTACTCATTATAGATATTGATAAGAGGGCTGTTGAAAATCTTCTCTCGGGTATCCAGATAGGTAAAACCGGTGAAATGCATTTGATTACTCCCAGTGGCGATGCTTTAACATCCGGCAGTAATCAGGTAAAGGATGAAGATGAGGATCAGAGCGAGGAGCAGTTGCCCTTTACACAACAACCCATTTTTGAGCAGATTCTAGGAGATAACAAGGATAGCGATCATCTCTATGCCGATTACAGGGGGTCTGAACATCTTGTAATGTACAGTAAGGTTGAAGGAACCGGTTTTATTCTTGTATCCCTAATCCCCAAGGCGGAATTGCTGGAAGAAACCAAACAAATACAACAAGCCACTGTAATCCTGGTCGTTTGTGCCGGACTTTTTGCTCTATTTCTAGGACTATACATCTCTACCAATATGGGCCGCACCATCAATCGTCTGGTGGAAGTAGCAAGCCATGCCGCAAATGGAGATTTAACTCTGGAGCCTCAATCCAGGCGGAAGGACGAGCTGGGCATTCTTACTTCAAGCATTAGGATGATGATGGCAAGTACCAGGCAGCTCATCGAAAGAGCTACTCTGATCTCACAGAGGGTACTGGACACCTCTGCTACTGTGGCAGCGACTTCCGAGGAGGTATCTGCATCCTCTAATGATATAACAAGAGCCATCCAGGAAATCTCACAGGGTGCTACAGAACAAGCCCTGGAAGCGGAAAAAGGTGTAATGATCATGGAGCAGCTGGCTTCCACAATCAATCTTGTAATGGATGATGCCCGGACCATAGGTGATGTTTCCAAAGATACCATGGGACTTACCCAACATGGGCTCTCATCCATAAATGATCTAAACGAGAAGGCCGCACAAACAGCGGAGATAACCAAAAATATCATAAGTTCTATAGAGGAGTTAAATCAGCATTCACTTTCCATCAATAAGATTATAAAGGTCATCGATGGAATAGCTGATCAGACCAACCTTCTGGCCTTAAATGCAGCCATTGAAGCTGCTCGCGCCGGTGATATGGGAGCAGGATTTGCAGTGGTCGCCAATGAGGTTAAAAAATTGGCCGAGCAATCCATCCAGTCCACCAAGGAGATAGCTGATATTATTAAGGCCACCCAGGAACGTACAGCTAAAACCGCAGAATATGCTCAGACCGCCGGTAATATCGTAAGAACCCAAAACGAAGCCGTCAAGGCTACTGTATCGGTATTTGAAAGAATAGCATCGTCCATGGATGCCCTTTCCCAGCGCATAAATGATATCCTTGGTAGTATTGCTGAAATGGATGCCAACAAAAACCAGGCAATAGAATCCATGCAGAATATTTCTGCGGTCTCAGAAGAATCTGCCGCATCGGTACAAGAAGTTACTGCTTCAACTGAGGAGCAATTGGCGGGTATCGAGGAGTTAACTGCCTTTGCACAGGAACTCAACGATGTAGCAAGCCAAATGAATGAAGCTATTAATAGGTTTAAGGTATAGTGCAACCATAATGTGTATTGGATGATTATATCAGCTTCAGGCTAGGGGGCTTTACAGGCGTTTCTGATTATCCATTGTGCCTAAGATAACCATAATAGGCATCAGTATTAGGAGCATCGTATACATAATAAATACAATCAGGAAATTTTCCCTATTTACTGACAGATAATCACCCTTAATAAGTATATAAACAAATGCCATCCCTGGCAGGTTTCCCAGAGCTCCAAGGGACAGTCCCCTGGCAAAGCGTCTATCATTGATAAAGGTGCCAAATGCCTTGCCATATTGGAACCAATAAATAAAACAAGGAATTCCGGTCCCAAAAAGTATAAGCCAGACAGGCAATGGGACCGGTATCCCTATATGTCGAATCCAGTTTGAAATCTTAAATAAACCATAAGAAAGACATCCAATAATTAAATAGATAAGAAAATTAGTTATTGCCAGCCTTGTTCCCTCTATAATATTATTGCCGCTCCGCGGCAATAATGCTTTTACATTAATCCTCATAAGAACCCCAACCTCATTTATATATGGTTATTTTGGCATTAGTAGATAATCTGTATTTATTTGAGTTTAACCACAGTTACCCCTGATTCCCCTTCACCAAACCTGCCTAGCCTGAAGGAATCTACATGGGGGTGTTTCCTAAGATACTGATGTATACCGTTCCTTAAAACACCTGTACCTTTTCCATGTATTAGAACCACCTCTTTTAGTCCAGCCAAAAACACATCATCCAGGTATTTATCTACCTTAACAAGGGCGCTTTCCAGGTCATGGCCCCTCAGATCCAGCTCCATGGATATAGCCCTATTTTTCTTGGCAATTGGCCGGGAAAGGGATTTTTTGTCCCCGGACTCCCTTTGTGTCCTTCTTAAATTGGATATATGAACGTTTATCTTCATAATCCCTACCTGCACCTGGACCTCATCCCCCTGACCGGAAATACCAAGAACCTGGCCTGTTTGATCCAGGTTGGGGATATAGACCGATTCCCCAGGCTTTAAATCCTTCGGTGGAGCCAATAGGCCATCCGTGGGGTTTAGGGTATCGCCAATAGCCTCCTCTACCATATCGAGGTTACGCTTTAACCTGTTTCTTGCCTGCTCCATACTCCTGCGATGTTCCTTATCCTGGGCTTGATGAGCCAGCATACGCATCTCATTTAATATCTCATCAGCTTGCTCCTTGGCCTCACTAAGAATTTTCCTGGCTTCATAATGGGCATTTCTCAGGATTCTCTCTTCGCTCTCCTTTATGAGCCTTTCCTTTTCCTCCAATTTGCTCTTCATTAACCTGATCTCATCTAAGTATGCCTGGGCTTTCTCACGTTCTTCCTTGGCTTTTAGTCTGTTTTTCTCCATATCCGACAATACATCTTCAAATTGCAGTTCATCCTGAGTTATATACTTCCTGGCTGCTTCGATTAAGTCTCGCTTAAGGCCAAGGCGCATTGCTATCTCAAAAGCGTTACTCTTTCCTGGAATGCCCATTAAGAGACGGAAGGTTGGACGCAGGGTCTCTACATCAAATTCCATAGATGCGTTCTCCATACCATCCTGGCTCAATGCAAAGACCTTTAATTCGCTATAGTGGGTGGTGGCAATGGTACACGTGCCTTTTTCAGAGAAATAATTCAGTATAGCCATGGCCAATGCTGCCCCTTCAGTAGGATCTGTTCCTGCCCCCAATTCATCAAACAAGACCAGGGACCTTTCATCGGCTTGTTCCACTATGTGGGCAATATGAACCATATGTGATGAAAATGTACTGAGACTTTGCTCGATACTCTGTTCATCTCCGATATCTGCAAAAACCCCCTCAAATATGCCCATTTTACTTCCATAGTCCGCCGGTATATGCATTCCCGATTGAACCATTAGCGCAAATAGCCCTACGGTCTTTAAGGTTACGGTCTTTCCTCCGGTGTTTGGACCGGTAATAATCAGACATTTTGAGTTTTGTCCCAGTTTTACTGTTATTGGGACTACATCATCCTTGTCTATAAGAGGGTGGCGTCCATTTATAATATTAATGGTAGGTTCCTTTACTATCTCTGGATCTACTCCCTTGTAGGAACGGCTAAAACTTGCTTTGGCAAATATCACATCAAGGGTAGCAAGTATATCTAAATTATTAAAAATGGTCTCGTGAGATGATTGTACCTCCGTAGTTAATCTAAGCAGGATGTTTTCTATTTCCCTTTGCTCTTCCAGCATCAATCCCCTTAGATCATTATTGGCTTCCACTACAGACATGGGCTCTATATATACTGTCGCACCACTAGTGGATTGATCGTGGATCATACCGGGAACATTGCTTCTATGTTCCTGCTTTACGGGCACAACATACCTTTCGTTTCTAATAGTTACAATGGGTTCCTGTAGAAACTTTTGAAACTGTGGTGAGCGAATCAAATTATTTAGTTGATCCCGGATCTTTTCATTTGTTCTTGTAATACGCCTTCTTATATTAGCCAATTGACTGCTTGCATAATCGGAAACCCTATCTTCACCCTCGATACAGCGAAAAATCTCATCCATTAGATCCTTGTTAAGTATTAATGCCTTAACCCTCTGAATTATAAGTGGTATGGCCTCTGGATTTGGATATTTCCCTATCTCGGCTTTCACTCGCCCGGACACCTTTAATACTTGCCCAACTTTTAGAAGTTCACCGGGGGATAATATAGATCCAACCTTAGCTTTTTGGAGAATAGCCCGAATATCAGGAAAAATATCCATCGGTGAATATCCACTATAATTAATTATGTTATAGGCTTGGCTTGTCTCCTCCAACATCGTCTGAACTTTGGCAATGTCGGATGAGGGATTAATTCTTTTTATCAGATCCTTACCTAAATCCGATAAAGCAAACTCTTCCAATAATGATATAATTTTATGATACTCCAACACCCTAAGAGTCCTTTGATCCAAGCTGATTACCTCCTAAAATCTACCCCTATTCTTCACCATTATAACCCATTTGATAAAACAAGAACAGGAACTCTTGAAATTTGCATTAAAAAAAGGCGCACAAGTGCACCATGAATTAGTTACAAGACTTAAAACTATCTGGTATCATTAGGTTTGTCTAAATAGTTTCTTAACTTGAGGTATAGATCAATTAATTCAACACCTATCGAAACCTGCTTTTCGCTGTAACCCCTCTTATAATACCAATTAAAATCAATAGCTTCTCCTGCCATTTTACTTTTTAATACATTGTTTAAAATATCACATTTCTTAATATTGTTCTCAATACTGCTAATCACCTGGTCCATTTGTCTATCCTCCACAAGAAATCCCCCATCTGTAAAATTCTCCCTACCATGAAATGTGGTCATTGATGAAATCCGTAAAGTACAAGCCAAATAGGCGATCTTCAGCTATCCTTGAACACCTTTATTCTAAGATTCAGCATTTGTTATATAAATCCTTTATTTCCCTAATATTTCCCTTTTTGATTTCATTTTTAACGCCCACATAGCCATAGTATATGCAAATTTTTCCTCATAATACATTTTATCTAGCTAAAAACAACAATTTCTTTACGGGAATTTTGATTTAGCTTATAAAGTGAATTAGAATCTAGTGCCAATCAGGTTGCATAACCTCAAGTGATCAATTATTCTTGGGGGCTTAAAGGGGGATTTTTGTTGTGCCTGGATGATATCTCTGTTGAAAATGATCTAAACAAGACTTAGAAAAACTACAATAGCCAAATGTACAATAATCAGCTTCGTATTTTTTTTGTCATATCGTAGATGTTCGTCTTATCGCCTTCAAAGATTTTAATCATTTCCTTGGCCTCACTTAATTCCTTTTGAAGGCTTTGTATTTTGTCCCTCTGCTTTATTACCTCATCTCCCAGGTTTAAAGCCGTCAAAATTGCAAGCATAGAAGTACTAAGGGGTGGTTGACTTGCGGAAATCTCTTCCATTTTCTTGTCCACATAAATAGCCACTTTATGAATATACTCCTCGGATTCGGTACCCCTCACCGCGTATTCCCGTCCGCCAATCCTAACAATAACCTTATTTTTTTTACTCAATACCGACGTCCCCCTTCTATAATATTTATAGCATACTTTATCAAAAAAAGAAGCAGGATGTTGGATAACTTGGGTATATTATATATTACTTGACATTTTTATACAAGCATATTGTCGAAAAAAAACAATGCGAGCTTACATTTAAAAAGTACTAATTATACCTTAATGAGAAGGGCCTCTATTGATTAAGGAAGCACTGGAACAATAAGGGCAGACGTAACCGTCTGCCCGATTTGCTTATTTTCTTAGTTGCGCCCCAAACTTAGTTTCAAGAGCTTCAACAATCCCATCGTGTATCGGGTTAATGTCAGAATCCTTTAGTGTCCTGTCCGGTGCCCTGTAGCTTAGGGAATAAGCCAGGTTCCTATGCCCTTCGGGTATCTGATCCCCTTCATAAATATCAAAGAGCTCAACCTTTTCCAAAAGTTGTCCACCCGAGGCCTTTATCGTCTTTTCAATGTTGGATGCCAACACTTTTTTGTCCACAACTATCGCCAGATCCCTGGTAACCGCCGGGTATTTGGGGAGCTTTGTGTATTGTTTTTCTGTCTTTGCCCGTTCCAACATTAAAGCAAAATCCAGCTCTGCCAGCAAGACGTTATCGTCGAGATTATAGGTTTGGCATATGTTGGGATGAACTTGCCCCAATATACCAAGTTTCTGCCCAGCAAGCATAATACCAGCTGTCCTTCCGGGATGGAAAGTAGGATGAGATTGGGGTTCGAATTCAATATCATCAGCAAACCCAAATACATGGAACAGGGCTTCCAACTGCCCTTTAAGGCTATAGAAATCAAGATCCGAACCATATTCCCCAATACACAGGGTGAGCCTCTCAATAGGTAGATCCTTCATAGGCTTAGATCTGGGTATGAAAATGTTGCTTATCTCAAATATCTTACATTCATCGACTCTATGGCTACGATTCCTGGACAATACCTCCAATATGCTGGGAATCAATGTGGTACGCATAGAGCTTTGGTCTTCGCCTAAGGGGTTTTCTATTATCACAGACTCGGGATACTCCTGGGGGTTGAATCCAATCCTTCCATATATTCTTGGGCTCACAAATGAATATGTGATAGCTTCGTATAGACCCATACCGGCAAGTACATTCTTAGCCCTATTCGTTAATATTTGCTCCCTTGTTCTGGAACCTTGGGCAATGGTGTTCTCCATAAGAGTCATGGGTATCTTATCATATCCGTAAATTCGTGCTACTTCTTCCGCCAGATCCGCCATTCCCATTACATCCTGCCTATATGAAGGAACTGTCACCTTTAGTGTATCACCCTTGACTTCTACTTCAAAGGATAAGGACTCCAGAATGTCACGTATATTGTCAGCCGTTAATTCCACACCCAACAATTGATTGATTCTATCCCATTTTGTTTCAATAATACGAGGTCCCAGATCTCCGTTACATACGTCAATCTTGCCCTCCACCACCGTACCTGCATTAAGTAGTTGAATCAGCTGTGCTGCTCTGTCGATTGCCCTTTCGACATTTACTATATCAACACCCTTCTCAAAACGGCTGGAGGCTTCGCTTCTGAGACCAAGGGCTTTTGAAGTCAGCCTTACACTTCCGGCATCAAACCTGGCACTTTCCAATATGATATTGGTAGTCTCTGAGGTTATCTCAGTGTTAAGTCCCCCCATTACCCCGGCAATACCTATAGCCTTTTCCGGATCTGCAATAATTAGCATATCCTCTGTCAGATCCCTTTCCTGACCGTCAAGGGTAATTAATTTTTCATCTTTCCTGGCCTTTCTCACCACTATAGTATTGCTGGCTACCTTGTCAATGTCAAAGGCATGCATAGGCTGACCCATTTCCAGCATAACATAGTTGGTTATATCAACAATGTTGTTAATAGGTCTAACACCTGCAGCCGCCAACCTTCTTCTCATCCAACGAGGGGATGGCCCAATCTTCACATCCTTAACCACTCTGGCGCAGTACCGGCTACATAGATGGGGTTCATCCACGATAACCTTAGCCTCATTATCTACATTACCTATGCCCTTATCCAAAACAATTTGGGGCTCCCTATAGGTAGTCCCTAAGGTAACGGCGGCTTCGCGTGCTATGCCTACCATACTTAAACAATCTGGCCTATTGGAAGTGACATCAAAATCTATTACCTCATCATCCAGATCCAGAGCATCTTTTATATCCATTCCTAATGGGTACTCCCTGTCGAGGACAAGAATCCCATCGACTCCATCGTCCATATAGCCCATTCGTGCCAGCTCCAACTCCTCGGCAGAGCACAACATACCTTGGGAGAGTTCCCCCCTCAGCTTTCCTTTTCTGATCTTTATATCACCGGGAAGCAATGCACCATCAACCGCCACTGGGACATATTGATTTAGTGCTACATTTGGGGCTCCGGTGACAATCTGAAGTATTTCATTTCCAACATCCACGTCACATATCACTAGTTTATCTGCATTGGGATGCTGCCTTATTTTAACAATTTTCCCCACAACTACATTTTCTATATCATCAGCTATTTGTGTGACACCCTCTGCATTTGTACCGGTAAGGGTCATGGCATCGGCCAACTCTTGTGCGGAGACATCCAGTTCTATATATTCTTTTAACCATTTTATTGGTACTAACATCTCTCTTCTCCTCTCCAACTTTATATCTGTGTCTGTTTATATAAAAGCTTTACCATTAAAACTGGCTTAGAAACCTTATATCATTCTCATATAAGAGCCGTATATCGTCTATGCCATATATCTGATTAACGACTCGATCCAGCCCCATACCAAAAGCAAAACCTGAGTACCTATTAGGGTCAATGTTCCCATACTCCAAGACGGTGGGATGTACCATACCCGCTCCAAGGATCTCAATCCAACCGGTATTGGAACATACCCTACAACCACTGCCACCACACGTTACACAGCTAACATCCATTTCCGCGCTGGGCTCAGTGAAGGGAAAATGATGAGGCCTGAACCGGGTTCGGGTTTTTTCCCCAAACATTCTCTTTGCAAAGACATCCAGTACGCCTTTTAAATCCCCCATGGTGATATTTTTGTCCACCACTAACCCCTCTAACTGATGGAATATCGGCGAATGGGTGGCATCTACGGCGTCAGATCTGTATACCCTTCCCGGCACTATTATCTTTATTGGAGGGTTTTGCTTTTCCATAACCCGGATTTGGGTTGGGGAAGTGTGAGTACGCAACAAAATATTCTCATTTATATAGAAGGTATCCTGAGTATCTCTGGCAGGATGGTTCCTCGGCATATTCAAAGCTTCGAAGTTATAATAATCCAATTCCACCTCGGGTCCCTCAGCTACACTAAAACCCATACCCAAGAAAACATCAGTTACCTGGTTTAATACGGTTGTAAGAGGATGCAAGCCACCCAGGGGAGGCCTTTTCCCGGGCAGGGTAACATCAATGGTTTCCTCCCTCAACCTCTTTGCCAGGGTCATTTCCTCCATTTCCTTTACCCTAGAGGACAACGCCGATTCGATGTCCCCCCTGACTTGATTGGCTAATTGACCCATGACAGGTCGCTCTTCTGGGGACAGTTTTCCCATTCCCCTCAAAATCTGGGTTAATTGACCTTTTTTCCCTAGGTATTTAACCCTAATTGCTTCTAAATCATTAGATTGCTTCGCTTCAGCTATGCTATCCAAGGCTTGTTTACATATATTTTCCAACATCTCTCGCACAATCATTTCTCCTTTCTATAACAATAATCCTATGCGATTTAGCCATATTATAAATAAAACCTCCATCCCAAAGCATGGGACGGAGGTAACTTTTCCGTGGTACCACCCAAGTTTGTTTGTGTAAAACAAACCTCGTATAATTATAACGGCTACGCCGGTTAGACCTACTACCACTTCAGCCTACAGCTCAGGAGCGAACTTCCATTCTCCGATTATAGGAATGCTTTCAGCCCATGACATTCCCTCTCTGAATAAATAAGGTAGAATGTACTCTTCTCCATCATTGCCTTTATTCAAGGGTTATTAATTTTTTGTAAAGCATATAGGCAGAAACGGAACCCGTAGCTTCGAATATCTTCCAAATAGCATCAGCCAACATAGGGAACCATCTCCTTTATAACCGCATTATAACGTACTACAACGATATACCTATAGACTAAACATACCCAAGATGAAAGTCATAAAAGTATACACAAGATTCTGAATTGCCTTACGTCCGCTCTTTTTTACCTATTATAGCACATCTTTTTAACGGATACAAGAAATACCTACCCTAGAGTTCCCTCTTTTCTCATCATTTCATATATCATAATGCCTGCTGCCACCGAAGCGTTCAGCGATTCTGCACCTCCTACAATAGGTACAGATACGGTGTCAGTAGCAAATTTTCGAATCTCAGAGTTTATGCCTTGAGATTCATTCCCAATCACCAAGGCCTTAATGGTATCGACTTTACTGCTATGCCAATTAAATACATTCGTTCCCTCCATAGAACTTATCAAGATATCCGCCTTATTTCCAGTTAGCCGTTCAAAAAAATCATTGCTATTTTGGATATCCACAATAGGCACCCTAAATATCGATCCCATGGTTGCCCTGACTGTCTTAGGATTAAAGGGATCTACACAGCCTTTCAGCACTACGACCCCTTTCCCACCGGCGGCGTCTATGGTTCTAATAATTGTTCCCATATTACCCGGATCCTGAATTCTATCCAACACCACCCACAGACCTCTGCCTTGTTGAAATATCACATCTGGGCTGCTTGTTTTCTTTCGAAGGATAGCCATTATACCCTGGGGGGTTTCTAGATCGCTTAATTGTTTGAAAACATTGCTTTCGACGCATATAGTCTGTACAGATCTGTTTTTAAGATCCAATTCCAGATCTTCTATCGGAAAGTCCTTGGAGTATACCAGGGTGTGGATAGGATAATTTATGGCAAGAGCTTCCTTTGCAAGTTTTAAGCCTTCGGCGAAGTATAGACTGTACATATCCCGATATTTTTTTTTATGTAGGGATTTTAACTGCTTTATAGTAGGATTATTAGAACTGGTAATAATCTCATCCACTATTAGTCTCTCCTTCCTCCTGATCAATTCCACACCCACAGAAACAAAAACCCCCATTCAGGGGCTTTTTTATGCTTCTAATTTTTGTTTTGCCAGGTTCACCAATTCTGTAAAACCGGCTGCATCATTTACTGCCATATCAGCCAGTACCTTGCGGTCAATCTGTACATTTGCCAGTTTTAAACCATTGATAAACCTGCTATAGCTAAGTCCATTAAGTCGTGCGGCAGCATTTATTCTAGTTATCCATAATTTTCTAAAATCCCTTTTACGAAGCTTTCTTCCTGTATATGAATAGGACAAGGACTTCATCACTGCCTGATTTGCTGTCCTAAATTGTTTGCTTCTTGCGCCAAAATATCCCTTGGCTAATTTTAATACCTTCTTGTGCTTTTTTCTGGCATTTACTGCCCCTTTTACTCTAGCCATGTCTCTACCTCCTTCGCAAGTTTATTTATAAGGAATCAATCTTTTGATATTCTTTTCTTCAGCAGCAGCAATATAGGTACCTTTTCTTAGATTCCTTTTCCTTTTTGTAGTTTTCTTGGTTAATATATGACTCTTGTAAGCTTTTGCTCTTTTCACTTTTCCAGATTTAGTTAACGAAAACCTCTTGGCTGCCCCTCTATGTGTTTTAATCTTTGGCATAGGGTTTCCTCCTCTCTTGCAATTATTCCTTAGGTGCTAAAACCATAATCATACTTCTGCCTTCAAGTCTAGGTCTGCGTTCAATAACATTTTCCTGGGTAACCATTTTAGCGAACTTATCCATTACGTCATATCCAATTGATGTATGAGCCATTTCTCGTCCCCTAAAACGGATAGTCACCTTTACCTTATCGCCAGCCTTCAAAAATTTATCGGCATGTCTGGCTTTTACAGCCATATCATGTTCCTCAATACTGGCAGAAAGCCTAACCTCTTTGACATTTATGGTACGCTGGTTCTTGCGGGCTTCTTTCTCCCTTTTTGCCATCTCAAAGCGATATTTACCATAGTCCATAATTCGGCATACAGGCGGCTTTGCTTGAGGTGCGACCATCACCAAATCCAACTGCCTTTGCTCGGCAATCTCCATTGCTTTTCTTGGAGACATAATACCCAGCTGTTCCCCGTTGGCATCTATGACCCTAACTTCCCTCTCTCGGATTCCCTCGTTTACTGAGAGTTCCCTGTTATTAATATTCATTCACCTCCGCTGTTTTATAACGTGTATTAATTAATTCTTACCCACCTTGATCAAGTACAATAAAATGCCTAGACTGTACAATAGACCTAACGACTGCTAAATCTAATATATCGTTACAACAAAAAAGTGGGCAGTTTCCACCCACTCAAAATAACTCATTTAAATCCAAAATAGATTAAATGGTGTTAACCTTCCTGGCGGCGCCGAAAGGTGAGAAGTGGATAACTTCTACTTTAGCCAGATATAGATTACCATATAGCGGCTCCCATGTCAAATATATTTTTCACAAATTCTTTATTTAAGCATACCTCTCAAGCTTATTACCTAACTCCTATCAGAGATCTCCTGTTGGATTTTATCGACAAAAGTCTTCACATCCATTGGTCCCAGATCTCCTTCATCTCTGGACCTAACTGCTACCTGACGACTTTCGACCTCCTTGTCTCCCACCACCAGCATGTAGGGGATCCTTTGAAGCCTGGCCTCGCGGATCTTATAGCCTATCTTCTCATTCCTCAGGTCTGTCTCTACCCGAATACCCGCATTTTCCAGTTCTCTTGCCAGATCCTTTATATAGTCTGCAGAACGGTCTGTTATGGATAGCAGCCTTACCTGTACAGGAGCGAGCCAGGTTGGAAAAGCACCTGCATAGTGCTCAATCAGGATACCGATAAACCTCTCAATGCTTCCAAATACCACCCTATGGATCATAACCGGACGGTGCTTTTCTCCGTCGGCACCAATATAGGTGAGATCAAAGCGTTCGGGCATCTGAAAATCCAATTGAATGGTTCCGCATTGCCAAGTCCTGCCTATGCTATCTTCAAGGTGAAAGTCAATCTTTGGGCCGTAGAAGGCACCATCACCTTCGTTAATTACGTAATCCATGCCTTTCTCTTCCAGAGCTTCCTTTAAAGCGTCTATTGCCATTTCCCATTCTTCGTCGGTACCCATGGCTTTCTCCGGCTTTGTGGATAGTTCTACATGGTAGTTAAATCCAAATTGTTTGTAAAAATAATCTACCAGATCAATTACGCCAACTATTTCATCCTTTACCTGTTCGGGCAGCATAAAGATATGGGCATCATCCTGGGTAAAACAACGAACCCTCATCAAACCGTGGAGGGCACCGGATAATTCATGTCTATGGACCAGTCCCAGTTCCCCCATTCTTAAGGGCAGATCCCTATAACTGTACATCCTCCTCTTGTATAGAAGCATACTACCGGGGCAGTTCATTGGCTTAATAGCATAGTCACCACCGTCAATGTTGGTAAAATACATATTCTCCTGGTAATGATCCCAATGACCGGAGCGTACCCACAGATCCCGATTCAGGATAATGGGCGTCCTAACCTCCTCATATCCCCTCTTTGTATGCTCACTACGCCAAAAACTCTCCAATATATTGCGGAGCACCATCCCCTTGGGGTGGAAGAAAGGAAAACCAGGTCCTTCCTCAAGGATACTAAAAAGGTCCAATTCACGGCCCAATCTCCTATGATCTCTCTTTTTAGCCTCTTCCAAACGATTTAGGTATTCGTCAAGCTGGCTTTTCTTGGGGTATGAAATTCCATATATGCGTTGGAGCATCTTATTGTTTTCATCGCCCCTCCAGTATGCACCTGCCAGACTCAGAAGTTTAAAGGACTTCACCTTACCGGTACTTGGAACATGGGGGCCGGCACATAGGTCCACAAACTCCCCTTGCCTGTAAAAGGATATGACAGAATCCTCCGGTAGGTCTTCAATGAGTTCCACCTTGTAGGATTCACCCTTTTCCGCTACGAAGTCTATTGCTTCCTGCCTTGGAAGTTCAAATCTCTCCAACTCCAAGTCTTCCTTGATTATCTTCTCCATTTCCTTCTCGATGGCCTCCAGATCCTCAGGCGTGAAAGGTCTCTCCGTATCAAAATCATAATAGAACCCGTTGTCTATGGAAGGCCCTATGGCCAGCTTTATGTTTGGAAACAGTCTTTTAACAGCCTGAGCCATTATATGAGAGGTGGTGTGCCAAAAAGCCTTTCTCCCTTCCATATCGTCGAAGGTTAGGATATTAAGAGAGGCATCTTCCCATATAGGTTGCATTAGATCAACCGTTTGCCCATTCAGTTGACCGGCTACGGCAACTCTGGCGAGGCCCTTGCTGATATCCGAGGCTACTTCACCAACGGTTATGCCTTTTCTATATTCCTTGGATGATCCATCCTTCAAAGTTATTCTAACCATATTTTTTCATCTCCTTCTTATACATTCTGTCTTCTTGTTAAATCCCATGGTTATAATTCTATCTACAAAACTGCAATCCATATATAAAAAATCCCCGTCCTCCAAAGGACGGGGATGACCCGCGGTTCCACCCTTGTTGATTTCCAGCATAAATAGGTTTCACTAAAGGAGCGTTCTGTAAAGTTTACCCCTTTGGTAATAACCGTGCAGCATAATTGCTTGAAATCCACTTGATAGTCTTTAAGGGGACTAGCCATTGGCTCCAGAGTTGGTATTCAATCGAACCTGTTGGGGAAGGCTTTCAGCCCACGGCCTACCCTCTCTTGACACCGGTTTTCGACCTACTGGTCTCCTTCCTCGCCATTCCATCATTATTTATTCTATAATTATAGTTATGCTATGATAAAAAGTCAATAAGGTTCACCTAAAATATGAAAAACATCTCCCAACATGATCACTGGGACCGTTCCTTCAGAACACTGTACAATTCGTCATAAACCTGCCTGACTGTGGAATCATGAATCTGCTTGTTCGTCCATATTTCGACGGCCTTTATGCCTTGGCCAACCAGCATTCCTAATCCACCTACTGTTTTACACCCGAATTTTTTTGCTTCCCTCAATAGAGTAGTCTCCAGTGGGTTGTACACTATATCGCATACGATGGTATCTGGATTAAAGGAATAGCCTGCTAACGGGCTGTCCAGTACCTTTGGCCACATACCCAAAGGTGTTGTGTTTATTATAATGTCTGTTTTCTCCGGAGCTTCTACTACTGTTTTAGATAGTCCGTAGCCCGCATAATCATTGATATCCATGGCCAGCTTCTCCCCCCTATCCCTATTTCGGTTTAGTATGAGGATTTCCCTGGGGTTTTCTACTGCAAGGGTAATACCTATCGCCCTGGCGGATCCACCGGCCCCAAGGATTAGGATACTCCGGCCATTGCATTCAATGTTCTGACCTTTCAAGGAGTTTAAAAATCCAAGGCCATCGGTATTATAACCAAACATCCTTCCGTCCTTTATCTTAACCGTATTCACGGCACCAATTGCAGCAGCCACAGGATCTATTTCATCCAGAAAGACCATTACCTCTTCTTTGTGAGGTATCGTTACATTAAATCCGGAAAAGCTTAGGGAGCATAACCCCTCTACCGCACTCCGCAACTTCCCATGGGGTATATCAAAGGCCAGGTAAAGCAGGTCAAGTCCCTCTATATCATAGATGCTATTGTGCAGCCTGGGAGAGAGGCTATGGGCTATCGGGTGGCCTATAACGGCAGCATAGGACGTATTGGGTGTAATAGTCAACCCAGTCCCCTCCTTCCTGCCAGCTTTTTTTCCAAGAATCGACTAAACTTAGTTCCCCAAAACTCACTTGTGGATATAGGGTTTACCAAGATCGTATATAGTCCCATAAGGTTTCCACCCCAGATGTCGGTGAATATCTGATCCCCGATCATTATGGTATTTTGGGGACTGCCATTTATATGCCTAAGGGCTCGTCTGAAAGCGGTTTTCAGAGGTTTACCACCTTTTGGTACTGCCGATACCTTTAGCTCTTCAGCCAGCCTGTTTACCCTGGATGATTTGTTATTGGAAAACAAGCATATAGTAAATCCCATATTACGGCACTTTCCCAGCCAATCCCTTAATTTCACACTTATGATGTCAGCATTCCAAGGTATTATAGTATTATCCACGTCGATAAGTATGTTTCTATACCCCTTCTTATAGAGCCTGGTCAGCTCTATGCTAAAAATGCTATCATAAATTTCATTGGGTGTTAAAGATCTTCTCATCTTGTCCCCTTTCTTTTCATACACACATATATGGCCTTGTCTACAGTTAAGCTATTATGACAATCAGTATTACAGCTGTACCTGTGCAAACTAGCTGTAACCCCGATTAATAGCAATCCTAGCTACAAACATATTATCCAAATATAAAAAGGCTGTCAACCAATTCCAAAGCCATCGCTATTGAATTCCTTGCCCAGTTTCATTATGGCTTTCTTTTCAATCCTGGAGACATAGGATCTTGATATGCCTAAAATCTGAGCAATTTCCCTTTGGGTCTTATTCTTCCCGTTAATGAGACCATACCGCATTTCCAGAACCATTTTCTCTCTTTGTTTTAAAACTGATTGCATTTTATCGTATAGTTTTCGAATTTGAAGCTTTAAGTCTACCTCATCCAAGACACTATCAGTTTCACTACCCAACACATCAAGAAGGGATATTTCATTTCCTTCCTTGTCCACGCCTATTGGATCTTGCAAAGAAATTTCTCCCCTAATTTTTTTATCAGCACGTATCGTCATCAGTATTTCGTTTTCAATACACCTGGCTGCATAGGTGGCCAGCCTGGTTTTTTTGTCGGGGTCAAAGGTTGAAATAGCCTTTATAAGTCCAATGGTGCCGATAGATATAAGATCATCTACCTCCTTGCCGGTGTTGGCATATTTTTTTACTATATGAGCGACTAACCTTAAATTATGTTCGATTAGGATATTCTTCGACTCCTCTGACCCCTGGGTACAGAGTCTGATATGATAGGCCTCTTCTTCCGGTGTAAGAGGTTGAGGAAATGAATGGGTGCCCAATACATGAGAAGCCAAGAAATATATGCACTTTAGAAATGAAACGATACCACCGGCGGCGATAAACATAAAACAGCACCTCCAAAAAAGATGATAGTCTTATATCCTATGTTGGAGGTGCTAAAAAAGTGCTTGGCCTATTCTCTTAACGAATAAAATCAAGTAAAATATAATCGCCTTTAAATAATAGGCCAAAGTTATTTTCTATTCAGCTTGTTTCCTTCTCAAGATGGAGTATCTCGGAATATTTCTATCCAGGGGTAAATATATCTTCTGCTGAGGATGGGGGGCTCGGTCAATGGATCTAGCTTCCTCATCCAACATAGTGGTAACAGTATAATCAATGTAATCTTCACCGGGCACCATTATCTCAAGGACATCCCCTGCCCCAAAGGCATTCCTCTGCTCTACCTCTATAAGCCCGCGATCCTCATCATATCCCAACACCATACCTACGAAATCATAGTTTCTGATATAGCTGCTATCTGAGTATTGATGATCTTCTCCTGTCGGCTTCCTGAAATAGAATCCAGTTGTAAATGCCCTGTGGCTGGCCTTCTTTATCTCTGTCATGCTCTGAGGATCCCACCTATATCCCTCTTGATCCCTTAGATAAGCATCCATTTCTCTGCGGTATGCCTGTACCACCGTTGCCACGTAATAGCTGGATTTCATCCTGCCCTCAATCTTAAAGCCATCAATTCCGGCCCCAATGAGCTCGGGTATGTGTTCTAACATACAAAGATCCTTGGAATTCATAATATATGTCCCCCGCTCATCTTCCAGAACGGGATAATATTCACCCGGCCTTTTTTCTTCAACAATAGAGTATTTCCAACGGCAGGGATGGGCACATTGGCCTCTGTTGGCATCCCGACCGGTAAAGACATTGCTAAGTAGACACCTGCCGGAATAGGATATGCACATGGCACCATGGACAAAGGCTTCCAATTCCAAGGTATCCGGTACCTTGGCTCTAATCTCGGATATCTCCCTCAAGGACAATTCCCTTGCCAGGATAATTCGACTTACCCCTTGTTCATGCCAAAACTTCGCACTGCGCCAATTAGTATTATTGGCTTGTGTACTCAAATGGATAGGGATATTGGGCATTATTTCACGAGCCAGGGATAAAATCCCAGGATCTGAGATTATAACTGCGTCTACTCCTATATCGGCCAAGTATCTCATATACTTGTCCATATCCTTAAAATCCTCGTTGTGAGCGAAGATATTCATTGTGACATATACTTTTTTATTTATGGAATGAGCATATTCTACAGCCTCCTGAATTTCATCCTTTTGAAAGTTTCCTGCAAAGGCACGGAGACCAAAGCGTTTTCCTGCCATATATACAGCATCAGCCCCATAAGCAAAGGCTACTTTGAGTTTCTCCAGGTTGCCTGCAGGCGCCAACAATTCCGGTTTTCTAAGCGACATGTTCTTCCCCCTCTATAACAAGATAAGAGGCCACAAATCATGTGCGCCCCTTATACTTTATATCCTATTACTCATCTTGGTTTCCAATGTTCTTCCAACTGGACTCATATTTCTCCTTATCCTTTAGGTGTTGCTTATAATCAGTATTGAATACGTGCTCCCCTGTCTTAGGATCCTTTAAAACAAAATACAGATAAGGCTTTTTGGAGTTCATAAACTCCTCATAGGGATACAATGCCGAAGTCAAGGCTAAGCGTCCCGGTGATGATATAGGCCCTATAGGAAGCCCTAGGTTTTCGTAGGTGTTATATGGTGAATCTATCTTTAATTCCTCACTGCTAAAAGCCCAACGGTCCTCATTGACGAGGAATTGGATGGTTGAGTCCGCACCCAAGGGCATTTCCTTCTTCAATCTGTTATGAAATACGGCTGATATCATTGAAAACTCCTCTGTTATACGAGCCTCCCGCTGTATAACGGAAGCCAGGGTAACCACCTCGTCCATAGTCATGTCAAGTTCCTCAGCCCTGTCCATGTCTATTTCGTTATACACCTTTTCAAACTGATCCAGCATCTTTTTCATTATATCCTTTGGGCTGGCATCTTCGTATACCAGATATGTGTCTGGGAAAAGGTAGCCTTCCAATGGTGATATTCCTACTTCACCCTTCTTCCTTTCTTCGGGAATGTCCTGAAGGAAGACATACTCAGTAAAATTCTCTACCTTGGCTGCATCGATAAATTCTTCCTCGGAGAATTGAAATCCTTTCTCCTGTACAAGATACTTGGCTATCTTACGAATGTCCCAACCCTCTATTATAGTAATCTTTACCGTATCTATGGCTGCATTTCCAGAAACCAGTTCATCCATTATCTGGCTTATATCCATATCCCTTGATAGCTTATACTTACCCGCCTTGAGCTTTGAAGTCTTGTTTGACAGATCCACGTAAAGCTTAAAGACCATCTTATTGCGGATAAGATTGTTTTCATAAAGTATCTCTGAAATTTTACTAACTGATGACCCCCTTGGGATCTCTATATCAATCAGTTCTGAGTTGCTGGTATCTACTGGCTTGATATATTTGCTGTAGGCAAAATTTACTCCAAAATATACGGTAGATGCAACTATTATGATGCTAAGCAGGAATACCAGCACCTGTCTCAAGACCCACTTTAAGAACACTGCCCCTTTATGTGACATATCCATCCTCCACCTATCGGCTTTCACTTTACCCTCTACTAAAACTTGTTTTTATTATATATGGGTGCACCATGTTTGACAAGCCTGTATCACTATTCAACACTCATGGTTATCGTAATATACTCCTTAAATCTCCATTATAATGGGAAGTATCATAGGATTACGTTTCGTCCTTTCATAGAGGAAGGATCTAAGGCCGGCTTTAATCTTGTACTTCAAGGTTCCCCAATCCGTAACTTGATTCTCTTCACATTCTTCCAATATTTCACGAACTACTTCTCTGGCATCCTCCATAAGCTGTTCTGATTCCCTCACATATACAAAGCCCCTGGATATAATATCGGGTCCTGCTACGGATACACCCGTAACCTTGGATAAGGTTACTACTACCACCATCAAGCCGTCCTGGGAGAGGTGTCTTCTATCGCGTAAAACAATATTGCCTACATCCCCTATGCCCAAGCCATCTACTAAAACTCCACCAGCGGACACCGAGCCGGTTATATTGCATGAATCCGGGGTGAATTCGACTACATCTCCAATATCCAAAATCTTTATGTTTTCTCTGGGCATCCCCAAGGATTCAGCCAGGTTAGCATGTTGCTTCAAATGTCGATATTCCCCATGAACAGGGATGAAAAATTTAGGTTTCACCAAGGTATGGATCAGCTTCAATTCCTCCTGACAGGCATGGCCGGAAACATGAATGTCAGCTAAGGACTCATATATAACCTCTGCACCTCTCGAAAAGAGCTGGTTAATTACCTTAGAAATCAATTTCTCATTTCCGGGTATTGGATTTGCGGAAATGATTACCATATCCCCGGGAATTATTTCAATTTTTCTATGGTCCGATGAAGCCATTCGGGACAAGGCAGACATAGGTTCTCCTTGACTGCCTGTTGTTATTATTACCAGGTTTTCATGGGGATAGTTTTTAATCTCGTCAATCTCGATCAATGTTCCCGCGGGAATCTTAATATAACCCAGATCCACAGCCACTGACATTACATTTTCCATGCTTCTTCCCGATACGCATACTTTCCTGTTGTACTTTACAGCCGCATCGACTATCTGCTGAAGCCGGTGTATGTTTGAAGCAAAGGTAGCTACTATTATTCTTCCTTTGGCATTACTGAAGATGTTTTGAAAGGTAGCTCCTACCACTCTTTCAGACAGGGTATATCCCGGTCGCTCAACATTGGTGCTGTCCGCCAATAAGGCAAGCACACCCTTCTCTCCCAATTTCGCGAATTTCGCAAAGTCCAGAACCTGGCCATCTATTGGAGTGTAATCTATTTTAAAATCTCCTGTATGAACTATAACTCCAACAGGTGTATGAAAAGCTAAAGCAACGGCATCTGCAATGCTGTGGCTGGTCCTGATTATCTCTACCGTGAAGTTTCCTAGCTTTACTTTATCCCCTGCTTTAACGCATTTGAGTTTTACTTCATCCAGGGAATGCTCCTTTAGTTTGTTCTCAATCAGACCCAATGTCAGCCTGGTTCCATATATAGGAACGTTGATCTCCTTTAGGACATATGGAAGCGCCCCAATATGATCTTCATGGCCATGGGTCACGATAATTGCTTTGACCTTCTCCTTATTCTTCTGTAAATAGGTTATATCTGGAATAACCAAATCTATTCCCAACATTTCTTCTTCTGGGAAACTTAGACCACAATCGATAACGATGATCTCGTCCCCATATTCCAGGAGTGTCATATTTTTGCCGATCTCATTGACACCCCCCAAGGGAATTAGTTTCAATGTCTTGTTATTTTTTGATGTCACTAAAAAATTTCCTCCTCCTTTTATTAGATTTCCGCACAAATCCAATATTCCTATTATACTTGATAAATATTAACAGTGCAACCATAAAGAAGTCCCAAAATATATTCCCACTGGACTTAACTTTATTGTTATTATTTTATAGCGTCGCGCCAGTCATATTCGGTTATGGCTAATGAACTAACACGAGAGGTTATTTTATGCTTTTTGCTATACAACTCTAAATACATTTTCTGAATAAGGTCTTAAAAAAAGCTAATCCCAAGAAGGATTAGCGTGATACCGGTATAGCCTTATTCTTCCTTTATCCCGTTAATTCGCTTCTCATAAAAATCGCTTAATTCCTCAGCATATTCTTCTGAAAATCCCTCACTGTATACTTTAACCAGAGGCTCATCGGGATCCGGCAATATTAGGGCCCATCCCTTTTCGTCATTAATTTTTATTCCTTCATACAGTTCTATGTCAGAATTCCTTCTGTTTGCTTCGTCGATCAAGCTCCTCATTACTTTACCCTTAGCCGACCAAGGGCATTCAATATCCCTTATGGACATATGTATCTTTGGCAGATCCTCTACCAGATGGGCAAGTCCCTTATCTTCCCTGGTCATCAAATCCATTATTCCCATTACGGTGGCTAAGCCGTCAAAATATAGAATAAAGCGTTCCATGGCCTTTCGCTTGCTACTATCACCTATTCTGATAACCTCTTCCATCATGGCACGTTTTTTAGTTTTACTTCTAATAACACTGCTTTGATAGAACTCCGCCATTTTTTCTATAGCATTTGGGGCGGTATAGGGGATTACAACTCCTACATCCTTATCCTGCTTAAAACATACCAGGCTGATTAAGGCTACCATGGTCCCCTCTTTTATGGGTTCTCCACTTTCGTCAAAGATCTGTAACCTCTCCCCATCGTCTTCGAATCTTATAGCCAGGTCATATCCCTGGACCGATTCAGCACCCTTTATCTGTCTCTTGTTTATTTCCACCCCACAGTCCATATCACTGGTTATATCCTTAAACAGGGTAGCCAGATACTGGCTTTTAGTATCCAATAATATCCTGTATTTTTTTTGCTTTATTGCTTCGGCATCGATGGAATTAATCAGGTGTCTGATGTAAAACATGGGTATATCGTTTATCCTACTTACCTTCTCAATGCTGCTAGGAGGCTTTATGGAGAAATCACCGCTCAAAAACATATTCTCGATCTTCCGCTCCATAGAATCTGGTAAATTTGCTCCATTGCTATCGATCAAACTAATATGAACCTTGTCTGGATCATCATCCTCGCATCGAATATGAATCCCGCCATCCAGACCCAGATATCGAACGGCATACCTGGCCACAGGTGTTATTGTACTGCCTATATCAAAGATCTTTAACCCAGAGGCAAGCATACCCGCCATTAAACCATGCTTCAGCATTATTGCGGCGTTATGACTGTTGGAGCTGATACATACCCTGCTCCCTTCTTGCAACTCTGTTCCATAGGCTGTACCCAAGCGGTTTACAAACCTGGCATCTATTTCAGTATTAAAACAACCCCTGATACCATCCTTCCCAAAGAAGGTTCTTCTAAACCGGGTTCCCCATATTATGTTCTCATCTATCACCATGCCTTGCTCGATTGTCTTACAGGGCCATATCTTTGTGTCCGGTCTTATGATAACCCTTTCTTGCAAATAGGTATTCTTTCCTACAGCGCTGCCCTCAAAAATACTACAATCGTTTCCAATACGTATATTATCACAGAGGATTGTGCCTCTGATCTCCACGTTCCTACCTATATTATTGTGGTTCCACAATACACTCCTCTTAATACTGGAGTATTCTCCAATACAATTGTTTTGGCCGATAACTGTATATGGATGTAGATAGACCCCTTCCTCTATCCTAGTATTTCTGCCTATATAGCAAGGTGCTTCTATCCTGGCGCCAGGGTGTATATAAACCCCCTCCTCCACCCATATACCGTCTTCGATCTCCTTGGCATTGGGCTTGAACCCTGCACTTCCGCCCATTATATCAAAGTGAGCTTGCAGATATGAGTTGGTATCCCCCACATCACACCAATATTCCTCGGTTACATAGCCAAACATGGGCTGTCCATCCTCCAGCAATCTGGGAAAAAGGTCCTTGCTGAAATCAAACTTTACACCCGGTTCAAAGTATTCCAGTACCTGGGGCTCCAGAATATAAATACCGGTGTTCACTGTATCGCTAAATACCTCTCCCCAGCCGGGCTTTTCCAGGAATCTGACTATCCTACCATCTTCGTGGGTCATCACTACCCCATATTCTAAGGGGATATCGACTTTCTTAAGTACCAGGGTAGCTATGGATTGGTTTTGTCTGTGAAAGTCTATGGCCTTCTCCAGATCAATATTGGTTAGTGCGTCACCGCTTAATACTATAAAGGTATCGTCTAAAATTTCTTGTGCATTTTTTACACTACCTGCCGTTCCCAAAGGCTTATCTTCGATAAAATAATGCAGGTTTATTGAATCCTGTCTTCCATCTCCAAAATAGTCCTGAATCATCCCCGGGAGATATTGGAGGGTCACCCCAATATCATTTATCCCATACTTCTTGAAAAGCTCGATACTATATTGCATAACCGGTCTGTTCATCACCGGTACCATGGGTTTTGGCAAATCACAAGTAAGCGGCCGAAGTCTAGACCCAGCTCCACCCGCCATAATAATACCTTTCATTCTTATCTTCCCTTTTGCTCGTATTTTTTGCAACATGATCTTTGCCAAATTATTATGTGTATCCTTATCCTAACTTATACCAATACGAGCTTTTCAATGAATCCATTGTTGAAAGGATAGGGCCATCTTCTTATAGATTAGTACACCAGGAGTTAATTTAACTCATCTTTCCTTAGTTAATATACAGTATAATACCTATATCAAGCTAATACCTCTATGCACTAAGCCCAGGAAAAAACCCTGCTGATTATAAGTGCAGGGTTTCAAGTACATTTCTTACAATAACCATAGAACTTTACCTTATGATTTGCAACCTTAAAACCATAATTCCTATCTATAATATCCTCCAGGGAGTCTAACAGATCCTCTTTAACTTCACTCACTTCACCGCATTTCAGGCAGATCAAATGGTGATGGTCATGATCTTGTTCCGGATGACTCAGCTCATAACGATATCGACCATCCTCAAAGTTGTGCTTTATAAGAATCCCCAATTCCTCAAGTAAAAGCAGGGTCCTATAGACGGTTGCCAATCCTATTTGGGGATTGGATTCCCTTACCTTAACAAAGATCTCCTCGGTGCTTAAATGCTTACCCTGATTCTCTAATATAGTTTTTAAAGTAGCCTTCCTTTGGGAGGTGAGTTTATAACCATTTTTCTTTAATGCCATCTTCAATGAGAGCATACCATCGTTCATATAATCACTTCTTTTTTGTGTTATCGGTTCCTTTCTATCTCTTCCAACAATTTATCATTGAGTACCTTTATGTGGGTACCCTTCATGCCAAGGGAGCGGGATTCAATAACGCTTGCGCTTTCCAGCTTTCTAAGAGCATTTACTATTACAGATCGTGTTATACCTACCCTGTCTGCTATCTTGCTTGCAACTAACAAGCCCTCATTTCCATCAAGCTCGTTGAGGATATGTTCAATAGCCTCTAGTTCGGAATATGACAGCGTCCTAACTGCCATCTGTACCACAGCCTTCTCCCGTGCTTCTTTTTCTATCTCCTCAGCCTTGGCGTTGATAATTTCCATACCTACGATAGTAGCACTATATTCAGCCAGAACTAAATCATCATCACAGTATTCCTCTTCCATTCTTTCGATTATCAAAGTTCCCAGGCGGTCTCCTCCACAACTAATGGGTATGATGGAAGTAAACTTATGAGGACTTTCATCCATATTATGCTCTTCAATTTGACAACCTTTTACAAAGTTGATATTGGCTAGGGTTTCGTTAATCTTGAGGAATTGACTGTTGCATTGCTCGGTAAAGCTGGACATCTCTTTGTCATCCATCCCCCAGCTTTTAAGGCATCTTTCATCCTCCAATGCATACCCTAGTATTTTGCCTTTACGACTGGCTATAAATATATTGCTATGTAGAATCTCACCTAGTACCCTCGCAAGATCGGAAAAGCGAACGGGATCTGAACCCGATCTTTGTATAATCTTGTTTAATCTTCTGGTTTTGCTCAACAGGCTTTCTGACAATTCAATTCACTCCTTGATTTGTTCCTTGCATCGTTGTATATAAGCGCCGAGTCAGAGAATAAATCTATGAAGGTTCTCTTCTTTAACAAGGTCTTTAAGGGCTTTATGGACGTAATCGGCATCTATTGTAATATCCTGTCCCGACAAGTCCTCGGCACTAAATGATATATCCTCCATTAACTTTTCCATAACGGTATGTAATCTGCGTGCACCTATGTTCTCGCTGCTCTGGTTCAAAATATAGGAAATCCTTGCTATCTCCTTAATGGCTTCATCAGAAAATTCCAGATTTATGTTTTCCACCCTCATTAGCTCCTTATGCTGCTTTAAGAGTGCATTTTCTGGTTGAGTCAGTATCTGTTCAAAGTCATCCTGGGTTAAACTCTCCAATTCCACCCTTATGGGAAATCTGCCCTGAAGTTCCGGTATCAAATCCGATACCTTGGATACATGAAAAGCACCAGCAGCGATAAATAGTATATGATCCGTCTTAATTGGGCCATATTTCGTCATAACGGTGGTACCCTCGACTATGGGCAAAATATCCCTCTGTACCCCTTCTCTGGAAACATCGGGACCTCCACTCATCTCCTTTCCTACGATTTTATCAATTTCATCTATGAAGATTATTCCACGTTGTTCCGCCGCCTCTATGCCCTCTTCTATGACTTCATCCATATCCACAAGTTTTTGAGCCTCTTCCTGCTCCAATATTCTTCTTGCTTCCCGGATAGTAGTCTTTCTTTTTTTGGTTTTTCGGGGCAGTATGCTCCCGAATACATCCTGAATCTGTATGAGCATATCCTCGTTTCCTATACCTGGAATAAATCCTATACCGGAATATTTTGAGTCCTCTACCTCAATTTCTATCTGTACATCCTCCATGACTCCTAATCTCAATCTTTGGCGGAGCTTTTCCCGGGTTCCAGCCATAGATTGATTGGATGTATCATCGGGTGTCTCATTGGTATCATCATCGTTTTCGTCTTGTTGGAATAAAAGTTCCAGGGGGTTTGGTTGCTTTCGTTTTCTAGTAGGTAATAGAATATCCAATATCCTGTTCTCAGCAGCCAGCTCGGCCTTTTCCTTAATGGATTCTGTTTTCTTATGCTTGACCATACGTATGGCCGCTTCCACCAAATCTCTGACCATGGATTCTACATCCCGTCCAACATAACCCACTTCAGTAAATTTGGTTGCCTCCACTTTAACCAAAGGTGCCTCTACCAGTTTAGCCAGTCGCCTGGCAATTTCCGTCTTACCTACACCTGTAGGTCCCATCATTATTATGTTTTTTGGAGTGATGTCCTCCCTCAAATTCTCTTCAATAAGGCTGCGCCTGTACCGGTTTCGAAGAGCGACAGCTACCGACTTTTTTGCCTCTTTTTGTCCTACAATATATCTGTCCAATTCTGCAACTATCTGCTTGGGAGTCAAATTATCCAACAGCGGCACCTCCTAAATCTCTTCAATGTAGATGTTATCATTTGTATAAACGCAAATGGATGAGGCAATCTCTAAGGATTTCCTTACAATTTCCTTGGGCTCCAATTGAGTATTCTCCATGAGCGCTTTAGCCGCTGCCATGGCAAAGGCTCCACCTGAACCAATTGCCGCAATCTGATCATCGGGTTCAATAACTTCACCTGTCCCAGAAATAATTAGGAGTGTTTTATCATCAATGGCTATGAGCATAGCCTCTAATTTCCGTAAAAGCTTATCGGCGCGCCATTCCTTGGCTAATTCCACCGCTGCCCGCTCCAGGTTGCCAGCATATTGTTCCAGCTTAGCCTCGAAACGTTCGCTGAGGCTAAATGCGTCGGCTACGCTACCGGCAAAGCCCACTAATACCCTGTCATGGTAGAGTCGCCGTACCTTTCTGGCACCATGTTTCATAATGGTGTTTTGACCGAAAGTAACCTGGCCATCTCCGCCAATTGCTGCCCGGCCATTCTTCCTTACGGCCACTATGGTGGTCCCTTTCAACATAGCAGTCTAACCCCCCTAGTATACTAATTGACTAAACATTCAAATAGTATCATACAATATTACAAAATTCAACCTTTTGACACGTTTATCTGGGGTGGATATAACTCTCTATGGCCTTAAGTGCCCTGTCGGCTATGAGCTTGTTTCTATCTTGTTTGTTGCGAACTCTTTTTTCCAGGGGGTCCATAATCCCAAAATTAACGTTCATTGGCTGAAAATCCCTAATAGTAGGGTTTGAAATATAGCGGGCAAGTGCACCAATGGCAGTAGTACCGGGAAACTCGACAACCTGTTTGCCGAGCAGGGTCCCTGCCAGGTGATAGCCGGCTACAAGACCGCTTGATGCCGATTCGACATATCCCTCAACTCCGGTTATTTGCCCGGCAAAATATATTCTATTGTTCTCCCTCATCCGATAGAAGGAATCAAGGAGCTTGGGTGAATTTATGAAAGTATTCCTATGCATAACCCCATAACGGATAAATTCTGCGTTTTCAAGCCCCGGAATTAAAGAGAAGACCCGCCTTTGCTCGCTAAACTTCAAATTCGTTTGAAAGCCAACCAAATTGTATAAGGTTGCTTTATGGTTGTCCTGTCTCAGCTGCACCACAGCGTAAGGTTCTTTTCCGGTACGGGGGTCTGTCAGCCCTACGGGTTTTAAGGGACCAAACCTGAGGGTATCTAGGCCCCTTTGAGCCATAACTTCCACAGGCATACAACCTTCAAATATCTTTTTTTCAAAATCCTTTAACGTTACTACCTCAGCATTTACAAGTTCGTTCCAAAACCTTGTGTACTCTTCCTTGTTCATAGGACAGTTGAGGTAGTCGTCACCGCGCCCGTAACGGGAAGCCCTAAACACCTTGGTTTTGTCTAATGACTCCAGGGTTACAATGGGAGCAGCCGCATCAAAGAAATAGAGATAATCCTCTTTTACAAACTGCGAAATAGCCTCTGAAATACTGGGTGACGAAAGGGGGCCTGTCGCAATAATGGTATACTCTGACTTGGGTATCTCCTTGATTTCCTGATAATGGACATCGATGTTCTGATGATTTTCCACGATATCCGTTATATACTCTGAAAACGCATTCCTATCCACTGCCAGCGCACCTCCTGCGGGTACGCGGTTAAGGTCTGCTGCTTTTATGATCAGGGAGTTGAGCCTGCGCATCTCTTCCTTCAACAAACCCACTGCATTTTCTAATCTGTCAGATCTTAAGGAATTGCTACAAACCAACTCCGCTAAGTTTGAAGTGGTATGAGCAGGGGTCATCACATGGGGTCTCATCTCATAAAGATCCACCTTTATGCCCCTGTTTGCCAGCTGCCATGCAGCCTCGCAGCCGGCTAAACCACCGCCTATAACATTAACTTTTAGTTCCTTCATTCTCTCTTTTCCTCTTTATATTTGCACTGATCATTGGAGCAAACAAGGGTTTTCGCCCTGCCCCTTTGAGTTTTTTCAACCATGTAGGATCCGCATTTCGGACAAGGTTCTTTTACTGGTAAATCCCAGGAAACAAAGTCACACTCGGGATATTTACTACATCCATAAAATTTACGCCCCCTCTTGGTCTTCCTTACCACTACGTTTGAACCACATTTAGGACATGGGACGTCTACTTCTTCCACTATGGGTTTTGTATTTCTGCATTCTGGGAAGTTGGGACAAGCCAGAAATTTACCATATCGACCTGTCTTTATTACCATGTTTGAACCGCATTTCTCGCATATGACATCGGATACTTCATCCTTTATTTCTATCTTGGGAATGTCACCATCTGCATGATCCAATAGGGTTTTAAAGGAAGGATAAAAATCCCTTATAACATCCTTCCAGGCTCTTTTGCCTTCTTCAACGCTATCAAGACGTTCCTCCATATCTGCGGTAAATTGATAATCCACTATATCCGCAAAATAGTCCATCATCAAATCGTTGACTATAAACCCCAATTCTGTGGGTATCAATGTCCTTTTATCCCTTTCAACATATCCTCGGGATGTGATGGTATGGATGGTAGGCGCATAAGTGCTGGGTCTGCCGATTCCCATATCCTCCAAAGCACGTACCAGGGTAGCCTCCGTAAAGCGTGGAGGTGGCTGAGTGAAATGTTGGTTTGGCGTCCATTTATCCAAGAGCACCTTGTCCCCTGCTTTCAAATTGGGTAAATCTATTTCCACCTCTTCCTTACCGTCATCACGACCCTCTTCATAGATAATTGAATATCCCGGAAAAACCTTTCGCGAACCATTGGCCCTAAATATATAGTCCTTTCCCTTTATATTTATGGTCATAGTTTCATAAAGTGCCGGTGTCATTTGACTGGCTAAAAATCTTTGATAGATCAGTTTATAAAGCCGGTATTGATCCCTTTTCAGGGAATCCTTTATAGAATCAGGATCCCTTAATACACTTGTAGGCCTTATGGCCTCGTGAGCATCCTGAGACCCCTTTCTGCCCCTGTATTGATTGGGTTTACCTGGTCTAAATTCCTTACCATACTTGGATAGTATATATTCCAGCGCCTCATTTTGGGCTCCCTCCGATATTCTGGTAGAATCCGTCCTTATATAGGTAACGAGTCCCACAGAACCTTCTCCCCTTATGTCAATTCCCTCATAGAGCTGTTGGGCTAATAGCATTGTTTTTTGAGCTGTAAACCCCAACTTCCTGGATGCCTCCTGCTGAAGGGTGCTGGTGGTAAAGGGTGGTGACGGATTTCGCTTTTTGCTACCCCTTTTAACCTCGTCCACTATATAATCAGCACCTATTAGGTCTTTTATTATATCTTGGACCTGTTTTTCTTCTTTCAGCTCCAATTTTTTGCCTTTTATACCATAAAAAGCGGCCTCGAAGACCTGCTTATCTCCATCTTTATAAAAATTACCAATCAGCGACCAATACTCTTCGGGAACAAAGCTTTGTATCTCTCTTTCCCTGTCACATATTAGCCTTGTTGCCACGGATTGTACCCGACCGGCGCTCAATCCCTTGCGAATCTTCCTCCATAACAGGGGACTAATTTGATAGCCCACTAAGCGATCCAAAACCCTACGCGCCTGTTGGGCATCGACCAGATCTTTATTTATAGGCCTGGGCTTTTTAACAGCTTCCTTAACGGCGGTGCCTGTAATTTCATTGAATTCTATCCTGCAAGGACTATCGGATTCTATTTTTAGAATGTGGGCCAGATGCCAAGATATTGCTTCACCTTCCCTATCCGGGTCTGTTGCAAGAAGTACTCTTTTCGCCGTCTTCGCTTCCTTTCTCAATTTGTTGAGGATTTCTCCCTTTCCTCTTATCGTTATATATTTTGGTTCAAAGTCATTCTCGATATCCACACCTAGTTGACTCTTGGGCAGATCTCTAACATGCCCCATAGATGCTTCGACCTTATAATTTCTTCCTAAAAACTTTTTTATGGTTTTTGCTTTTGCTGGTGATTCAACGATTACCAGATTTTGTGCCATTCTATAACCTCCATTGGTATTAAGCATCCCAGTTCCTAATAAATATTTTGCCTGGCATTTGTTTTACTATCCCCTTAACTTCAAGCATTGTCAAAACTGCATTTAGTTTATGTATCTCAATTTTTGTATCTTTTGCTAACTCCTCCAAATGCCTCTCCCCTTCTTGGAGTGCATTATACACCTGGGTTTCAAAAAAATCAAGCTGCAGGGGCTCCGACGCATTTCCAGGATCTTCCTGGCTTATACCCAGATCCTCAAGAATATCCTGGACATCGGTTACCAGTTTTGCCCCTTCCTTTAGTATTTTATTCGTACCTGCACTCTGAGGTACATTGATATTACCTGGGAGGGCATAGACGTCCCTTCCCTGTTCCAATGCAAAATCAACAGTAATAAGGGCTCCGCTCTTCAAACCCGCTTCTATCACCAATACCCCACTTGCCAATCCGCTGATGATACGATTTCTGGCAGGAAAATTCCCGGCTAATGGAGATGTCCCGGGTGGATACTCGGATACTATTGCTCCCTCTTCCTCCATGGTACTGTATAGTTTTCGATTCTCCGGTGGGTATACCCTGTCTATACCGCAGCCCAACACCCCCACGGTCTTACCCCCAGCCTTTAAGGCACCATGATGGGACATGGCATCTATCCCCCTGGCCAGACCGCTTACTACAGTGACACCTGCTTCAGCCAGCTGGAAGCCAAACTTTTCGGCCATCTGCCTTCCATAACCCGTTGATCTTCTGGAACCCACGATTGCTACTGAAGGATTAATATCTTTGAGGGACATACCCTTGCAGTAAAGTACAGGCGGTGGATCAAATATTTGTTTCAATAGGTCGGGATACTCCTCATCCAAGAGGG
The DNA here is from genome assembly GCA_002385665.1 of Firmicutes bacterium UBA3941. Lineage (GTDB taxonomy): Bacteria > Bacillota > Clostridia > Caldicoprobacterales > UBA3941 > UBA3941. Next base: position 37,751 of record DGDX01000070.1, read on the forward strand.
TGACGATCCTATAGTCCGCTGAATTTGTAGTTTCATAAATTCTATCCAATACCCTCTGTTGCCTTTGATTTATTATCTCGTTTACCACATTAACGCTTAGTTGAGGGGCTAGCTTTAGCAACTCTCCTTTTGATGCCAACCACACTCCATAAGCGCTGGCAAAGTGCTCCACTAAAAAATGAAACCGTTTAGCACCAATGCCAGGAATCTGGGATAACCATATCCAATAAATCCTTTCTTCAAACTTTTCCACCTGTAACCCCCCTAATCTAAGCGCCTAGATTCTATGTAAATTAATCTCTTAACGCCAATACTGCCTGTCCAATGACCTGTACTGTATAGCCTCCGCTATATGGCTTGCCTCTATATTGTCCGATCCTTCAAGATCGGCTATAGTCCTTGAAACCTTAAGAATTCTATCATATGCCCTCGCGCTCAATTTCATGGTGGTATAGGCTTTTTCCATAAGCCTCTTCCCATAATTGTCCATTTTACAGTACTTTCTTATCTGTTTGGGACTTAACTGCGCATTGTAAAATACACCCTCATCTTTGTACCGTTGAATCTGTCGCTCTCTTGCCTGGTTTACCCTTTCCCGTATGCTTGCTGAGGATTCGGCTTTTTCGTCCCCGCTTATCTTCTGAAACGATAAACTGGGCACCTCAATATGTATGTCGAATCTGTCCAATAGCGGTCCCGATATCTTGCCTAAGTATCTGCGTATCTCATTAGGGGTACAGGTACATTCATGGTCTGCATCTCCCCAATAACCACATGGACATGGGTTAAGGCTGGCAACAAGCATAAATTTACAAGGATATACTGCAGTGCCCTGAGCCCTGGATATTGTGATCTCTCCATCCTCAAGGGGTTGTCTTAAAACCTCCAAAACATCCTTCTTAAATTCCAGAAGTTCATCCAGGAAAAGAACTCCGTGATGAGCGAGACTAATCTGCCCTGGGGTGGGTATTCTCCCTCCTCCTACAAGGGCGGAGCTTGAAATCGTATGATGTGGCGACATAAAGGGTCGAGTGTCAACGATCCCTTCCTTCTCCTTTATCATACCAGCTACACTATAGACCTTTGTTATCTCAAGTGCTTCTTCGTAGGATAGGTCCGGAAGGATCGTAGGGAGCCTTTTTGCCAACATGGTTTTACCGGAACCCGGCGGCCCCATCAGTATAATATTATGTCCTCCCGCAGCAGCTACTTCCAGGGCTCTTTTGGCTCCATTTTGACCCTTAACATCGCTAAAGTCATCTGCAAATGAAGGTTTAAATCCGGTACCTGCAGAGTCAGTTCTTATATATGGGATTAGACCCGATTCACTCCTGAAAGATTCCACTAACTCAGCCAATGTTTTATAGGGATATACTGTAACACCGGATACGTTACTGGCTTCTTTTGCATTTTCATAGGGCAGAACCACGGAATTATTTTCTTCTCTTATGGATAAGAGCATGGGAAGGACACCGCTTATGGGTTTTAGCGTACCATCCAGCGATAATTCACCCAAAAAAACAGGGTCAGGATTATCCATTACAGGGATCTGACCGGTTGCTATAAGGATTCCCACCGCTATGGCCAAGTCAAATGCAGGTCCTTCTTTTTTGGTGTCTGCAGGAGCCATATTTACGGTTATCCGCTTAATTGGGAATTCAAATCCACTGTTCTTAATGGCTGCCCGAACCCTCTCCTTTGATTCGCGAATGGATATATCCGGCAAACCTACAATGTCAAAGACCGGTAACCCATTGGATATATCCACTTCAACGTCAATCATGTATCCTTCGACACCAAATATCCCAGCGCTCTTTACCTTAGCCAGCATTCTGTCCCCTCCTAAGTGTATACTCTCTTGCCATAATCCCCTCGGTAATAGCTCACAATATCACATATTCTACAATTATCCTGAATATCCTGCC
>DGDX01000004.1:0-20466 GCA_002385665.1 Firmicutes bacterium UBA3941
AGATGTGTATAAGAGACAGACCTTAACCTATGGGATAAAAACTATGAAAGCTACTCAATAATTAAGGACGGGGAGATAGTTTCCAATATTTGCGTCTATAAAGCAGAGATAATTTTTAAACAAAAGCATTATACTGCCTTGTCAATTGGGGCTGTAGCAACAAAACAGGAATATAGGGGCAGAGGTTTGTCACGGGTTTTGATGGAGCACATTATTAATAAATACGAAGGTGTTCCTATGTATCTGTCTGCTAACGATGGTGTCGTTAACTTCTATCCCAGGTTTGGATTTAAACGTATATTTGAAAAACAGCCCGTTTGTGAAATTGAGATCAATAACTATATTAATCCAATTAAGTTGCAGTATAACGATCCTAAGGTGTGGGACTATGTATATAACCGCATTAATTATTCGGATAGACTAGACTGTATAAATACCAAGAGCATAAATATATTTCATATACACTTTGGATATCTCAAAGATTTCATATACGAAATACCCGAACTAAAAACCATGGTAATTGCGGAGCAGAAAGAATCAACGCTTAAGCTAATAGGAGTTTTTTCACTGATGGACATTAGCTTTGGTGACCTGGTAAAATTTCTTCCGTTTCATAATGTTAAAAATGTGGAATTTGGGTTTATGCCCTATTGGTCTGATGTTGAATATTCCATGCATGAATATGAGACTGACCCCATATTTGTCAGAAATATTACATGCGATCTTGGCGATTTTAAATTCCCGGAGCTATCCATTACATGATCAAAAGTCATGTAGGTAAGAACTGTTTGAGAATTTATTGCGTCAGCACCTTTAGAAATTGATAGGATATACGTAGCGCATTTAGGAGAATATAAATGGACTGTTATCCTAGGGGGGAACTGTAAATGCTAAGGTTATGTAGCAAAAATATCTACCTTGCAGCCCTTGAAAAGGAGCATTGCAGGAAATTGTGGGAGGAATACGAGTATGATTTCCAATCAGCGACTGAACCCCTTAATATAGGGCATTCCAATACGAAAGCTGATTCATGGTTTGAAGAGATTCAACGGGATCAGGGCATCAAGCATATACGTCTTGGTGTATTCTTGTTGGATGGAACCGTTATTGGGGATGTGGCATTACAGGATATTGACTGGAGAAACCGCTCTTGTTCCATAGGCCTAGGAATAGCTAAGATAGAGTATCGGAACAAGGGGTATGGGACGGAGGCGGTGAAAGCTATGATTTGGTATGGCTTTCATAATCTTGGTCTTGAGAGAATATCTGCCAATACATTAGAACAGAATGTGGCTGCCCAGAGATCCCTAGAGAAGACGGGCTTTATCTTAGAAGGCAGGGAAAGAAAGGCTGTCTATTTTGCAGGGCGGAGATGGGATAGGCTAAATTATGCATTGCTTAGGGAGGATTACATAAATGATAGTCAAACCATATAAAAAGGAATTTGATTACTCGTATACTCTCGGTGTCTTTCCCACAATTGAACTCCTGCAAAACCAACCCGGTATAGTCAAGAAAGTAATATTACACTCAAGTGGGAGTCAAAATCAGGGCATAGATAGAATAATAGAATTATGCAACCAGCATGGTATCAGCGTAGAATCAAACGACAAGTTGGTTAACAGGTTAAGTAAAAAAGAAAACTGCTATGCCGTAGGGATTTTTTCCAAGTTGCCCGGATTCTTATCCGGTGAGTCAAACCATATTTTACTGGTAAACCCCAGTGACATGGGTAATTTAGGAACAATTATTAGAACTGCCGTTGGGTTTGGGTGTACTGATATAGGTATTATCAGTCCTGCTGTTGATGCATACAACCCTAAAGTTATTAGAGGATCCATGGGTTCCTTCTTTAAAGTTAACTTACAATACTTTGATAGCTTTGAAGAGTACAAGGGAAGCTACCATAACCAAATTTTCACCTTTAGACTAAACGGCGAAACGACTCTAAATGAGATAAGGAAATATCCTGATAAACCCTATGCTTTGGTATTTGGCAATGAAAGCTCAGGTCTTGGATCCGAATTTGATAATATAGGTATAGGTGTTAGGATCCCCCACAGTCAGGAAATAGATTCTCTTAATCTGGCTGTAGCCGTTGGTATTGCACTGAATCATTTCGCAAACCTTAGCGATACACAGCACTAATTATGTACATTTATAGGTATGTTATAGGATCCAGAGGTGGGATAAAGAAAAGAGATGTATTTCATCAATATTTATTTTGATTTACTTATATAAAGGAGAGAGTATAGAAGATGAAGCTAATCAATAGGGGTAAGACCAAGGACGTATACCTAATGGATGATGGCAATTACCTGTTTAAATTTAAGGACGATGTGACAGGGGAGAATGGTATCTTCGATCCGGGAGCTAACACGGTAGGGTTAAAGATGGAAGGCGCAGGAAATGCTGCCCTTCGGCTAACCACATACTTTTTTAAGATTTTAAACGACAGGGGCATACCAACCCATTTTATTGATTCCGATTTAGGGGAATCGACAATGAAGGTAAAAAAGGCTAAGTTGTTTGGGGAGGGTATTGAGGTAATATGCAGATACAGGGCAGTTGGCAGTTTTCTCAGACGTTATGGCAAATATGCCAGGGAAGGACAAGCCCTCCATGGTCTAATTGAGATTACCCTAAAGGATGATCTTCGCAATGATCCGTTAATAACCAAAGATGCCTTGGAGGTGTTGGGTATATTGTCTACCGAGGAATATCGGATTCTTAAGAACCTAACATTTGAGATATGCGAAATTATAAAAGAAGAGTTATCAGCTAAGGGATTGGAACTCTATGATATAAAATTGGAATTTGGTAGAGTTGGTGATAATAACGAGATTACCCTTATAGACGAGATATCGGGAGGCAATATGAGGGTCTACAAAGATGGATCATATGTAGGACCCTTACAGCTGGCAGAAATTATGCTGAATTGATGATGACAATAAACGTATAGTGGATATTAATATATTATTTTGGGGGAGGGTTATGATAAAGGCGTTTATCTTTGATCTGGATGGAGTAATAATAGACAGCGAACCTTTGCATTATGAAGCGGATAAGATAGTATTCAGGGAATTTGGAATCGAATTGGCTGATGGGGAACTGGATGGTTATGTTGGTATAGATACCAGGCAAATGGTGACAGAACTTAGGGACAAGTACAACATAGAAACTTCAGTGGATGATTTGCTGGAGAAATTGCAGTGTGTTAAGCTGGACTTGTTGAAAACCTGGAAATTTGAAGCCATTGATGGAATCAGGGATTTGATATCGGACTTAAAAAACAATAATATAGCAATAGCCTTGGCATCTTCTTCTCCGATGAGATTTATTCGACTGGCCATAGAAAAGATTGGTATTAGCAAGCATTTTGATTTGATCGTTAGTGGGGAGCATGTTGACAAAAGCAAACCGGAACCCGATATATTTTTAAGGGCAGCCCACCTATTGGAGGTTAAACCCAGTGAGTGCCTGGTATTGGAGGATTCAGTAAATGGAGTTACTGCGGCGAAAAGGGCCGGGATGAAGTGTATCGGCTTCTTAAACCCAAACTCGGGAAACCAGGACCTATCAAAGGCCGATAAGATTGTGACTACTCTGGAAAGATTGGAATACAAGGATCTTTTCAACAACCCAGGAAAGAAATAAGGGATACATATGGAATTTACATTAGAATAGAGGAAAGTCAATGATATTATCTGGAAAAGAAATTAAGAAGAGATTGGGCAAGGATATATTTATAGAGCCTTTCAACGAAAATCAATTGAATCCCAATAGCTATAATCTAAGGCTACACAATGAATTACTGGTCTATAAAAACCATGTTTTGGACATGAAGCAAGAGAATAAGGCTGAGAGCCTGATCATTCCGGAGGAGGGCTTAATTCTTGAACCTGGTAGACTATACCTGGGAAGGACTGTTGAATACACAAGGACGGAGGGGCTGGTGCCAATGCTGGAAGGGAGATCCTCCATTGGCAGACTGGGCCTTTTCATTCATATAACGGCAGGTTTTGGCGACGTTGGCTTTAGCGGATATTGGACACTGGAAATCTTCTGTATCCAGCCTATTAGGATATATCCGGGGGTTGAGGTCTGTCAGATCTACTATCACTCTATTTTAGGGGATTACGAAAAGTATAAGAGCGGAAAATACCAGAATAATCAAGGGATACAACCCAGCCTATTGTTTAAAGATTTTGAGTGAAGGTTTGTTGGGCTATGTACTGGACATTGAGCCTTTGATGTCGGGTGCATCATTTTTATATACAAAGCAAATGTTACTACTAGTATATAATTATCAAAATCATTTGGGGAGAGACTATTACATAAGAGAGGACAGAGTTTATGGGAAATATGGTTTGGCATACCCTTTCTATACCGGATTTAGAAAGGGAACTTGATACTAGCAAACAAGGATTATCAGAAAATGAGGTAGTTCAGCGCCTTCAAAAATATGGACCAAATGAATTGGAACAGAAGGATCGTAAATCTGTTTGGAGTATGTTTATTGAACAGTTTAAGGATTTTATGGTGGTTATACTTATCATAGCTGCTATAATATCCGGATTATTGGGAGAAATAAGTGATGCTATTATAATTCTTGCCATCGTACTCCTTAATGCAGCATTGGGAATTATACAGGAGAATAAGGCAGAAGAATCCTTATCTGCTCTTAAAAGGATGTCCGCCCCCCATGCAAAGGTCGTAAGAGATGGCAGACCTGATGTAATTGATGCTAAAAACTTAGTTCCCGGAGATGTAGTCGTGTTGGAAACTGGAGATTTTGTGCCCGCTGATATTAGGCTCATAGAAGTATCCAACCTAAAAGTAGAAGAAGCTGCTTTAACAGGGGAATCGGTCCCGGTTGATAAACAAAGTACAGCCTTACAGGATGAAGACATACCCTTAGGGGATAGAATTAACATGGCTTACTCCGGTAGCATCGTTACATATGGCAGGGGGATGGGAATTGTTGTGGAAACGGGTATGTCCACCCAGATGGGCGCCATAGCCCAGATGATAAAGACGGAGGAAGGGGTGAAGACCCCACTTCAGAAACGATTGGAATCCTTGGGAAAGATTTTGGGGATAGCCGCTCTTGGGATCTGTGGACTTATTTTTGCTGTGGGAGTAATTAACGGCAAGGACATCTTTAATATGTTTTTTATCTCCGTTAGCCTGGCGGTAGCCGCCATTCCCGAGGGATTACCTGCTATCGTTACAATAGTGTTGGCCGTAGGAGTACAGCGGATGGCAAAACGCAATGCCATAATACGTAGGCTACCCGCGGTGGAAACCTTAGGGAGTGCTACAGTCATTTGCTCGGATAAGACGGGCACCTTAACCCAAAACAAGATGACGGTCAAGCAGTTATACTATAACAGTGAATTCCGAGATGTAACCAAGGAAAATCATGCTCGGGATCAACACCTGGAATTGCTTATTCTTACAGGAGTTTTATGCAATGATACCCAAATAAAAGAAGAAGCGGGGGAACTTCATAGTATAGGAGACCCAACGGAAACTGCTTTAGTGGATTTAGGACTAAATTACGGATATGATAAGAGATCTTTAGACCAGACCTCAGAAAGAGTCTACGAGCTACCCTTTGATTCACAACGAAAGCTCATGACAACTGTCCATAGGCTGGATAATGGTTATAGAATATTTACCAAGGGCGGTACCGACGAATTATTGGATAAATGCGATAGAATTCTATTAAATGGTAGTGTTGAAAGCTTAACCCCTGAGCATATTGCAAGTATTCAAGCAGCCAATGAAACCATGGCCTCCGGTGCTCTTCGAGTTCTGGCAATGGCATATAAGGATATTGATTACGTGCCTGACAAAAATAATGAGGCCCATTTGGAAGATAGGCTTGTTTTCATAGGACTGATGGGAATGATAGATCCGCCCAGAGAAGAAGTGAAAGAAGCGGTACAGCTGTGTAAAAGGGCTGGTATCAAGCCTGTTATGATCACCGGAGATCATAAAATAACTGCAGCGGCAATTGCCGAAGAGCTTGGTATACTAGCAGAAGGTGACGAGACTGTTACAGGCGCAGAAGTAGAAGGCATGAGTGATGAAGAGCTTAGGGACAGGGTCAAAAACATATCCGTATATGCCCGGGTGGCACCTCAGCACAAGGTAAGGATCGTAAAGGCTTGGCAAGACTGGGGTCAAGTGGTTGCAATGACGGGGGATGGGGTCAACGACGCGCCTGCTCTTAAACGGGCTGATATTGGAGCAGCCATGGGGATAGTGGGTACCGATGTGGCAAAGGAAGCGGCAGATATGGTGTTAACCGATGACAATTTCAGCACAGTAGTATCTGCAGTGGAAGAGGGACGTATTATATTCTCTAACATCCTGAAGTCCATACAATTCCTCCTATCCTGTAATGTGGGCGAGATACTTATATTGTTTATAGCAACCATCCTCAATTGGAGAGAGCCCCTACTACCCATACACATTCTTTGGGTTAACTTGGTTACCGATAGCCTGCCGGCCCTGGCTCTAGGGGCCGATCCTGCAGAGAAGGATATAATGAGCCGTAAACCGAGAGACCCCAATAGGGGCATATTCGATAGGGGCATGATAACAAGAATAATATATCAAGGAGCCATGGTAGGCTTGCTGGCTTTGATAGCCTTTGTAATTGGGCAGAGGGTCGATGTAGTAACCGGACGCACCATGGCCTTTACCGTTTTAGCCCTAAGTCAACTGGCCCATACCTTTAATGTAAGATCCAACACTAAATCCATATTTAAGGTTGGGCTATCCACCAACGTAAAACTTTTATGGGCAATAGTCTTTTCAGCCCTGCTTCAAATTTTTGTCATCATAGTACCCCCTGTATCAGAAATATTCAAAGTAAAGGCATTAAACGGAGAACAGTGGTTAATGGTCGGGGCTTTATCCTTGGCACCATTGCTTATAGTAGAAATACAAAAATTATTATCCTATAACTTTTCAAGATCCGAATAAACAAGTTGGAATTCCGGCTGTTGTGTCCATACCCGAGCAAGAGTTTTCCGTTTAAATTGCGGGTCTCCGTTATGTGTTATAAATTAAATAACTGGACAGTGTACAGGTCCGAAAGGAGATACCCAATGAAACTCTTAAGACTGAGAGTTGTAGCTTTAATTCTAGTTCTTTTTATTATTATAATGTCATCCTGTGCTGGGGAAAGGGGAATATTGCCCGTTCAGGTTGATGGGATAGGCACTGACCGGCAAGGAGAGAAAATAGAAGACCATCTGGAAGATCAGCAGGTACATAGTAATACTGGAGAAGTAGAACTGATACCCAGAGAGGTTCTTTTTGCAGATCCTGTAAGGACTTCGCCCAGTATATCCCCTGATGGTACCAAACTGGCATACCGTCTCTTTGAGGATGGGTATGATACCATCTTGGTTAAATATCTGGATCAAGACCGTGACGACATACCGGTCCAACAGCCTGGTACTCCCGGTAATTACAGGTTTTTCTGGGCTGGAGACAACAAGCATATTTTAATCTTGCAAGACTACTTAGGGGATGAAAACTATCACCTGTATGCATCCAATATTGAAACAGGTAGGATAAAGGATTTAACACCGTATAAAGATGTTCAGGCTATACTAATAGGGACAAGCATAAAACGCCCCGATGAAGTTTTAATTGCCCTTAACAGGGACAATCCCGCCAATCATGATGTCTATAGAGTAAAGATAAGTAGTGGTTCATTGGAATTATTAGAGCGAAATCCTGGAAATATACAGGGATGGATGATAGATGACAAGGGCGATGTAAGGGGAGCCTTGACTTCAAACACCGATGGTGGATCCGATCTTTTAGTACGAGACAATAAGGATAGCGAGTGGAGGACGCTTATATCCTGGGATTATGAATCGTCTAACAATAGCGCACCCTTAGGGTTTACTAAAGATGGCAGGAGTATGTTGATCCTGGATTCCAGAGAATCCAATACGGGAAGGCTGATAAGGGTGGATATCAGAACCGGCGAAACTACCACATTGGTTGAAGATCCCCAATACGATGTATATGAAGTTTTAGTTGATGATGAAACCTATGAGGTTCAGGCTGCATCCTTCATTAAGGATAGGAAGGAATGGGTGTTCTTTAACGCCGATACTGAAAAAGCTTTCGAAACCATTTCCAAGCTTAACGACGGAGATGTTTCCTTCATAAGTGGCAGTGAAGACGACAGGATCTGGCTATTGGCCTTTACCAGCGATGATGAGCCATTATCCTACTACATTTATAATAGAGAAGAAGATGTAGGCACTCATCTATTCGATGAATTGCCCGAGTTAAATAACTATACCCTGGCGAAGACTGAACCGATATCCTTTAAATCCAGGGACGGGCTTACCATTCATGGATATATTACTTTTCCGCCTGGATCCAAGAGACAAGATTTACCTATGATACTCAATGTCCATGGCGGCCCCTGGTCCAGGGATACTTGGGGATTTGATCCGGAGGTCCAATGGATGGCCAATCGAGGCTATGTGGTATTACAGATCAACTTCAGGGGTTCTTCGGGATATGGCAAGGATTTCTTAAATGCGGGAAACAAGGAATGGGGCGGCAAGATGCACGATGATTTAATCGACGGGGTCAACTGGGCAATAGAAAAAGGCTATGCAGACCCTGATAGGATAGGCATATATGGGGGCTCTTATGGTGGGTACGCTGCTCTTGTAGGTGCATCCTTTACGCCCGATGTTTTTGCCTGTGCCGTTGATCTCTTTGGCCCTAGCAACTTGGTGACCCTTTTAGAATCCATACCGCCTTATTGGACACCTATACTGGATAACTACTATAAGAGGGTGGGTAATTTAGAGACCGAAAAGGAATTCCTGGAATCCAGATCTCCCCTCTTTAAGGTGGACCAAATCAAGATACCGGTACTCATTGCCCAAGGTGGGAATGATCCAAGGGTAAAACAATCGGAGTCCGATCAGATCGTTAAAGCTATGGAGGAACACAACCTGGATGTAAGGTACCTATTGTTCCCTAATGCGGGACATAGCTTTTCATCGCCAGATGATAGAATTACATTTTATACGGCCGCTGAGAAATTCTTGGCGGAACATCTCGGGGGTCGGTGGCAGGAATAGGTCTTCTAATCAAAAAAGTGAGAACTTAAATATCTATATTAGAAAAGAGAGTGGGGGATAAAAAGATGAAAAAGAAAGGTTTGTATGTTTTGGATAAAAACTCATACGAAATAATCTATGGACCGGAGGAGCGTAGGGATATTGAAAAATTGGTGGATATAATCGGTCCGGTTCAATCAAGAGAGGTTGCTCAAAAAAATCCTGACATTCTAAAAGAAGTAGAAGTTATTTTTTCAGGTTGGGGAGGACCCAAGATAGATAATGACTTTCTGGCCGTCGCACCAAATCTAGAAATGGTATTCTACGGCGCCGGTTCAGTTAAAGGTATTGTAACAGAGGATTTTTGGGAGAGAGGGATTCGGATAACCAGTGCATACGCCGCAAATGGTATTCCTGTGGCTGAATTTACTCTATCTCAAATACTATTCTCCCTGAAAAGAGGGTGGCATTACGTTTTTCATATAAAAAATCAGAAAGCCTATCCAGCTACAATAGAGGGCGTTCTTGGTTCCTACGGGAGTACAGTCGGGATTATATCTTTAGGTATGATTGGGCGATATGTCTGTAATTTGCTCAAGCCCTTTGACTTAAAGGTTATTGCCTACGATCCCTATGCCGACCAGGCTATGGCTAAGGAACTAGGAGTTGAATTATGTGGGCTGGAGGAAATATTCCGGAGAGCCGATGTTGTATCCTTACATACACCTTGGTTGCCGGAAACCGAAGGAATGATCACCGGCAGACATTTTGAATCTATGAAACAATATGCGACCTTCATCAATACAGCCCGTGGAGCGGTAGTGAGGGAGGAGGAAATGATTAGGGTGCTTGAGAAACGTACTGATATTCAGGCAGTCCTGGATGTTACATGGCCGGAGCCCCCGGAGCCCAATTCACCATTATATACCCTGCCAAACGTAGTCTTAACCCCTCATATTGCCGGATCTGTAGGGAAGGAATGCAACAGGATGGGCAGATATATGGCGGATGAGTTGAAACGCTATCTTAAGGGTGAAGAGCTTCATTGGGAGATTACCAGGGAGAAATCTTCCATATTGGCATAAGAAGCGGGATAAGCCAAGTTTTCTTAGCCAAGTCGATGAAGTCATCCGTTTATTAATGTATCATTACCTAAGATTATGAACTGGCACAAGGGGTTAAATGATTCTTTAATTGTTGATATTAATCCAATCAGTATAAGTGATTAAAATATTCAAATTTGGAAAGGGTGTTGGTTATGTTGTATGGAGGTTTGGTTTCCATTACCTTTAGACAGCTTCAACCTAGGGAGATAATTACCTTGGTGCAAAAAAGCGGCTTAAAGGGTATCGAATGGGGAGGTGACGTCCATGTACCCCACGGAAACCTTCATGCCGCTCGAGAGGTAGGCCATATGACAAGAGAAGCAGGGCTGACGGTGGCCGCCTATGGTTCTTACTATAGGGTTGGATGCCAAGGGCAAGAGGGGGTACCTGATTTCAGAGATGTTTTAGAGACAGCCCTGGAACTGGAAGCTCCCTTAATACGTGTTTGGGCTGGAAATATAGGGTCAGAACGGGCAGATCAGAGGGTTTGGGACAGGGCTGTTGAGGATTCAATCAGAATAGGAGATATGGCAAAAGGAGAGGATATCATCGTAGCTTATGAATATCATAGCGATACTTTAACTGACACATTGGAATCCAACCAAAGATTGATAAACGAGGTTAATCACCCAAATGTTCGCAGTTACTGGCAACCTCTTGCTCATCATGACATAAAAAACCGCATGGATGGGCTGGAGCAAATTCTATCCCGGCTGGAAAACGTTCATGTATACCATTGGATAGATGGAGACCGACTGCCTCTTGAAGATGGATATCAGGAATGGCGGCAATATTTAAGATTGCTTAGAGATATCCCTGGCCAACACTATGCATTAATCGAATTTGTTAAAGGTGATAGAGCGGAGCAGTTTCTAGAGGACGCAGAAACCCTTAAGAGATGGCTTGGAGAGGATTTTCACATTGACTAATACACGGTCAATGTTATAATTAAATCAATAGGTAAGTTTTAGTAAACATATTATAAGATACCTTAGACTATAGTGCTGGCAATTCTAGTTATGAAATTTCATTAAGCACTTATTTACTTTTTTAGGCTTGAATCCATCATATCTGGATATGTTAGGTTATTTCAGTAGAATTTATCCATTTATGATGGTTATGACCCAATACGGGAATCCCAAGGAAAGAGGAATGGATATGGAAGGTTTTGGAGTAGCTATTATAGGATGTGGGGCAATCCATAGGGTTCATGCTGATGCTGTTTTGAATAGCGGTATGGGTGAAATCCTTTGGTTTGTGGATATCAGGGAGGATAGAGCAATAGCCTCGGCTGAAAAGTATGGCGGGAGCTGGTGCATGGACTACCATGAAGTACTGGAAGATCCGAGAGTGAACATAGTACATATATGTACACCCCATTACTTACATAGTAAAATGGCCATTGATGCAGTAAAAGCGGGCAAACATGCCATTGTTGAAAAACCTGCGGCTATGAATGTAGAGCAGGCTAGGATGATGGCCCAAGCAGCTAAGGAAAACAAGAGGCAAATAACTATTAACTTCCAAAACAGATTCAACCCTACTTCCATTAAGGCAAAGGAGATCATTGACAGTGGGGAAATGGGGAAGATTAGGGGAGTAAAAGGGTTGGTAACCTGGTTTCGGGACGCGGATTACTATGTCGAAAGTGGTTGGAGAGGCAGCTTTCAAACCGAGGGTGGAGGAGTGCTCATAAACCAATCCATACACACATTGGATCTCATGCGATGGCTGGTGGGAGAGGTGGAATTCATAGAGGGGCACGTGTCTACCAGAGCTTTAAAGGATGTTATAGAGGTGGAGGACACCGCAGAAGCCACTCTTTATTTTAAGAATGGTGCCAGGGGTATCTTCTATGCTACGAATTGTTATACTGATAATTCACCTGTAGAAATTGAAATACATTTCGATAAGGGTACCTTGAGAATATATGATGATGAACTTATAAAAATACAGGATGGCCAATGGGAAAAACTTATTGATGGGACCTCAGAATCATCCCCCTATAAGTCCTATTGGGGAAAGAGTCATGCTACCCTTATAAAGTATTTCTATGAAAATATTATGAATGGCGCAGAAAAAGCCATTATTCCTGTGGAGGAGGGTATGTGGTCCTTGGAAATTCTGGACGGGCTCTATAGATCCTCTGCAACCAGCAATAAAATATTTATAGACAAGCTATTATAAAGGTGTGGGCCAGGTCCAGAATCTAGAATGGATTTAGCCCTCTGTTGTAATATTTAAGATTAATTAAGAAGGAGTGCCAAATTATGAAGAAACCTAGAATAGCTGCACAGCTCTATACCATACGAGATTTTACAAAAACACCGGATGATTTGGACAGGAGTATGAAAAGAATCAAGGAAATTGGTTATAACGCGGTACAGGTATCGGGAATAGGGCCGATGGAACATCAACAAGTAAAAGATATTATGGATAGTCATGGTTTAACTATTTGTGCTACTCATATCAGTTTTGTCAGCATGCAGGAGAATCTCGATGATGTTATAAAACAGCACAAGTTATGGAACTGCAAATATGTTGGGGTTGGAAGCATGCCCAGTGAATATCAGTCCAGTAAAGAGGGATATCAGGCATTTGTCAGGGAAGCATCGGAAATAGGCAAGAAGCTAGCAGATAATGGATTACAATTTATCTATCATAACCATCACTTTGAATTTATGAAGTTTGATGGGGTGCTGGGTATGGATATCCTTCTGAATGAATCCGATCCTGAAGCTTTCGGGTTTGAAATTGATACATATTGGGTGCAGGCCGGTGGAGCCAATCCCGTTGACTGGATCAATAAGGTTGGGGATAGGATGCAGGTTATCCATTATAAGGATATGGCCATAAGTAAGGATGTCAAACAAATAATGGCAGAGGTTGGGGAAGGTAATCTCAATTGGCCCGATATTATAGATGCCAGCATAAAGAACAACATAGAATGGGCGGCAGTGGAACAGGATATCTGTCAAAGGGATCCTTTCGAGAGTTTGGAGATTAGTTTTAATAATTTACAAAGACTTGGTCTGGATGCGTAATTGCTCCAAGAGACAAAGAGATCAGCACCCATCACCAACATAGTAACCGATACAAGGTGTTATTATCTAAGAATTTGGATGAAAGGAAGGGGCCATTAGAATGAGCAAGGTAAGAATAGGCATAGTAGGTATCGGAAATATGGGCAGTGCCCATGCCCTGTACCTATCTCAAAACAAAATTAAAAACGCAGAATTAACGGCAGTGTGTGATATAAATCCTAAAAGGCTGGAATGGGTCAAGGATAATATTGGTCATGGGATAGGGCTGTTCGACAATGCAGACAGTATGTATGCATCAGGACTGGTCGATGGGGTTATAATCGCTACTCCACATTATGACCATCCATCTTTGGTAATAAAGGCTTTTGATAATAACCTGCACGCTTTAGTAGAGAAACCAGCTGGGGTATATACTAAACAGGTCCGTGAAATGAATGAGGCAGCAGAGAAGAGCGATAGGGTATTTGGAATTATGTACAACCAACGAACAAATCCCCTATATCAAAAGATGAAGGATTTGGTGGAGTCAGGAGAACTGGGCGAAATAAAACGAACCAATTGGATAATTACCAATTGGTACAGATCCCAAAGCTATTATGATTCCGGCGGATGGAGAGCTACCTGGGCAGGAGAAGGCGGCGGAGTTTTACTTAACCAATGCCCCCATAACTTAGATCTATGGCAGTGGATATGTGGTATGCCGGTAAGGGTTCAGGCCTTCATAAGCTACGGCAAATATCATGATATTGAAGTTGACGATGATGTAACGGCATATGTCGAGTATCCCAATGGTGCTACAGGAGTTTTCATCACCTCTACAGGGGATGCTCCCGGGACCAATAGATTTGAAATTACCGGGGACCGAGGCAAGCTGGTGGCAGAAGACGGCAAATTAACATTTTGGAGATTAAGGGTTTCAGAAAGGCAATTCAACAAAGAATACAAGGGTGGCTTTGGCGAGCCGGAATGCTGGAAATGTGATATACCAATTACGGGGGAAGAAACCGCCCACCAGGGCATTACCCAGGATTGGGTAAACTCTATTGTTAATGGTACCCCATTGTTAGCCCCCGGTATTGAGGGCATAAATGGTTTGACCATATCCAACGCTATGCATTTATCATCATGGACCGATAGTTGGGTTAATATACCTTTTGACGAGGACCTCTTTTATCAAAAACTGAGAGAAAAAATTCAAAGCTCCACATTCAAGAAAAAGGTTGTGGCGGATAAAGCTTTGGATGTAGAAGGGACATATTAATATGAGGATAGGATTATGCGGACCTATTAGTCAAATTGATGAGATTGCTAAAATTGGATTTGACTATATTGAGCCCACTGTTGTCAGCGTTGTACAAATGGATAGCACAGAATACAAGGAGGCCTTAAAAAAAGCAAAAGAGGCTGGAATCGGCTGCGAGGTATTCAATGTGCTGTTTCCTGGTGACATAAGACTCATTGGGCCAGAGACAGATCTGTATAAAGTAGAGGAATATCTTAAGGGAGCCCTTGATAGAATAGCCGGCCTTGGTGCTCAAGTGGTAGTTTTCGGCAGCGGGGGAGCCAGGAAAATTCCTGCGGATTTGACCTTGGGAGACGGATGGAATGAACTGGTTGAGGTGGCGAGATTGATGGGTAAATTAGCCCGTCAATATGATATTGTGGTAGCAGTGGAGCCCCTTAACAAAAGAGAAACAAATATTATAACCTCACTGGCCCAAGGAATAAAATTTGTAGACGATGTTGGGCATCCAAACATAAAACTGTTGGCAGACTTTTATCATATGCGGATGGAAGGCGAGCCTATGGAAGCTATAAGGCAAACAACGGCTGACATTCTGGTACACGGCCATATTGCAAATGGTCAAGGCAGAACTATTCCCCTTGACAAATACGAAGATGTCTACAGAGATTTTTTCCTTAGTCTCAATAGCATTGGATATAGGGGTAGAGTTAGTATTGAAGCTAGCACAAAGGATATAAAAAAGGAAGGTCCTATAGCATTGGATTTGCTAAGAACATTGCTACCCTAGTTTGTAATAATGACATAACCTCAGGCATATTTATATAATGCCAGTTAATGAAAATTGTGCCGTGGGGGTGTGTGGATGCAAATCTTTTATTTCCGTAAGAATACGTTAAAGTGGTTGATTGCCATCATAGCTGTCATCATTATAGCTATCATATTAACGTGGATATTTGGTTCAGATGCGCAACAATCGCAAAGTACCCTGATGGTTGCACAAATATACAACAACTACTTGGCCTTCGTTAGTTAATAACGGGGGTCATTTTATTTATAAAAATGTTTATAGGGACCTTGATTGTATGCTAAAATAGGATAAGTTTATTATTCAGACCTTGAAATGGATAAACCTCAGATAGCAATCTGGAAGCAACATTTGATAGTCATCACCGATATGTTTGGCTTGTATAACACGTTATACTAATGAATTTTGAGGGAGGGACAAGATGGAAAGATTTATACCTGAGATAAGGGGGACTCTGAGAAGACATATGATAGAGGTGCCGGATTGTATTCGAAAGGCATCGGGCATAAAGATATTCGGTAAGAGGATTCGGTCCCTGGCTTTTACTACTGATGTAGCTGTAATAAAGAACATCAACGCTGATGCAATAATTGCAGTATATCCATTCACACCTCAACCGGCTATAACCAAAGCCATAACCATGGCTGCTGATGTACCGGTATTCTGTGGCGTGGGAGGGGGATTGACCACTGGCAAGAGGGTGGTAAACCTGGCCCTGGATGCAGAGTTTGAGGGGGCTATCGGTGTAGTAGTAAATGCCCCTACCAGTAATGAAACTATAATGGCGGTACGAGCTACCATCGATATACCCATAGTAGTTACTGTAGTCTCTGAAAAGACGGACATACAGTCCCGCCTGGATGCGGGGGCTACAATATTAAATGTATCGGGCGCCGGCAAAACCATAGATATAGTCAAGAGAATAAGAGATAAGTTCCCTCAAGTGCCCATCATTGCAACAGGGGGTCCCAGTGACGAAACTATCTTAAAGACCATTGAGGCGGGGGCAAATGCAATTACCTACACGCCCCCAACCCCTGCAGAGTTATTCAAGATCTCCATGGAGAAGTACCGTAAGGAACTAGGATAATGTATGGATAAACCTGTATGAAGATCATGAGAAAAAGCGCTTCGATGCTTAGCATCGGAGCGCTTCTATCTGGGCAAAGAAGTCCGGATAGGAAATGTTAACCCAATTTGCATCATGGATAGTCGTTGAACCTTGAGCTATCAATCCTGCTATTGTCGCCATCATGACCATTCTATGATCCGAGCCCGGTCTAAGCTGGGTCCCAAACAAGGGTGAAGGGCCCTGGATTATCATACCATCAGGGGTAGATTCTATATTGGCACCAATTTTCTTGAGGATGCCAACGGTTGAATCGATTCTGTCGGATTCCTTTACCTTTAACTCCTCCGCGTCCTTGATAATAGTGGTTCCTTCAGCTTGAGTAGCCGCCAAAGCTATTATGGGTAGTTCGTCAATCAACCTTGGGATAAGTGAACCTTCAATGACTGTACCTTTTAGGGAAGAACTTTTAACGGTAATATCCGCCGATGGTTCCTTACCGCCGGAATAGATCCTTTCAATATTGATTGATGCTCCCATAGCCTTATATACATCAAGTATGCCGGAGCGGGTGGGATTTATCCCAACATTTTTTAGGATAATTTCCGAATCGGGTACTAAAAGGGCAGCCGTAAGAAAATAGGCGGCAGAAGAGATATCTCCGGGTATGAGCAGATCTTGACCATAAAGCTCCGGTTGGGGGTAAGTGGTTATGGTTTCTCCATCAGTATGAATCCTTCCACCGAAGGACTCCAGCATTATTTCCGTATGGTCCCTGGAAATTGCGGGTTGATGAATATGGGAACTATTATCGGCATACATGGAGGCCAGTATTAGGGAGGATTTGACCTGAGCACTGGCTACGGGCATGGTGTAATCGATGGATTTAAGGGTTGCTCCTTTGCCTAGAATGGTTATGGGAAGAAATTCCTTGTTTTCGATTCCCATAAGCCGGGCTCCCATTTGCCTTAAGGGAATCACAACCCTATCCATGGGTCTCTTCCTTAAAGAATCATCCCCGGTTAGAATGGAATCGAAATCCTGTCCTGCCAGTAAACCCATAAGCAACCTGGCCGTAGTCCCTGAATTGCCTGCATCCAACTGACCTTTTGGTGCAGAAAGCCCATATATACCTTTTCCTTGCACCACAACGGTGTTATGGCCCTTGATATCAATCTCTATGCCCATCTGTCTAAATATCTTGATAGTGTTTATGCAATCATCAGCCATAAGAAAGTTTTCTAACCGGGTAGTGCCTTGAGCGAGAGCACCAAAGATAACGCCCCGATGGGATATGGATTTATCCCCGGGAACGTGAATTGTGCCCTGTAACCGATTAGCATGTGGTACTGAAATTACCAATTCCTAAACCTCCGTCAAATTAGTATAATACGCTGGTTGATACTCGCTTTCAATAGCAATTGCGTTATTCTATCTGGCACAACACATTAATCCGATGTTATTGGGTAAAGGTAACATAACTATTTTCCTTAAGAACCTTTTGCGCCTTGTCCAGGGAGGATGAATCGGAAAAGGATATTATCAAGGAACCTGGCTCACCTTCCCGACTATTGATAATTCGCAGGTTTTTTATGTTTATTGAATGCTTCCCCAGTATTGTAGCCACGGCTCCAATAACTCCCGGTCGATCTTCAACATCAACATAAAGGTCATAGTAGGATAGGAGGCTAAGGGCCTGCCTAACAGGTAGATTTTCCCGGTAGGTCTTGGCACAGGCAAAATAATCATGGATTTTTGATCCTTCATCCCTTAACAGCATCTGGGCAAAGGCAACCAAGTGCCTGTTTATACGCATAATATGTTTCACTAGCTCCTCTTTATTATCCATACATATATTCTTCCACATATTGGGGTTAGATGAGGCAATTCTGGTTATATCTCTGAATCCACCGGCGGCTAGCTTCTTATATAGGTGGGAGGTATCCTCCATCTCTGCTACTGCATTTACCAGGGCAGCAGCTACAACGTGCGGAAGATGGCTAACGGCTCCAATGACTCTATCATGATCCTTTGCACCCATAACCATGGGCAGCGCTCCTATTGATAGTAAAAGGTTCCTCAATGATTCCACAGCCCAAGAAGGAGTAGAATCAAGGAGGGTAAGGATATAGTAGGCGTTCTCAAAGAGATGGGCCAGGGATGCCTGATAGCCTGAATGCTGAGTACCAGCCATTGGATGGCCACCTATAAAAATAGCCTGACTTTGATTGGAGACTTTGATTTTCTCAGCGGCCTTCATGATTTCCTGTTTAGTACTTCCCACGTCGGTTATTACTGTGTCTTTACCCAATATGGGCATAATTTCTCTGAGAAGGGATGGTACAACATGTACAGGGGTACAGACAAAGACTAACTCTGCCCCCTTAACACCCCCGTATAAATCAGTAGTTGCCTTATCTATTATTTGTTCCGACAATGCATCGCCCAGGCTTTTTTGGTTAGTATCGACGGCTGTTATAAAGGATTGGGGCTGGCTCCTCCTGATAGCCTTTGCTAATGATCCACCTATAAGTCCCAAACCAACTATACAAATCCTCTCAAAGGTCATTGCGGCAGCTCCCGTCTTAGGATGGGCGCAATCTTACGAATCTCATCCATTAACTTTGTAAAACTTTCAAAGTTTAGGGACTGATTGCCGTCAGACAGGGCGACCTGGGGATTGGGATGCACCTCAACGATCAACCCATCTGCCCCGGCAGCGATAGCGGCACGGGCCATGGGGGTGACCAGATTCCACTTACCAGTACCATGGCTGGGATCCACTATTATGGGAAGATGACTTATTTCCTTTATAAGAGGGACGCTGCTAAGGTCAAGGGTGTTACGGGTGGCTGTTTCAAAGGTTCTGATACCCCGTTCGCAGAGAATTACCTGATAATTCCCCTCACTTAGAATATATTCAGCCGCATTTAGCCATTCCTCTATATTAGAGGACAAACCCCTCTTGAGGACCACCGGCATCTTTGATTTTCCCACATGCTGCAGCAAATCAAAATTTTGCATATTGCGGGCTCCGATCTGAAGCACATCTACGTACTCAAGTGCTTTTTCTAAGGAGTCAGTGCTGACCACCTCCGAGACAATCAACAACCCTGTCTCCTCGCGTACCTTGGCTAGCAGCTTAAGGCCTTCTTCTCCTAAACCCTGAAAGGAATAGGGTGAAGTTCGGGGCTTGTAGGCACCACCGCGTAGAAATTGAACTCCCTGTTTTTTTAGGAAAAGAGCAGTTTCCATGAGCTGTTTCTCGCTTTCAACGGCACATGGACCCGCCATCATCACCAGTGAATTGCCACCCACCTCTATACCCTGTATGTTAATGACAGTAGGTTCAGGTTTGAAGGTCTTTCCCACCAGCTTGTATGGCTCCATGATGGGGACCAACCTGTCTACCCCAGGCATTATCTCAAGTGGGGTATCTATCAGGATCCGTTTATCCCCTATTACACCAATGATAGTTCTTTCTGAACCGGTAGATATATGCACCCCTAGTTTAAGATTCAATAGAAATTTTTCTACGCCACTTATTTGTTGTTCTGTGGCATTTGCCTTCATTACGATTACCATACTACCATTCCTCGCTTCTAAATATTTTTTATTGTGTCTGTTTTACGACCAAAATTTATATAGTACTTCAGACGTCGTAAAATATTTACCTTGGTTTGTATGTTACGAGAAATACCCTGATTTAGCACAGAGTCAGGTGGTATAACTGACTAGGTATTTATTGGTTCTATCGTAACATACATATTCTACCGTATTACCATGCTACATTATACTGGTCATACCCTTAGGAGGCTTAATATCAGGCTTCTACCTATCCCTAATGACCTCCTTGAGAGCCTTTATGAATAGTTCGTTTTCTTCTTCGGTGCCGATGGTGACCCTTATCCAATCATCCATACCGTAGATATCACCGGATCTTATAATAACGCCCTTTTTTAGAAGTTCCCCAAATACGAAGGCACTGGGCAGATTGACTCTCACCATCAGGAAATTGGCATGGGTGGGGATGTATTCCAACCCCATCTCTTCAAAGGAAGAATAAAGAAAATCCTT
>DGDX01000004.1:20668-25026 GCA_002385665.1 Firmicutes bacterium UBA3941
AAAGCAGCTATTTGAGCTGCAGTATTTGTATTAAAGGGACCTCTTACCCGGTTGAGATATTCTATGATGTCCCGATTGGATATTGCATATCCAACTCTCAGCCCGGCAAGACCATAAGCTTTTGAGAAGGTCCTGAGTATCAGTAAGTTTTGGAACTCATCCAGAAGCTTTATACTGTCGGGATAGTCTTCACCAAGGGCATACTCATAGTAGGCTTCATCCAATACGATAAGGACATCTTCAGGAACCCTTTCAATAAAATCCCTTTGCTCTTGAGCCGTGATCATAGTCCCTGTCGGATTATTGGGGTTGCATAGCCAGACTATTTTGGTCCTCGAATCTATTTTTCTTAAAATTTCTGCTAGATCTAACCGATAATCTCCGGTCAATGGGACTTTTACTACTTCTCCATCCATTACTTTTACAACGGATTCGTAACGGGGAAAGGATGGATCCCCCATAATGGCATTATCTCCCGGATTTATATAGGTTTGAGCTATTATCTCCAGAATCTGATCGGTTCCCGACCCAAAAAGCAACTCGTCCGGGGCTACACCTAACTTTTTGGACAAGGCTGCTCTTAGATCCGCACTATTCCCATCGGGATAAATGGCCATATGCAGGGCCCAATTCTGGACTGCCTTGGTAGCGGCAGGAGAATTTCCCAAAGGATTTTCATTGGATGCCAGTTTTATCACCCTGTCAAGACCCAACTCTCTCTGAACTTCACTTATGGGTTTGCCGGGAATATAGGGACTAAGGCTATTGATAGCATTTCTTTGTTTTACCATATGAGTTCCTCCTAATTATGTAGAATTCATTTGAGAATAATAAAAAGTGAATTGTTAATACATCGTTCAATGGATTAGCTCTAGTATCTAATAATCCAAATTCATTCAATTATCAATTGAATAGTTTTTTGGAGACTCCTTAAATACCTCGTGGACCAGCTTAATGTCAAGGTTGTTGAAAACATCTACTTTGCCAGTTCCAACAGGAAGCACGAAAACGATAGAATCATCCTTATTTTTTTTGTCATGGGCCATAGCCCTCATAAGTGATTCGGTATCAACACCATGTATTTCAGTCGGGAGGTTAGCTTTTTCAAGGAACCAGATCAGCAGATCAAGCATAGAACGATCCACCAATCCCATCTGATAAGCTATTGAGGATTCATATACCATACCCAAGGCAACGGCTTCGCCGTGGGTATACAGCTTGTAATTTGTTAAGGATTCTAAGCCATGGCCAATGGTATGTCCAAAATTAAGAATCGTTCGTAGCCCTTTTTCCCTTTCGTCCTGGCTTACTATATGGGCTTTGGTTCTGCAACAGCATCCAATAGCGTATGCAAGGGCTTCTTCTTGCCTTTCCATTATTCTATCTATATTCTTTTGAAGCCATATTAAAAATTCACTATCCCATATAAACCCATACTTTATCAGCTCAGCCATTCCAGTGGAAAACTGCCTGTCGGGTAGGCTCTTTAAGGTATCAATATTAATATAGACAGATTTGGGTTGGTAAAAGCTGCCTATGATGTTTTTTGCCAATGGATGATTTACAGCCACCTTCCCACCTACGCTACTGTCCACTTGGGCCAGCAGGGTGGTTGGTATTTGTACATAATTTATGCCCCTCATATAGGTAGCTGCAATAAAGCCTGCCAAATCGCCCACGACACCTCCACCCAAGGCAATAATCGCAGAGGACCTATCGAGTCCATTTTTCAAGGCCTGAGTGTATAAAGATTCTGCAGTCTTAAGACTTTTACTATCCTCGCCAGGTTTAACAACAGCTAGAGTAACCTGACTCCCTATGGACTTTAAAATGAAGTCTATATCACGGGAAAACAATTCATCTACATTTTCATCGGTTACCACCATGGCCTTGTGCCCTATAAAGGGTTTTATTGCTTTATTAAGTCCCTCCCAGGATTGATCGATATGTATAGAATACGAATTAATTGGTAATTCTAAATCTATACTTATAGGTTTCATAGGTCATCAAACTCCTAAAAATACTGCCAGAATCAAAGAATATGGCGGAATAAAGGATGATTTTTAGTTGATTCTATACTCAATGTACATAAAAGTCAAGGAATACTAAGATGAAGAAAACGCCGTTGATCCCCCATGACAATTTTATATATAGCAAACTACTATGATATCATTCTAATCTAAATTCTTTAGTGCGCAAAATAAAAATATATGTTACAATATAAGAAATTAATTATGACATCTATTGGTTCTAATAATTATGCTATCAAACCAATAGATGAAATGTTAATCAAGCCAGTAGCTTTATTTCTGTACTGTATACACCTAGCTGATTTCATGAATAATTGCCTTGATTAATGTTTATTTTAAGGTTGGCTGTTAATTGAGAGTATTGACTTGTTCTATAATTTAAGGTGTTATTAAAAAAGCAATTGGTTAATCGGAGTTTCAAAAAACCTTGGTTTATAAGGATATGCCCTGACCCATTTAACGATGTATCTTTTGAAACTTCCTTGTTGGCTTTATGAGCAGGGATTATCTGCCGGATGCCATATATTAATTACCGATTTCCTAGGATTAGGGACACAGCAATATTATTAAAGAGGGGGATTACGCATGAAAAATTACGAAACGAAAGAAATTCGCAATATTGCCATTGTTGGCCACGGCGGTGAAGGAAAAACTACTTTAACAGAAGCCATGCTATTTAACGCGGGTGGTACGGAACGCTTTGGTCGTGTTGAAGATGGAACTACCACTACCGATTATGATCCCGAAGAGATAAAGAGAAAAATCTCCATCAGTTCTGCACTGGCCCCATTGGAATGGAATAATCATAAAATAAATGTTATTGATGTTCCGGGATATTTCGACTTTGTCGGAGAAATGTTGGGAGCCTTGAGAGTGGTTGACAGTGCTGTGCTTGTCGTAGGGGCTGTATCAGGTTTGATGGTGGGTACGGAAAAGGCATGGGATTATTGTGAAAGTCACGTCATTCCCAGAATGGTATTTATCAACCAGATGGACCGTGAGAATGCAAACTTTTCTAAGGTGTTAGATCAACTAAAGGATAAGTATGGAACATCCATAGCACCTTTTCAGATTCCCATTATGGAAGGTGGGGAATTTAAAGGCTTCGTCGATGCCCTCAGAATGAACGCTAAAATATTTGATGGTAAGAATTTAAAGGATGCTCCCATTCCCGAGTCTATGGTGGACGAGGTGGAGACTATACGTACCATGTTGGTTGAAGCAGCGGTGGAAACCAGCGAGGAATTGATGGAGAAATACTTTGAAGGTGAAGAGATTTCCATCGAAGAACTGACAAGCGCAATAAGGCAAGGCGTTCTGGATGGGGATATAGTTCCCATACTATGCGGTTCCGCCGTTAATAATGTCGGAGTCGATGTGCTATTAGACGAAGTAGTTAATTTCCTACCTTCACCATGTGACAGACCCTCTTTTAAGGGTACTAATCCAAAAACCGGTGAAGAAATCAGGCGTGAGATGAAAGTTGATGAGCCTTTTTCAGCCTTGGTATTCAAGACCATTGTCGATCCCTTTGTAGGCAAACTATCCATATTCAAAGTGATGTCCGGCGAGCTAAATAGTGGAGCAACTGTATATAATGCAAACAAGGACGTCAATGAAAAGACAACCGCCCTATATATGTTAAAGGGTAAAAAGCAAAACCAGATAACCAAAATTACTGCAGGTGATATCGGTGCCTTTGCTAAACTTCAACAGACCGAGACAGGGGATACCCTGTGCGATGTAGCCTCACCCATAATCTACAAAGGCATTGAGTTTCCTGAACCCGCTATTTCCATGGCTATAGAGGTTGAAAAAGAAGGAGAAGAGGACAAGGTTTTTGGCGGTCTGAACAGGATGGCGGAAGAAGATCCTACCTTTAGGATAGAGACCAATACAGAAACCAACCAGACCCTGATTAGCGGTGTAGGGGAAATGCAATTGGATGTTATCGCCAGCAGATTAAAGTCTAGATTTGGTGTAGGCGCAATATACAAAGACCCCAAGGTAGCTTATAGGGAAACCATAAGGAAGTCCATCAAGGCCGAGGGAAGACACAAGAAACAAAGCGGTGGTCATGGACAATTCGGACATGTGTGGATCGAATTTGAACCCCTACCAGATACAGAGACACAGTTTGAATTTGTAGACAAAATTGTTGGTGGTGTTGTGCCCAGACAATACATCCCAGCTGTTGAAAAAGGCCTACAGGAATCATTAACAAATGGAGTCTTGGCAGGCTATCCTATGGTAGGGATAAAGGCGACTTTATATGATGGGTCCTACCACAGCGTAGACTCTTCCGAAATGGCCTTTAAGATGGCAGCC
>DGDX01000004.1:25190-34238 GCA_002385665.1 Firmicutes bacterium UBA3941
GTAGACTCTTCCGAAATGGCCTTTAAGATGGCAGCCTATCTGGCTTATAGGAAGCTGGAACAAGCCGATCCGGTACTTTTGGAGCCCATTATGAAAGTTGAAGTGACAGTAAATGATGAATATATGGGTGATATTATCGGAGATCTAAATCGTCGTAGGGGCAGGATCCTTGGTATGACACCTATAGGGGGAGGGCTTCAAGTTATCGAAGCTGAAGTTCCCCAAGCAGAAATGTTTAAATATGCAACTGATCTACGCTCCATGACCCAGGCCAGGGGTAGCTTTAAGTTAACCTTTGTAAGGTATGAAGAAGTACCGGGAAATATCAGCGCTAAAGTGATTGAACAGGCCAGAATGGAAAGGGAACAACAATAAGAGTTAAGAGCCGGGTGTCCTAGGACCCCGGCTTTTCGATTTACTATAAATGCAAAGGCCCATGATAATAAAAGGAATAATAAGGTGATAGGTATGATTACTACTGTGACTCTGAATCCATGTATAGATAAGACTGTAACCATAGATGGCTTTACATATGGCGGTATGAACCGAATAATCGATAGCCGGATTGATCCCTCAGGAAAGGGGATAAACGTGGCTATCGCCTACAGTCAGCTTGGCGGCCAAGCCTTATGCACAGGTATCAACTACAGGATAAATGGAGACCTGATAGAGCAACGATTGGACAGGGCAGGAATAGCCCACGATTTTGTAACTGTGAAAGGGGAGGTGCGGGTAAACCATAAGGTCTATGATAGGTCAACCCAGGTGGTTACCGAATTGAATGAAAGTGGTCATATGACAGATGCTGATGCCTTAGTCGAGCTTAAGGACAAGCTTATGGCACATTGCCGCGATAGTGATATCCTTGTATTGAGTGGAAGTGCCCCCAGAGGTGTATCCACCACCATATATAGAGAATTATTGCAGACAGTATCCGGCCTTCCAATTAAAACTGTACTGGATGCCGAGGGAGAATTGCTGTTACATGGATTAGAAGGGAAGCCATATATAATAAAACCTAACCTGTTTGAACTGGAAACGGCTCTGGACATTAAGATCACTTCTCATCAGGATATTATAAAGGCAGCAAAAGTTTTCCTGTATAAGGGTGTTAAGATAATATGTGTTTCTCTAGGCGGTCAGGGTGCTATTATAATAGATGAAAACAACGGGTATTATGCCCCTGCCCTTAAGGTTGATGTAAAAGGTACTACCGGTGCCGGGGACTCTATCATAGCAGGATTTTGCCTTGCCATGATAGAAGGTCTGAATTTGAAGGATATGTTGAGATACGGTGTAGCAGCGGCTACAGCATCTATCATTAGGGAAGGAACCCTAATGTGCACGAGAGAGGATTTCCAAAAAATCCTGCCCCAGGTAAAGGTGGAAAAATTATTATAAAGAGAGTAAATAGTGGCTAAACTTGGTATAAGCATGAAACAGTAAGGAAAAATTAATAATAGTTAACATTCGTGTCACAAATTTGTAACAAAATTGAATACGGCGATCTTGTGGTTTGACCGGAAAATCATCCCCTTCTATAATGGATTATGGTAACTTAACATAATACATACAGAGGGGGATTTCTGTGTACAGAAATAAAAGGGTAGCTATGTTGGTTATATCAATAACCATGATATTGGTTGCGGGTTCTATTCTGATAACGGCTGTGCCTGTTCAAGCCGCAACCTATCCTGTACTTAGGGTTGGAAGTAGGGGGCAGGCGGTTTCACGTTTGCAACAAACATTGAAGAACAAGGGGTATTTTACCTACCCCAAGATCACCGGTTACTATGGAACCATAACCAGGGATGCAGTTATTAGATTTCAAAAGGATTATGGACTCTATGTCGATGGTATAGCAGGGCCAAAGACTCAGACAGCTCTTTATGAAGGAGGTTCCGGCAGTGGATACAAGGGTACCTTATACTTTGGAATGTATAACGAAAGGGTAAGGGAGCTTCAAAATGCGTTAAAAGCCCTTGGATATTTCAAGGGCACAGCGACCGGATATTACGGTCATGTTACGGAAAATGCAGTAATAGCATTTCAAATAGATTATGGGCTCAGGATAGATGGGATAGCAGGTCCGCAAACTCAAAATGCCTTGTTCGGTAAAAAAACTACTGGCAATAGCACTGCTAACAGGAGCACTCTAACTGCCAAACAAAGAGATGATATTTTCTGGTTGGCCAGAATTATCCATGCCGAGTCCCAGGGAGAACCTTATATCGGAAAGGTCGCTGTTGGCAATGTCGTAATGAACAGAGTAAATTCAAAGCAGTTTCCTAATACCATTTATGGTGTCATATTCGAATACTTTCAGGGCATACCACAGTTCAGTCCGGTAGCGGATGGGACAATCTACAATAATCCCAGTGCTGAGTGTTTAAAAGCGGCAGA
Organism: Firmicutes bacterium UBA3941; assembly: GCA_002385665.1. Lineage (GTDB taxonomy): Bacteria > Bacillota > Clostridia > Caldicoprobacterales > UBA3941 > UBA3941. The sequence goes on from DGDX01000004.1 coordinate 27,594, forward strand.
GGAAGCTTACTGGGGGAGCAAGCCCGTTGGAAACGCACTATACTTCTTTAATCCCAAGAAGGCTGCCGGCAGCTGGATAGTAAATAACAGACAATACATTACTACCATAGGTAACCATGCCTTTTATCATTAGAAAACCCTGCACTATAAAGTGCGGGGTTTTCCCCTTATCAGCTATGCAACACTTCTTAAAATGGATATAATAGAGAAGAAGTAGATATAGCAAAAGATTAGGGAGAAAGTAATATGCGCAATAAGGTATTAAAGGCGTTATTGGATAGCAAAGGCAGTTTTATATCTGGAGAGACAATCAGCTCATCTATGGGCATTACCAGGGCGGCGATATGGAAGCATATAAAATCTTTACAACATGAAGGTTTTATTATAGAAACCAAACCCAGATTGGGCTATAGGCTGGTTAGAATCCCTGACATATTGGATAGGACTGCCCTCCTGGAATCCATTGATACCATCATAATGGGCAGAAACTTGGAGATCTACGACATTATAGACTCTACCAACAATAGAGCAAGGGAACTGGCTCTGGCAGACGCGCCGGAAGGAACATTAATAGTCGCTGAAACCCAATTGAAGGGCAGGGGACGATTGGGCAGGAGTTGGATATCTCCAAAAGGTAAAGGAATTTGGATGTCCCTTGTATTAAGGCCGGATATACCCCCCGATAAGGCGCCCGGAATAACTACCCTTGTAGCGGTAGCAATAAGGAGGGTCTTAAATCAATTAACAGGTCTGGATATAGGGATTAAGTGGCCAAATGATATAATTGTAAATGGTAGAAAAGTGTGTGGTATTCTTACGGAAATGCATGGGGATATGGATAAGATTTATTACATAGTGGTTGGCATAGGGATAAACGCCAACTTAGAGGAATCGGATTTTCCCGCGGAACTAACTAAGACAGCAACTTCTCTTTACATAAGCACGGGACAGACAGTAGACAGAAGGTCAGTAATCGTTCAGATCATGAAAGAAATAGAGAATATTTATTATCAATATATTAAGTATGGTAATTTTGAAGCGATTCTTGATGAGTGCAGGAGGTATTCAGTAACTCTCAATAAACCTGTGATAGTAATAGGTAGGGATGAGGAATTTGAGGGTTTTGCCATAAATTTTGATACAGATGGTTCCTTATTGGTTAAAAAACAAGATGGGACCATCACTAAGGTTATATCAGGTGATGTTTCTGTTAGAGGGAGGGAAGGATATGTATAAGGGCTATATTACGGATGTCAATGGTATAGAAGTAGGTCATGCGCAGGATATTGATGCGGGGACAGGATGCACAGTGATACTGTGTAAACATGGGGCAGTAGTAGGCGTCGATGTCAGGGGATCCGCTCCAGGAACCAGAGAGACGGATCTCATGAGACCTGGAAATTTAGTTCAAGAAGTACACGCTATTATACTTTCCGGGGGAAGTGCTTTTGGACTGGCTGCAGCGGACGGAGTGATGAAGTATTTGGAAGAACAGGGTATAGGGTTGGATACCGGAGCAGCCCGGGTACCCATTGTAGGTGGGGCGGTCATATATGACCTTGCCTACAAGGATTCTAAAGTAAGGCCGGACGCGGAAATGGGATATCAAGCATGTGAGGCTGCATCCGGGGGTCTGTTTAAGCAGGGTAGTGTCGGCGCAGGTGCCGGAGCTACAGTGGGTAAGGTATTGGGTATGAGATCAGCTATGAAGGGTGGCATCGGTACCTCCAGTATTACCTTGCCTGGCGGGATAGTGGTTGGGGCTATCGTTGCCGTCAATGCCTTCGGTGATGTTTATGATTTAAGCGAAGAAAAGATAATTGCCGGTGCCAGAGATCCTGAAAGCGGTAATTTTCTAAACTCCTGCGAGTATCTATTATCCGGAAGCTATGTACCTACCAACTTTATTGATAATACCACAATTGGGGTGGTAGCTACCAACGCAAGGCTAACCAAAGAACAGGCGCATAAATTAGCCTCAATTTCCCATAATGGGTTGGCTCTTGCTATTAGACCGGTCCATACAATGGTGGATGGAGATACGATGTTTGCACTATCCACAGGCGAAAAAGATGGGGATATGCTCACCATTGGTTGTGCTGCAGTGAAGGTAACGGCTCAGGCAATAGCCAATGCCATCCTTTTTTCGTCGTAGTTGTAAGGGATTACTCTATTATTTGTGTAGCAGGAAAACATAGGTAATCCCACCAATTCGTTAATCTTTAAAGGTGTAAAGGAAGGGTTTACCTTCCGTGGATTAAAAGAGAAAATATAATAGATAACCCCTGGTTTTGTTCATTGACCAATGTTTGAAATTAAATTAAGATATTGTAGAATCCTGAAAAGGCAAAGAGGGGGTCTTTTTTTTGCATATTATTAAACGGATATTGGGCTATCTGGGACGATATAAAGGCAAATTTATAGCCGCTATAGCCCTTTTAATTATGTTTATTGCTCTCAATATGGTTTCCCCATACATCTCCAAGCTTATGGTAGACGAGGTGATTCGTGGGGGAGATCGCAGATTATTCATAGTATTATTGTTTGCTATCCTAATAGTCGCAGCTATTAGGGGGATAGTCCAGTACTTGCGGGGCTACTTTCTGGAAAGCGTGTCCCAAAGCTTACTATATGATCTTAGAAATGAAATGTTTACCCATCTACAGGGCCAATCCTTCACGTATTTCGATGACAACCGTGTGGGGGAACTTATGTCAAGAATGACAGGTGATCTTGAAGGGATAAGAGCATTTATAGCCGGTGGGGTACCAGTTCTCCTGGAGAATTTTATATACTTTATCGGTACCTCCATTGTGTTATTTTCAATGAATACCAGGCTGGCCCTGGTAAGCCTTGCCGTATCCCCTTTTGTAGCATGGCTTGCATTAAGGTTTGATAATCGTATCCGTCCTGTATTTAGTGAAATTAGAGAGCAGCAGGCAGCTCTAAACACTGCTACTCAGGAAAATATAACAGGGGTAAGGGTAGTAAAGGCTTTTGCCAGAGAGGACTATGAGATCGAAAAATTTGAGAAGGAAAATCGACTTAATCTTGAAAAGAACGTAAAATCGGCCTATATCTGGGCAAAATACTTCCCTGTTATGGACTTTATTTCGGGATTTTGTTCGGTTGCAGTATTGTGGTACGGAGGACGGATGGTGGCACAAGGAGTTATTACATTGGGTACTTTGGTAGCCTTTAATAGCTACCTATGGATGCTCATAATGCCCATGAGAATGTTGGGTTGGGTTATCAATATAATGGAACGGGCAGTGACTTCAGGGCAAAGGGTCTTTGAAATTTTGGATACCGGCTCAATTATAACAGAGAAGGAAAACCCCTACCAATCGGAAACTGTTCAAGGGCATGTTACCTTTGAGAACGTATCCTTACATTACAAGGATCAACGAGCCCTGGTTGATATAAGTTTGGATGTGCCGGCGGGGAATACCATTGCTATTATGGGTACAACAGGGGCTGGTAAAACAACTATAATTAACGCTCTGAATCGTTTTTATGACGTGTCCAGGGGCAGGGTTTTAGTTGATGGGGTTGATGTGAGGGATTGGAAACTCAATGCCCTCAGAGAAAACATAGGAATAGTCATGCAGGATGTCTTTCTTTTTTCTGCTACCATCGAAGAAAACATCATGTACGGCAACCCGAATGCTACAAGGGAAGAGGTTATTAGGGCAGCTAAGATTGCCGATGCCCATGATTTTATAATGGAAATGCCCCAAGGTTATGAAACAATAGTCGGGGAACGGGGCACAGGGTTATCTGGGGGTCAAAAGCAAAGAATTGCAATTGCCAGGGCTATAATTAAGAATCCTAAGATTCTTATCATGGATGATTGTACTTCTGCCGTAGATATGGAAACTGAATTTAAAATTCAACAGGCTCTCAAGGGTATTATGGAAGGTCGGACAACATTTATAGTAGCCCACAGGATTTCCTCTGTAAAAGATGCTGACGAAATCATATTGTTGGATGAAGGACGCATAATCGAAAGAGGTACGCACCAACAGTTACTTAACAGGAAAGGGGAATACTACAATATTTATTCCCAACAGTATAAAGATTTTAAGGATTTTGAAGGGGATAGGCAGGTGATATAGGGTGATGAAGAATAGAATAATAGATGATGAGAAACTTGAACAACCGTTTAATAAGGAGCAATTTATAAGGTTGTTAGGCTATATGAAGCCCTTTACAAAACAGATAATTATTACCCTCCTATTAATGATTGTTGCTGCCATTAGTGGATTGTTAGGGCCTTACTTTTTACAGGTTGCCATTGATGAATATATAGAAGTTGCCAACTATAAAGGACTGACCTTGATTACTCTGTTATTCTTAGGTACTAACCTAATTAATATGGCGTGTATGAAGCAGAGGGTTTATATTATGTCCCTGGTGGGTCAAAAGGTTTTGTACAGAATAAGACAGGATCTTTTTGAACATATCCAGGATTTATCCTTTACCTTCTATGATACAAGGCCAGCGGGGAAAATACTTGTACGTATAATAAACGATGTAAATTCACTGGGTGATCTTCTGACAAATGGCATAATCAACGTATTGACGGATTTCTTTACGTTAATAATAGCTATAATAATTATGGCTTATATCAACCTAAAGTTGACCCTGGTTACTATGAGTACGGTTCCCTTATTAATGATCTTGGTAGGTGTACTAAAAAGAAGGATTCGACGTAGATGGCAGGAGGTACGGAAAAAGAATTCCAATATGAATGCTTATCTACATGAGAGCTTGGCCGGTATGCGGGTTACCCAAGCCTTCGTTAGAGAACCTGAGACCAGGCAATTATACAACGAATTAAGCGGAGATATATTTACCACCTGGATGGATGCCATAAAGTTAAACAATCTATTTTGGCCTGGCATAGAATTGATTGGGGCTCTTGGTGTAGTCCTGGTATATATATTTGGTGTTGGATCTTTAGATAGCAGTACTGTTTCTGTCGGTGTTTTGGTTGCATTTATTGGGTATGTTTGGAGGATATGGCAGCCTATCAACAACCTTGCTAATTTCTATAATTCTCTTTTAATGGCTATGGCCTCCACCGAAAGGATATTTGAACTTCTGGACACAAAGCCTGACATAAAGGATGAAGAGGGCGCTTATCCCATTCCTGATATCCAAGGCGAAGTTAGGTTTGAGAATCTGGAATTTTATTACGATCCCGAAAAACCGGTATTGAAAGGTGTCGATTTTGTGGTAAAACCCGGTGAAACCATAGCCTTGGTTGGACCTACAGGGGCGGGTAAGAGCACCATTGTAAATTTAATAAGCCGCTTCTATGATCCTATTAAAGGAAGAGTACTTATAGATGGTCACGACATTAAGGGCGTGACTCTAAATTCTCTTAGAAAACAGATGGGTGTTATGCTACAGGACAGTTTTATCTTCTCAGGTACAATTATGGATAATATAAGATATGGGAAACTGGATGCTACTGACGAGGAGGTAATGAATGCGGCTAAGGTTGTAAATGCCCACGGCTTTATTTCCGAAATGGAAAAGGGATATTACACGGAAGTAAAGGAGAGGGGATCCAGACTATCTCAAGGACAAAAACAGCTGATCTCATTCGCAAGAGCATTATTGGCAGACCCCAGGATACTAATTCTGGACGAGGCTACTTCCAGTATCGACACGCAAACTGAAATTCTCGTACAACAAGGGTTGGCTCAGCTATTGAAGGGCAGAACATCCTTTGTTATTGCCCATAGGCTGTCCACCATCAGAAATGCCGACAGAATTATGATTGTGGATGAGGGCACAATACTTGAATCAGGAAATCATGATGAACTAATTAAGAAAAAGGGTATTTATTACAATCTATACAAAGCCCAGTACAAGTTCTTAAATGCGGTATAGGCTATTAGGTTCAGAGGCTATGAAATAAGGCCTCTGGACCTATTTTATAATAAGGTTTTGTATCTCGCCAGTGTAGACCTTTTATGCTATAATTGTATCCAGTGTGTTTTTTCACTAAAGACTGTTTGATTTATGGGGGTTGGATACATGGTTGAGAGAAGACTAAGGGGTCAATTGCGGGAGACAGGGAATATACTTAAAGGCTTTAAGGGCAACGCCAGAGCCTGTCTTATGATGGAACCCTTGTGGGGTATACCCTACAACTTATTTATTACTTATACTTCCGTTTACATGGCAGCTTTAGGGTGTACTGAACAGGAGATTGGTCTAATAGCTTCTGTCGGCCTGATATTTCAGATGTTTTTCTCATTGGTTGGTGGTCATATAACGGACAAACTTGGGAGAAAGCGCACGAGCCTGTTATTTGCAATCATAAGCTGGAGCATTCCCACCTTAATTTGGGCTATGGCCCAGAACTTTTATTATTTTTTGATAGCGGCTATTATAAACAGTGCAGTCAGGGTCGTTCATACCTCATGGACTTGTCTCTTTGTAGAGGACACTCCACCGGGGGAAAGGGTCCATGTATTTACCTGGATGCAGATTGCGGGGATATTATCTGGGTTTGTGGCACCGATGGCAGGGTTCTTTGTGGCCAGATACCAGCTTGTACCCGCCGTTAGAGGACTTTATTTTTTTGCTTTCTTTTCCATGACCTTTATGTTTATTTTTAGAAACTTT
>DGDX01000004.1:34469-43892 GCA_002385665.1 Firmicutes bacterium UBA3941
CTATACTTTTGACAAAAAAACTAGGATTCAGTCAGGGTAGTATAGCCCTATTTCCCATGATACAATCGGGAATAATGCTTCTGGTCTTATTATTTGTGATGCCCATAATCGGAAGATTGAGTTTTAAAAAACCGCTGTTGGCATCCTTTGTTTCCTTAATTATAAGTAATCTGCTCTTGGTTGTATCTCCTGATAGGAGTTATATAGTGTTAATTATTTCCACTATATTTATGGCTTTTGGGACTGCCATATCTTTTCCCCTTGTGGAATCAATATTAGCCAACGCTATAGGTGACAAAGAAAGAGCAAAAACTATGTCCATCCTCCACGTTATGCTCTTTGCCATAACAGCGCCCTTTGGATATATAGGAGGGCTACTTGCATCTGTATCTGAGGAACTACCATTTGTTATGATGAGCTTAATATTTCTTGTCTGTATATTCTTAATCTTGGTTTTGGACAGACTAAAAGATACGACTAAACATTCAGAGAACGGATTGGAACAATAAAAATTTCCTTGAATTTCCCACGTGACTTTGGTATGATAATTACCATAAATCTATGGCTAACATCCGAATGGAGTTGGACTATAGAACAAATAGATATCTAATACGTTGATGCTGTCAGGTATCCGCATTAGGAACTTGAACGGGGGTATGTCAATTGAAGTTTACGACACGTAAATTAGCGGTTATTGGTATGTTGGGTGGTATATCGATCATGTTGGAATTTGGTGGACTGGGGATTATTCAGCTACCCTTTCTGCCGGTGCAAGTTACTATTATGCATATACCAACCATCATAGGTGCAATAGTCGAAGGTCCTATAGTGGGACTATTCATAGGCCTAATTTTTGGTGGTTTCAGCATGTATCGTGCCTTTACTCAGCCAAGTATTTTGTCGGTAGCATTTATGAATCCGATGGTCTCAATATTACCCAGGTTGGCTATCGCCTTGACTAGCTATTATTCTTTTCAGGCTATAAAAAAGCTTTTTAAGGGAAATATTCAAAAGAGAATAGCTTTAAGTACTATGGTAGCCTCTGCCGTAGGAACATTGACAAACACTATTGGGGTGTTGGGCATAGCCTATATATTGTACAAGGACCTATTAGCAAAGATGCTGAATGTTGAACCATCAATGGTAGGTAAAGCTGTAATATATGGGGTTGCAATACCGAACGGGGTTCCGGAGGCAATTGCCGCCGTGCTGATTATAACGCCAATAGTTCAAGCACTAAGGAAGTTATACAAGACTGATTTTTAATAGATTGATAGGTTATAGCGGGCAGGGAGGTTTCCCTGCCCATATTTTTACAGGAAGGGTGTAAGAAGTTATGATTTTAGTAATTGATATTGGTAATACCAACGCAGTACTGGGAGTTTATAGTGGCTCAAAACTGGTAACAAGCTGGAGATTGACTACGGATAGAAATAAGACGGGTGATGAATTAGGTATACTAGTGATGGACCTGTTTAGATATAGTAAGGTGACCAATAGGGATATAAAGGGGATAATCATTTCTTCAGTAGTACCTACCTTAATGGATGCTTTGGAATTGATGTGTAAGAAATATTTTGGGATTGAGCCTATGGTAGTAGGGCCGGGAATAAAGACCGGTATGAATATCCGAGTTGATAACCCCAAAGAGGTAGGCGCTGATAGAATAGTCAATGCTATTGCCGCCTATGAAGCTTACGGCGGTCCCTTGGTAATTATTGATTTTGGTACAGCTACTACATTTTGTGCTGTGTCAGCCCAGGGAGAATATCTGGGAGGATGCATTTCAACAGGTATTAAAATCTCAACTGAGGCTCTATTCCAATATGCCGCGAAGCTGCCCCGAATCGAACTAATTAAACCGGACCATGTAATTGGGAAAAATACAGTAGAGAGTATGCAAGCGGGTATTGTATATGGTTATATTGGTCAGGTTGACTATATAGTTTGCCGTATGAAGAAGGAATTAAATGCGCCAAACGCTAAGGTCATAGCAACTGGAGGATTGGCTGATTTAATAGCCAAAGAATCTGAAACAGTAGACATAATTGATAAGAATTTGACACTAGAGGGTTTGAGAATAATATATGAAAGGAATCAGGAGCGATAGATATGAATGGGGGTTCCTTTGGGGTAATGAAATTCAACCGATAACCATGGAACTGCTAAATTTACAAAATATCTGCTTCGTGTTATTATGATGAATATTGATGTAGACAATGGCGATAACGTAAGGGTGCAGCCAGGAGTGGGGGGTCCTATGTTGAATACATTATTGCGACTTTTATCCTATATTTTGACCAGGTTGACTGTTTTTGCGATTATAGCAATATTAATTATTTTAGCCATATTTATAGGCTACGATTGGGCTAATATCTATGTGATTACCAATGAAGGTTTGGCTCAGCGCGCGGAAACGGTACTCAAGGGTGAAGATACTTCAGAGCTCATCAAATTTTATACACAGGATTTTCTTGATAGGGACCCGTTGTTGTCCAGAGCTCCATATGAAAAATTTGATATTTCCAATTATGATCACCGGATAAGGATCAAGATGCTATGGGTATGGCCCTGGGAAAACAAGACCAAGGTAAAAGTAGAAGAGATAATCAACGGTATTGAAGGTAGCGTTAAGGATGAAGAATCCGGAGATATTCCTATACCTCCTTGGGATAATGGTGAAAAGATTGTTATATTAGAAAAGGATGGCAGATGGAAGATAGATAATGTACTCCTCACTAAACCCATTAAGTTGGAAACTAAAAAGGAAAATATCAAATCAGATGAGGGGAACCAGGATTAAGCCGCATAGCGTTGCGGCTGTTTCTATTAATACCAGATTGTAAAGGATCGATTCTATTTTGGAAAGGGATATTACATGATACAAAAGGATTTGACTATAGGCGGATTAAAACTACCCAACAATATAGTATTAGCGCCTATGGCAGGGATAACTGATATGCCCTTCCGCTTGATATGCAAAGGCTATGGCTGCGGTATGATGTATACTGAGATGGTAAGCGCTAAAGGTTTATACTATGGAAGTGAAAGGACAGGGGATTTATTACAAGTACATTCGACAGAGCATCCCATAGGTGTTCAGATATTTGGTTCCGAACCTGAGATAATGGCTATGATGGCCGAAAGAATATCAGAGCTGGACATTGAACTAATTGATATAAATATGGGATGTCCCGCGCCTAAGATAACAAAGAACGGGCAAGGATCAGCCCTTATGAAAGATCCTGCAAGGGTTGGTAAGATAATCAAAGCTGTAGTTAAAAGGTCATCTAAACCGGTTACAGTAAAAATTCGAAAAGGATGGGATGATTCACAAATAAATGCGGTGGAGATTGCCAAGATAGCCCAAGACGAGGGTGCATCGGCCATAACAGTACATGGTAGGACACGGGAGCAATTCTATTCAGGCAAGGCCGATTGGGATATAATCACACAGGTTAGGGAAGCTGTTGATATACCCGTAATAGGAAATGGGGATGTTTTTACACCTGAGGCTGCCCTCCAAATGCTTAAGGAGACAGGATGTCATGGGGTAATGGTAGCCAGGGGAGCCCAAGGGCGGCCCTGGATATTCGAGGGAATTATCCACTATTTAAAAACAGGCAATAAGCTAGAGGAACCTTCAGTTTCTGAGAGGATAAACATAGCGGTTAAGCATCTAAATCTGGCAGTAAAGCTTAAAGGTGAAAAACTGGGGGTCATAGAGATGAGAAAGCACTTGGCATGGTATTTAAAAGGCATGAAAAATGCAAATACCATAAAGAACAAATTAAACTCCCTGGAGAATAGTGAACAGATACAAAACACCCTTTTCGAATACTTGGAAAGAGAGTATAATTAAGGCAGGAATGTATTTTGATATCCGTGACTTGGGAGATTAGCAGTATTGAACCTAATATACGAGGGGGTACTTATGAAGAGAATCGTAAGCATAAGTATAGGTTCGTCAACCAGAGATCATAGGGTTGAAACAGAAATACTTGGAGAGAAGTTCTTAATAGAAAGAATAGGGACAAATGGAGATATAGGGAAAGCGATTGAGATAGTAAAAGACCTGGACGGTAAAGTTGATGTTTTTGGAATGGGCGGTATCGACTTGTTTCTCTACGGTCGTAAGAATAAGCGCTATCTTCTAAGATCAGCGTTGCCTATTCTCAAGGCTGCTGTTAAAACACCAATTGTTGATGGGTCGGGTTTAAAAAATACTTTGGAGAGAAGGGTAGTGAAGTTCGTAAATGAAGAATACAATATACCCTTTGCAGATAAAAAAGTTTTATTGGTGTGTGGAATGGATAGATTTGGAATGGCTGAGACTTTTGAAACCCTAGGCAGTAAGGTCACTTATGGAGATCTCATATTTGCATTGGGTATAAAAATACCTATAAACAACTTAAAAACTCTACATACCATAGCAGCCATCTTTATGCCTATAGTCAGCAGGATGCCATTTAAACTGCTCTACCCCACTGGAGATAACCAGGATCAAAATATACCAAAGTATCATAAGTATTACCATAATGCTGATATTATAGCCGGTGATTTCATATATATAAAGAAACACATTCCTCTGGAGATGGAAGGCAAAATTATTATCACAAATACAGTTACTCTTGATGATATAGATTTTCTAAGAGAACGGGGAATTAAGATGCTGATCACCTCAACCCCCGAATTAAATGGGAGATCTTTTGGCACCAATGTAATTGAGGCGGTTCTATTAAGCTTGATTGATGGAAGAATGCAGGAGGCTACACCGGAAGTTTATGAAGACTTAATCAATAAAAGTGGATTTAAGCATCGGGTCGAGATACTAAATTAGGTTTTAATGAAAGGGGCCATAGCCAATGGAGCAATTTGTACTGATAGGTATGCCAGATGAAGGGCATAGGTATATAAAAGGACATCCACTACTAAAGTTACTGCCTGTTAAATGGGCTAGAGCTATGATCCCCAAGACCAAGGTTAAGCTTACTGAAATTATATATGACAAGGACAACCGACATCAACTGGGATACATTTTAGATGTACCCGGTTTTTTTATTGATTGGGACAAACATGAGAATTCAGATCGGATTAGAATCATAAACAGCTTGATCGGGTTACTTCGGGCAAAAGGCATTAGGATCCTGGTCTTTCCTTTATGGAGAGAGGTCATCTCCATGGAAGAAAAAGAATATCTTGAAGAATTTATAACTATATTGGATGGTGGATTAATCAAATTGATTTCACTTGTGGCTACAGTAGAAAAGCTATTGGCAATACTTAATGTTAAGCCTCATGAAATTGAAATAGGTATATGGGGTGCAGATAACGCCATAGGCCGTGTATGGACAGAGCTTCTGGCACCTCGGGTTAATTATTTGGTTATTGGCGGACAGACTAAAGAGATCCTGGTGGAGTTAGGTAATAATATTTTCCACGAAACGGGTCTGTCATGTCATATATCTACGGATCCAAACTTATGTCTGAATAACAAATCAATGGCAATTCTGTGTACGATCCACAAGATAAGGGAAGCACCACACAACACCTGTATAATTATATCATCCAGCGGAACATCAATTGCCTCTTTAAGCATGGGAGAAAATAATGGGAGTACCCTGTTTATAGAATCGGGTTGGTTTAGCTTACCACAAACTATGGTTCCCGCTAATAACCTTGGAGTGTGGGAGCTAATGGGTATAACGGAGGCTATACTTTTTATTAGGGACAGATCATATCGTGATTATTTAATGGAAAAATCCCTTACGCTAGATAATCTTAGAGTTATAAAGGAAATTATAGAGAAAAGCGGTATTAAATTTTCAGGTATGATTTCAAATGGGAAGATCCTATCTTATGATGGCTTCCGGAGGCTCTATTTTGGAAAGCACCTTGACAAACAGAATGATGCTATTCTATAATATATTCAAAAAAGTAAGGGGAAAAAGCACTGGTGCCGCTTTTGCTGCTTTCAGTGCTTATTGTATTGCTACTCAATAGAGTATAAATTAGTATTAATAACCCTTAGTATAAAAGAAAAATATAGGCATATAATTATCATCATAATATCTCTTGCCGATGTGAAGGGATGTTTTTATATACCAAATATTGGCAGACGCAATAAAATAAAGGGGAGACTTGGTAATGGTTAATAAAGAAACTCTATTGACTCATGAAGGCGTAATGAAACTGGAACAAGAACTGAATTATTTGAAGACGGTAAGGAGAAGACAGATAGCTGAGAGGATAAAACAAGCCATTGCTTTTGGCGATCTTAGCGAGAATTCTGAATATGATGAAGTCAAGAATGAACAAGCCTTCATAGAAGGACGAATAGTTACCCTCGAAAATATGCTTAGAAATGCAAGAATTATAGATGATGAGGATATTTCTACTGATATTGTCAGTATTGGCTCTACCGTTAAAATTCTTGATATAGAATATGATGAGGTTATGGAATATACTATTGTAGGATCTGCTGAAGCTGATCCTGGACAGAACAAGATATCCAATGAATCACCCGTGGGTAGGGCACTGATCGGACAGAAGATAAATTCAGTGGTCGATGTACATGTACCCGATGGGGTTATAAAATTGAAAATATTAGAGATTAAAAAATAAAATATCAAATCATCCAAACCACTGGCCCCATAGGACAGTGGCTTGATTATGTATATATGTCCATAAACGGCATTTTATTGTATTCAATGTATCAGATATGGTATTATAGCGTAGATGATGATAGACCATAGTTTCCATACATTTTATTAGTATTTCAATTACGCTGTCCAAAATTGGGTCTGCCGTTCATTATTCTATCTATATAATACGGAAAGGTATGAATGTCGATGAGTGAAACAAGAGAAGGCGGTATTGTAGAAGAGAATATTAGCGAAATTCTTAAGGTAAGAAGGGACAAGCTGACAAGGCTCCGTGAAGAGGGTAGGGATCCCTTTAAAATAACAAGATATACCCCTACACATAAATCTCAGGAAATAATTAGCAATTATGAGACTATGGAGGGTCTTCAGGTAGTAATTGCTGGACGAATCATGACTAAAAGAGTTATGGGAAGGGCCAGTTTTGCCCATATTTTGGATAGCGACGGCCAGATACAAATTTTTGTTCAGGTGAACGAGCTGGGTAAAGAAGCTTATGAGGAATTCAAAGAGATAGACCTTGGGGATATTGTAGGTGTAGAGGGAACCGTCTTCAAAACAAAAAAAGGCGAGATATCTGTAAAAGCAAAGGAAATTACTCTTTTGGCAAAATCGCTTCAGCCCTTGCCGGAAAAATGGCATGGTCTAAGGGATACAGATCTACGCTATAGGCAAAGACATCTAGACCTTATAGTAAATCCCGACGTTAGGGAAACCTTTATTATCCGATCTAAAATCATACGAGGTATCCGAAATTACCTTGATCAGAGGGGATTTTTAGAGGTGGATACCCCTATTTTACACAATACTGCAGGGGGAGCGGCGGCCAGGCCTTTTATTACTCACCATAATACTTTGGATATGGATATGTATATGCGTATTGCACTTGAACTACATTTAAAAAGGCTAATTGTAGGTGGTTTTGATAAGGTATATGAGATGGGCCGGATCTTTCGTAATGAAGGAATGTCTGTTAAGCATAATCCTGAATTCACTATGATTGAACTTTACCAAGCTTATGCAGATTACAACGATATAATGAATTTAACTGAGGATATGATAGCTACTGTAACAAAGGATGTATTGGGTACCACCAAGATTGAGTACCAAGGACAGCCTGTAGATTTGACACCACCTTGGGATCGTATGACAATGATAGAAGCCGTAAAGAAATATACAGGGGTTGATTTTAATTCCTTTAGCCAGGATGGAGAAGCTGCTAACGCTTTAAAGGAATTAGGTATAGATATAGAAAACCCTGTTACTTGGGGCGAAGCATTAAATATTGCTTTCGAGGAAAGGGTGGAGGAGCAATTAGTGCAGCCTACCTTTATTACTGACTATCCTATTGAAATATCGCCTTTGGCAAAGAAGGTTAATGGGGACCCTCGTCTCACATATAGATTCGAACTTTTTATTACCGGTCGTGAATTTGGAAATGCTTATACTGAACTCAACGATCCTATAGATCAAAAGGAGCGGTTTTTGGAACAGGCGAGACAGAGGGCTGCTGGGAATGAAGAAGCCCATATGATGGATGAAGATTTTGTTAATGCCTTAGAGGTGGGAATGCCTCCTACCGGCGGGCTGGGAATAGGAATAGATCGGCTAATTATGTTATTGACCGATTCTGCCTCAATCCGGGATGTTATACTATTCCCCACCATGAAACCAAGAAACTCTTAATGAAGAAAAGGAATTAACAAATGGGTTCAGATTAACGCGACTGTAGATGATATCCGCCAGGAGGTTATTGCATTATGGCATTATATCCTGGCGGATTTTTTATAATAATAAAAACAGATATAAATCGGTTACTTGCCCATTAATGGACTTTATCATATAATAATATTAGTTATGTTTGTCTAATACTATTCTTTTCGAATTAGGATTAATGTGTATCTAGGGGTTGAGTTTGTATATTGATAGGGGTGTATTGATGTGTATCGCGTTAGGCTGAACAAGGAGAGACTAAGGAATCATATCCAATATGATTGGTGGAAATATGTCGTATGTATAATTGTAACTATAGCTGTATGGAATTTGATAACAACTGTTACAAGGCCCCAAACACCTCCAGATAAAAAGATAGAGATCTTTCTAGTTGGTAATTATGTATTAGAAGAATCCGCTATGGCTATATCGGACAGGATCATTGAAGATTTTCCTAATCTGTGGGAGGTAAATATCAACAATATTGCCCTGGATAAAGAGGATCCTCAGTTGGATTATATGAGTCGGCAAAAGTTAATGGTTATGCTAGCCAGTCAAACGGGGGATATTTATGCCTTTGATAAGGAAGAATTTGCGAAAATTGTTGAACAAGGTGCTTTTATACCTTTAGATGAATTTATAGAAGATAACAGATCCCTCATAGGCGATGATCGTCTTGAGAAGGCCGAAAGAATTGATACGGAGTTTGATAGTGAACCTCATTATTATGGTATTCCCATGGATGGCTTGGAACTTTTTAAGAATACCGGTTATGATGTATCGGATAAGGTAATAGGAATGACCATCTTCAGTGAAAACCCGTCCATGGCTGTTGAGGTATTAAAATGGATCTTAAATGACGGCGAGAAAGTCATTGAAGCAGATATGAACTAGAATTTATTGTCCAGAGATTGCATAATGTTGAATTTTAGTTTTTATTGACAAAGCACTTGAAATATGCTATCATATAATCCCTCTTTGAGGAGCAATTTATTTTAAATATCTTATTGACATAATAAATTTACTATGCTAGTATATAAATCGTTGT
>DGDX01000002.1:0-1372 GCA_002385665.1 Firmicutes bacterium UBA3941
GCGCATTTTATAACAGTACAGCCGGCTTGTCTCTTATTATATATTACATCACCAATCAGCCTGACGTATTCATCGATATCTGCTATGGATTGGTTTTGCAATACCTGAAAGTTATTTCCGTTATGATCCTTTGCCGTTCGGTTATAACCATAAAAAATGCTATTCACCCGATAGGCAGGCTTAAATAAATCCGGATGGCCGTTGTCATCCCCGGGTTTCCAGAAGGCGTCAAGAAAAATAGCCCTATAATTGCATTTTTCGCGGAGTATATTTAGATGCCAGGTTTCATCGCTGTGAGCCTTACCTATTGCTTCATCGAAGATATCCCATGTTTCCACGTCCAAATGCTCCTCGATACCATACAGGGTCATCAAAGCCTTTTCAAGCCATACAAAATAGCTGCGGTTCCTAACCGAATCCAGCCATTGGCCTATCTCATCTTTAGAATTCCCGTCAGGAATAGGTTTATGACACCAGTTGACATAGGAGTTGCGAAAAACCTTTTCAAGATTCAATGACTGGTGATCCCTATCATGTAAATGGTGGGAGTGAGAGTTTATAATTGCCTCCCTTTGTAAGCTTGAAAGCAGGTCTTTTTTATTCATGGGTTCTCCCCCTGTAAATAGTAATAATCCTCCATCTTCATCTGAAAAGTGAAGGATCCTCAAAGCCTGAATCTATCTATACCGATGCATTCTAAAGGGAAAACACCCAACCCTGGAAGATTGGATGTTGTTATTTCTTTAATAATTCAGGTTTGATCATATTGTATCTTTCGTCTTAGCCTTTTCTTAAACTTGTGATTATACATCAACTGGTCGGACTGCTTTAGCAGATTATCTATATCGATTTTTCCATCCCCGGAGGAACTAAAACCTATGCTAATGGAGATATTAAAAGGATACCCTGCATTTTTGTTGATGGCTTTAAGATTATCAAAAAGGTGATTTCTTATAATCAATTTGGCCTTCTCCTCGTCTTCATATAAGGAGCATATCAAAAACTCATCACCGCCTAAGCGGACACAGATCTTGCTCTCTATAGGTATTGTTTTAATGATATTGGCCACGGCGATAATAGCCTGATCACCAGAAAAATGTCCATAGTTGTCATTTATTTGCTTCAGCTCATCCAAATCAACCAAAGTAACCACAAAGTTCCAAGAAGCATTATTATCCATCTCTGCCTTTAGTTTATCTATTTCTTTATAAAAGCCTGTCCTGTTTAGCAAACCAGTCATAGAGTCTTCTCTGGCAAGCTTTTCATAGCGCCTGGATAAGTCCTCCAAATAGCGGATACTTCTGTATCCGTTTAGAGCATTGCTCAAAAACACTGTAAATTGCGGAAGAAGACTGTATTTTTCTATATCAAC
>DGDX01000002.1:1568-28666 GCA_002385665.1 Firmicutes bacterium UBA3941
TCAAATTCCATTGGATATTTATCAGCTTTGGATCCGGACTTATAAAGCAAATATGATTTATTGCTAAATACCTCTCCTTCAATACACTCTGCCAATTTGATTGATTCATTAAGAAAGGTATCATTAACGACAATATAACAATTATACAGATCGTATTCTTCTAAAATATAGGGAATCTCTTTGAGGGTTTTTGCTTCAAATATGCGCTCCGTCATTTCATGGAGTTCGTCGTTATAGTGTAGAAATCTATCATGTCTATCTCTCATAACCTTTAACAGACTCCCAGGTTCCGTATTAGGTTCATTATCGCAGCCGCATGAGGAATAGATTTCCATGACTTGTTCTGTATAGTTCTCTTTATTGACTTTTTGACCGTCCAGCAGCCTTTCTATGCACTGGACAATATCATAAACGAGTTTTTCAATATCTAATGCACAGGTAGTTATAGGAGGTATATTGTACCTTGTATCCCTTATTCCATCAAATCCTGTAACGATAATATCATCGGGTACAAATATATCATTCTTATGCAGGGTATCAATTGTGGCAATTGCCATATTATCATTTGCACATATAATCGCCCTTGGCAGAGCATTGTTGTCGATTAATTCCTGTACTATCTTACTTGCTGGCTCCGCCAAAAAATTTCCATAATACAGCATGGAATCATCAAATCTAATGTTGTTCTCTGAGAGAACTTTCTTATAGACTTCAATTCTTTTGTCGGAGTAGTAATTATCCCTGCGCCCAGCAATCATTATAGTGTCTTCTATTTTATGAAATTCTATAACATGGCGTACAACCTTTTCGAATCCCTTTTCGAGATTTAAAATGAAATTTGCGTCGCTCTGCTTTGTGGCACCAATGGTTATAACAGGGACCGAACTTGATTTGGCTTTTTTGATAATGTCATCAGAAATCCTCTGATTTCTGATGGACTCCTCATAAATTATTACAGCATCAACTATATTAAAATCTATGAGATCAAATACTGCTTCATTGCCTTTTTCATTCTGTCTCTTTCTGTAAAAGTCCAGGTGAGAATGGTAAATAAAAAGCCTATATCCAGATTCATTGAGTATATTGTTTAAGGCATGTACAAAATCACAATTCATTTCATTATGAAGCTGTGTTATACAAAGGGCTATTATCTTATGATTCTTATACACCACATCGCCCTCCTATCTTTACCGTCCTTGGGTTACACGGATCACTCATGCCCATCATGCTGAATTTCCCAATTAATAAACAAGACCATAGCAGCCCTCAAAGCAAACAATACCCCTACAACAAAGAGTTGGTTTAATGAATGAGCCATAACGGTTTCTAAGACCTCTACAAACAACAGAAAGCTAAGTGCCATCAAGAGAGGCTTCAGCCAATGTTTTTTTGGCTTTTTCTTGGTAAACAGTATATAAACGCCCTTCAGGCCAGTAAATATAATTAAAAGAACCCCAATAACTTCAAAAAATAATACAGAGACTTGAATTAGCAATGATAGCGCTTCACGCACTGCATCCACCCTATATACCCCTTCCTTTTCTGATGCATATAAAACTATAGCTACTGGAATAGCAGCACTAGGGTTTCAACGATTTAACCAGTTTATGCCCGACACCTGTTTTATATCCGGAACTAACCGCAAAAATAGGTCTGGGGCGTTTCTTGCATCGTCATAATACCCCTGATTTTTTAGTCTATATAGATACTTTTACTACTATTTAGTCGATATGTCAACAAGTAAAACAAGGGAGGCTTATACAGACATCCTTTTTTTGTAAAACAAGAAGTAAAAGTTGTGAAATTTGTCAACTATGTATGAAGCTGGTAAGAAATTAAATTAATTATAACACACTTTAAGCATCTATGTAAAATATAACTTACAGATGACAGCAACACCCAACCTGTAGCATTGTGCTAGTCGAGCATGTGTCGTTAATGACTATTGTCCACTCGTTAACATCATATTATCAATAGCTCATTACCTAAGGTTATGAACCAGCACAAGAGGTTAAATTAGTTTGTTGAACAGATGGGATACATCCCCATTTGCCACCTTTAATATACTACGACGGCTACACCGCGTTGTATATGTTCAAACAATATTTTTGCTGCCTTCGGGGGCATATTGATACACCCATGGGACCCTCTGGTTTTATATATGTCCCCACCAAATTCACTTCTCCATGAGGCATCGTGGAAACCTATACCCCGATAGAAGGGCATCCAATAATCCACCGGAGTGGAGTAATCCTCCCCGTTTAAGATAGCATTTCTTTCCTTATATTGAATCGGAAAGGTTCCAGTTGGGGTCCCGTGTCCTTTAGCAAGATTCCCCGATACAATGTCAGTTTCCAGAATCAGCTTGCCATTTTTATAGAAAAATAAATGCTGGGCTTTTAAGCTGACCTCCACATATGTATCTCCTATATCATCGGGACCATATTGCTGCGCAGTCTGATAATAGGCAGGTTCCTTCTTTACCTTTTCTCCGGCAAGGATCAATTCTATAAGCTCAGTAAACTCCAAGGGCCTATTAAGCCACCAGCCATAGTCCCCGCCTTTGACTTTTATGGTAGTGCCATAGGAGGTCTTAAAGGTACGTGTTCTGCCGAAGGTATTATAAGTTTTCCCTATATAATCCACATACTCTTTCACACCGGTTTCATCCAAAATCACATTATAATCTTCAGATATAGAAAGCCATTCACTTATTAGTGTTCCGTCTAAAATCTCAGTATCCTCACCAAATTCGTAGACTATTTCTGCTCCTGCAATTTTATTTAATTCATTTACTGCCCTGACCAGATTGGGGGAATCAGAAACGATTTCAGGTCTCTTATAGCAACCGATTTCCTCCAAGGATATCATAGGCTCTAAGTTGTCAATCGCTGCTTTTATCGACTCAAATAAAATATTATAATCTACCCAGGCCCCGGGGACTTCCGGAATTATCTCATAGCCCTTTTCCTTACTGTATTCAGAGATATAGGCATTGACTGGCTCAACCATGTTCTCTTCCTGAAAGTAGGTTAGATTAGAAACCAAATCCCTTAAAAGGTCTTCATCATACTCTGGCACAGTTCTGATCTCCAGCTCGGGATTTTTAAATAGTGCACTTATCCACATAAAGCTATTCTGTGAATCCAGTAAATCCTCCAGGCTCCCATCAAATCTTGCATATATATTAAAATCCCTGCCATTTAATTGATCAGTCAGATCATTCCGACCTACCAGGCTCAAGGAATAGCTTTTAAATTCTTTTTGTATCACCTCTTCTGCCTGCTCTACTGTCATATTGGAGGTCTCTATACCATTGATAGTCGTATTCATATAAAAATGGGTATTATAATAAA
Source organism: Firmicutes bacterium UBA3941 (assembly GCA_002385665.1). Classification (GTDB taxonomy): domain Bacteria; phylum Bacillota; class Clostridia; order Caldicoprobacterales; family UBA3941; genus UBA3941. Next base: position 4,925 of record DGDX01000002.1, read on the forward strand.
GGCTTATGGATATGTATGATATGACTAAAAGGATGAAAATACCTGCCATTATAAACAGCAGTTTTCTTTTCCTTGTCATTATATCGGTTTTATTCTCGCTTAATAAATTATTCCCCACACCGGACCTCCCTTTCAACAAGCTCTGCAAGGCCTATATTGGGCTTCTGGACGATTCTTACCGGACGAGTAAGCATCTTACACCCCTGGCGCTTTTCCATTTATCTGGATATAAAAAAATATCATTCAAAGGTTTCGAATATTATACCGTTTTCGTCAATCCCCACATTTATGGAGATCTCCTCTAAGAATGAATATAGCTTTTCCCTTTCTGACTGTTCCTCAATAATTGTGGTTCTACAATTGGCCTGCCTTGCAGGAATTATCTCCAACTCTATATGTTCATTGTCATCGTCTCCATAGAAGTGTACATTTAATAGCATGGTGTCCAGGGTCTTCTTATTGAACCAGAAGTTGCCCAGGCTATATACGATAGGCTTTCCTTTGTAGTACTCCATGCCCTGAAGGCAGTGAGGGTGTGCCCCTATAACGACATCTGCACCGGCATCGATGTATTCTTTACCGGAGCTAAGCTGTGCTACCTCCAGTTCGTAGCTATATTCGGTGCCCCAATGGACATAGGCTATAACATAATCTGCATTTTCTCTGGCCTCTTCTATAACTTGGACAAATAGATCCGTATCATAACATCTCAATATACCGGGTGAATTCTCCGTAGCCTGAGGTGTTAACCTATACTTCTCAGCTCTTGAAGCCCCAACATAGGCAATAATTTTGCCCTGAACCTCAAGATATACAGGAGACATTGCCTCGTTAAGGTCATGGCCGGCGCCAAAATAAAAAATGCCGGCTTGATTCAATGTAGCCATAGTATCTATAAGGGATTGTTTGCCATAATCATATGAGTGATTATTAGCAAGGCTTACGATATCAACCCCTAATTCCTTTAAGATATTCACCCTTGACGGGTGGGCCCTAAAAGTGTAGGCCTTGTTTTCCAGGGGGGCACCACCGGTGCTATATGTAAATTCATTGTTGAGGCACATGATGTCTGCATCCCGCATTATCTGTATCAGTTCAGGCGAAATACAATCGTATATGCCATTTTCGGCCTTATTGTAGTAATCCATAGTACTCCAATTTTCATCAAAATTGATATCTCCCGCAAATGTCAATACAAAATCGTAGGGATGTAAGTCCACTTCTACTTCTTCCGGACTTTCAATATCAGCTTCATTATCCTCTAATGTTTCTTCAACCGGCTCCTGATCTTCTATATGATCAGTCTGTAGGGATGGTAAATCATTCCCTGGTAGTTGGTGTTGTTTTATGCAGCCTGCCAGGATCAAAGCAATTGATAAGGCTAAGCATAAACACAAGCGTCTGAATTGGCCATTTCCTGCTATATTATATTTCATCTATAGATCCCATGCCCTTATTCTTATTTACTTCATTATACCTAAAATGCTAATTGATTCCAATATGATTTACAGATATACTGGTTTATAAAATCATACTTACCTTCTTTATGTCAATTATTATAGTATTATCTCCCAATATATATACCTGCCAGGTACTATTACAAAAATCAAAAATGCCGCTGTGCTGTCCATTATACAACCCAGCGGCTATTTTTATCCGAGAATTTTCTTTATTTCATCAAGTTTTGCCTTTGCTTCTTCATACAACTCTTTATAATTGAGTGCCGTCTCTTTACTCGTTATGAGCTCCTTGATCTTGCTCAGGGTCGCAGAGTCTGCAATCCCATCTACGACCAGCCTGTTATTCCTTTGAAACTCTTTTACAGCCGATTCAGTAGCAGGACCAAAGCTCCCATCTGCCCCATAGGGCTCCATTAAATGACCATATCCGAGATTTATAAGATCCTGCTGTAGCTTAGCCACTTCTGTACCCTTATCGCCCCTTCTTAAGGTCATATTGTCATCTTCTCCTCCCGACGCAATCATGCTTTTTGCTTCTGCTATCATCCTGGCCTTGTCAAGGGAGGTCCCCGGGCAAGTTTTTACAACCCCTGGCCCTTCCCTGTGAAATTTAATCCCGGTATATCCAAACCGGCGTCCATAATAGTTTATTAGCTTTAGTATGCTCTCCTTCTGCTTTCCCTCAAGTTGATCATAGCCTGAAGAATTGAAAACTCCCGTGCCCGGCTTATCAAAATTCCCTACCATTTCAACGGCCAAAGCTCCGGTATTCCATCCCTTTATGCTGGCAGGTGTCAAATTGAAGGGCCTGCCGGTCACCCATTTACCGTCCGGCATTAAGGCTAAATGATGTCCTATATCCTTCCAACCCCTGGTATTTACATGAAAGTTTCGCATACCCTGCTGTAGTTGTAGGTGATTTTTACCGTTAAAGTCTCTGTGAGTTGGCTTCCAGGTATGATGAATGTGTAGTTGCCTGAAACTATACCTGTCCAGTATATTTAAGAGTTCTTCTGTTGATAAGATTTTATCAGCCATTTCTACCCCCCCTTTTTATAGAAACCTTGCCTATATGCATTAATTTCTTACAGTATAAGCTGCTTCCTTTACCCATGGCTAGATTTTATTGTATAGCATTATATCAGTATATGTTTATGCCTCAATCTTCGTTCTTTATCCATTGTTGTCAATATGCAATAAATGTTCCTATGCAGTATAGGTTCATGTATATTATACCAAGGATAAATGTCTGCAGAACATAAATTGGATTTTTAATGGTGCCTCTTGATTTATCCGGGCAAATATTCGGCAGTCTATTTAAAATTGCCCAGCTGTTTCAGCTTTACTTGTACATCCAGATTGACCTTAACGTCAGGGTAGATTTCGTCCCATTCCTCCTTTATCTCCTCCCAATAGGCGGGTTTTTGAATACGCAATATTTTATTGAATTCAAAGACATCAGCCTTATATTCCTTTTGCATTTTTCTGATAGTCCTATTGCACTGGTCTCTTACTACTTTGGCGAATTCCTTCTCACACTTCTCAATATAGGTCTTGTCTGCCTGTTGATCACTGAGAAATTCAATTTGCCCATCATATTCCCCCTGGATTTTTATGGATATATCAAAACTCAGTTGATCTCCTGTAATATTGGGATTTATCTTTGCTTTAGATCTGGTTATCTCCATGGTAATAAGTCCCGGTTTATCATCGGGCCTATCGCCGACAATCACACCTCCACGATATAGATTACGGATAAAGTTTATGGATTCTATGTCCATTTCATCGGCCCAGCCTACCATCTTTGCCTTTTTAAATATCGCTCCGCCTTTTATCTTAATCTCCTCTTTATTGGCCTCTACCTTGGGCAGTACAAAGTCATGCCCGGCACGAATACAATTCATAGTTGTCCTTAAGTCGGCTTTGTGGACTATCCTGAAGCTTCTATCCGAATTCAAGAGAAGATGTTTTAGATAAGCTGCAGAATGATCTTCAATTTTTGGGTTAACATCCAATATCTTTTTCGCAGAGCCCTCTGCAATATATATGTCCACCTTTGGCCGAATCTCCCTATGCCTTAGAAAAAAGTCTGCCATTTTGTCTAGTCCGTCCCTGGCTACACTGTCGGATATGATCAATACCTGAAGGTGCCCATAGAATAGGGTCAGGCTGGTCCTGGATTCTATCTCCCTTTCCATGCTGAGAAAGGTATCCCCGGTTTGGGTTATCTGCCAGGTCTTGGACGGACTACCGCTCTCAGACCCTCCCCCACCACCCGATGCTGCCAGGGAAGGAGACTCCTTTATTATTGGGATCTGTATGGTCATATCATAGGTGGGTTTACCAGCTGATAAATCCATCTGCTGAAACTCTGCTTGTGCTGCTCCCTCCTCTCCCTCCTTGCCACCTGCGCCTTTCCCTAAGGTAGGGGGATCAACCGCTATACCCAGAACATAGCCCCATTGTTCAATCTCCTTTTTATCCCAACATCCTGTGCATATAAGTAAGCTCATTATAATTAATATATGAATAGCTCTCTTAACTCTCATCTGCCTTTCCTCCTTCTCATACCCGCCCGAAGGGCCATTAATGGTATAAATATCAGGAAGACGAACGTGTCTATGTATTTTGACTTTCGATAGAATTCCAGGACATCCCAATCTTTAGATATTGCAAAGGCTACTATGGGTAATATGATCAAATGGGCGTATATCACATATTTTTCTCCTTTGGGGGGTATGGAAAAAAACTCTGTAATGTTTCTTATAGATCCATAGGAAAATATGACCATGGATCCAAATACCATGGCAATACAAAATGTAGCCATAAAAGATTCCAACCGGTCTAAGATACCGCTCTGAAATTCCACGGACTTTGCAAGTCCCAGAGTTGGATAAAACGTCACTCTCAGTGATTCTACACCAAATACCATTATGCATATTATAGTCAAGGCAACATAGAAAAATATGGGGATACCCAGCCCCAAGATATACGCCTTTATGGCCGGCTTTTTTTCCTGGGTATAACACATAAAATATGCGACCATGGCGTATCCGGTAAAATTGTTGAATCCCGGAATGATAGCCTTAACTACGTTTGATGTATTTCTAAATAGTATAGGTTGTATATTGCTTGGATCAATCTGGGACGCAGAAATTGTAATAAGAAACATGAGGGCAATTATGTATAACGGAAAAAGAATATCAAGGACTGCCCCTATGGTATATACCCCCTTACTTAACAGATATATAACTACAACCACCATAAACGCGACAGTAATCACCATAGGAGTACTTTCTAGTAAAAACACCCTGATAACCTGGGCAAAGATTCTGGCGGATAATCCGGCATAGATAATAAAGAACACCATCAGCGGTATAAGGATTACCCTCCCTAACCATTTTCCTGCAACTGCCAGGATTATCTGAGGGGCATCCTTCTGGGGATAGGCCAACATGAGATAGATTATGGGTATGGCTGCTATAAATACCAGTAGCCCACTTAAGGCCAAGGAAATCCATGCATCCTGTTTTGCTATGGACACAATATTATGCTGAACCATAATAATATCGACTCCCAGAACCCCAGACACGACCAAAACCATTATTTGGGAGGGAGTCAAGTACTTCATCTTCATTTTTGCTGCTCTCCCTTCTTACCCTTGGGAGATTGTCTTTGTTCGTTGGAGGTATAGAGAAAGGTGGATCTCTCTGTCCTGGCCAGATCCTTACCCTTTATGACAGTCTCTTTTATATCCTTGCTCCTGTATGGAGACAGCGGCCTTATATAACGTACACCAAAGCTCTCCAGGCTTGCCACATAGATCAGCAATATCAGCATCCCCATTGCCACTCCAAAGATACCCAGGGTTGCTGACAGTATCATAAATGGGATGCGCAACATTCTAGTGGCTAATCCCAGACTGTAATCCGTAAATGCAAATGCACCTATAGCTGTAAGACCTATTATAATAATCATGATGGGACCAACCAGCCCTGCCTGTACAGCTGCCTGACCAATGACCAAACCACCGACTATAGATACGGTCTGACCTATTACCCGAGACAGCCTTATACTGGCCTCGTGCAGTAACTCCAGGGAGCCCAGTAACAGTACGGCCTCCAATATTCCAGGAAATGGCACCCCGCCCCTGGCACCTGTGATGGTTAGCACCAACTTGAGAGGTAGCATACCGGTATGAAAGGTGGTTAAGGCTATGTATAATGCAGGAAGGAATGTAGAAACAAGCATACCACCATACCTGATAAGCCGCAAAACTGATACCACAAACCAGTTTTCATAATAATCGTCAGCACTCTGTAATAGTATGGGCATTGTAACCGGCACTAATAAGGCATCAGTTCCGCCTTCCATGAATATTGCCACCCTCCCCTCCATAATACCCCTAACTGCCCTATCCGGTCTTTCGGTAATCTGGTACAGAGGAAAGATGGAATTTGGATCATCTGTTATATACAGTCCAAGTTCAGCTGTACATAGAATGCTGTCCACATCCAAAGCTGTAATCCTTCTGGTTGCTTCATTTACTACGGCCTGATTGGCAACATCTTTTAGGTATACTATCAAAACCTCCATCTCGCTTCTGCGCCCTATTCTATGTGCCTCAATAACTAAATTGGGGTCCCTTATTCTCTTTCGGATTAGTCCAATATTGTTCTTAAGTATTTCTGAAAAACCCTCCTGGGAACCTCTCACCGAAGGCTCCAATATGGGCTCTCCGATCTGCCTGCCGACATACTGCTTGGAGCTTATGATAAAGCCCTTTTGATAGCCCTGAACACACAGGAAGGTATCTCCCGACATTATGGCAAAGAGGATCTCATCCAGGGTTTCCACTTCCTTTATATAGTCCGCTATTACCATGGAATCCTTGATGGTGTTAAAAAGTATGGCATCCCCCTTTTCCAATTCCGGAGGCGAATATAGCATCAAGGGGCTTACAACGTGTTGAAGGATGATATCTTCATTGGCCAAGCTTTCTACATATATTACAACCCCATAAATATCCCGGCTGCCTAACTTAAACTCCTTTACCCTAATATCAAAGTTATTATTCATAGAGCCTTTTATATTGGCAATGTTGTCCTGGATATTTTTGGATATTCCCATATTTTTAAATTTTTGATCATATATTATTGATTCCTGTCCGCTTTTTGGAACACTATTACTTCCTCCAGACTTCAATTGATCCTGACTATGACTCTGGCTTGACCCATCCTGTTGCCGGTTTTCCTTCCTGTTTAATATCTTATTGAAAAATTTCCACACCTTTCTTTGCCCCCTGTATCTTACTAATCTCCATTTATTGTTACCAACTTGTCCAAAAAAAATGAGGGGCAGACGGTCTGCCCCCTCATTTATCTGGGTAACATCTTAAGGATTCTTAAGTAATGGTTGGCCTCTCGGAGCACATGATCCCCCAACAGGGGCAGTATAATAGATTTAATCGTACATCCCAACAATCCTTCCGTTGCTGCCTTTTTATAGTTCATAATCTCCCCTGTGGCCGCAGTACTCTTTTCGATTATTAGCTTATCCGGGGTCTCAATACACTCCTTAACCAGGGTTTCAAACCTTATATTAAAGGCTTCAGCAGTTTCCTTTAATTCCCTTTCTGTTGGGTCTAACAACCCATCAATAAACTGGGCATGTTCTCCCATGATATTGTTCCAAAAATTAAGTTCATCACATAGGGTCTTATTTGGACGTTCTCTTCTTTGGAGGGACATTAGTATATCCCGGTAATACAAGGCCTCACGGGTAATGTGTTCCAACAATTCATCATAAGCGGCAATGAATATTTTACATTCTAAGGATAATCCGATTAGTTTCTTTTTAAACTCTATTACTTCTCCAAGCATATTTAATGATCTGGCATTTATCTCCCTAACCGCCTTTTCCAACCATTCCGGGTTGTCTATATTGCCATTGCCTACCAATTGCTCCTCAGCCTTGGTGATACTTGTATTGATACTAGCCCCCGTAAGTTTAGATGTCACATTTTCAGCCCTTAGGGTATACGGAGTCACAAATTCATTGGATTCAACAGCCCCCTTTGAGACAACCCCGTTGGCATAAGGGATCGTCTCAGCCATCAATTGTTCAAAGCTCCGCTTTAAAACATCAGCTTCTGCTATGTTTGCGGCTTCTACAGGCTGCAAGCTGGTTTCAATGAAAAACATGTGCTCTTTCATAATCCTCTGGAAAAAGAGGTTTGTTTCCAAAGATATCCTTATAAACTCATCCCTTGATAACAAAGAGATTCCCCCTTCCACTTAGCGTATAGGTCTAATACATCTTATTTGTGGAAGCCAAAAATGTGCCACAACTGTAACAAAGAAATTTCTTTTTAATAATATATAGTATATCGATATTAGAAAGGATGATGATGCGTGAGCATTGATTCAAATATGCAACCAAAATATAGAGCCCATGTACCACCATGCCCCGGCGGTACTCTCTACACCATCAGGGCGGGAGATACCCTGTTTTCTTTAGCAAGGCGGTTTAATACCACCGTCGATGCCATCATGATGGCAAATCCCGGCCTGGATCCTATGAACCTGCAGGTAGGCAGAATAATATGTATACCGACAGCATCCCAGCCCGGACAATGCCCTGGAGGTTTCCTTTATCAGATAGTGGCGGGTGATACCTACTTCAGCCTGGCAAGGCGGTTTAACACTACTGTTGAAGCTCTTATAGCTGCCAATCCCGGGGTAGACCCCAATAGACTGATGATTGGCCAGGTTATCTGTATCCCTGTTACTCCTGCCCCACCTTGCCCTGGAGGCACCTATCAAATAAGGCCTGGAGACACGTTCTTTAGCATCGCTATCAGGTTCAACACCACTGTAGAGGCCTTGATGGCTGCAAACCCCGGAGTAGATCCCAACAGGCTTATGATTGGTCAGGTTATCTGTCTGCCTCCCGGAGTACCCGGTCCTATACCCTGCCCCGGCGGGACTATCTATAGGGTACAGCCTGGGGATTCCCTCTATTTAATAGGCCTGCGGTTCGGTATTCCCCTCGATAGGCTTATCGCTGCCAATCCTCAGATTCAGGATCCCAGCCGTTTAACCATAGGCCAGCCTATTTGTATACCGCCCAGGATGTAACCTGTTATTCTATAAGACAAGGGGCTCCATAAGCCCCTTGTTTTGCTTGCTTTCCTTATTAAAGTCGTGATATTATAGGTCTTAAGTATAATCAATTGTTCCCCCAAATAGGGGGTTTATGGGTTTATATGGGAGGTAGCATATTGAAGATAGTTGTTATTGACGGGCAAGGCGGTAGGATGGGTAAGATGGTTGTTGAACAGCTCAAGGAGGTCTTGCCGAATTATGAGCTTATAGCTATTGGCACCAACAGCATAGCCACTGCTGCCATGCTTAAGGCAGGTGCAGACTTCGGCGCGACGGGTGAGAATCCAGTTGTATACAATTGCGCTGATGCTGATATCATCATAGGTCCTTTGGGAATTGTTGTAGCCAATGCACTCCTTGGGGAGGTGACCCCATCTATGGCGTTGGCGGTTGGTCAGAGTAGCGCACACAAGATACTGCTCCCCATAAATAAGTGCAATAATGTAGTAGTAGGTGTCCAGGAACTCTCCTACAAGGAATATGTTGACCTGGCAATAGAGCATGTAAAGAGAATTGTTAATAAATAGGCAACGAGCCGATTAACAGATAAACCCGCTGTGCCGATTTACGTTTAAAACCAGCACAACGGGTTTAGGTTATACCTTAAAAACCATATCGCATTTTCCCGGTATACCCATTTTTTCAAAATACTCATCTTCCATAGGAATCCACTCGTCTGTGAACCTTTTGTACATTAAAGGTCCATTTCGCTCAAGAATCCTACGACTTTGTCTCTCAGAATCTATAGAGAGAAAGATCTTAAGATCGTAATATCCTATCAGGGTTGGATGCATGCTGTATACGCCCTCAATTATATTTAACTGTCTGGGGACAACTGTTACGTATTCTTCCAAGGCCATGGTCTGACAGTTGTATGGACGATATCTGAACTCCTGTCCAGTTATTAGTCCTTCTATAACCTCTCTCTTAAACCGAACATAATCAACATTTCCTCCTACTTCCCTTAACCTCTCTTCTGTCCTCAAATCTGGAGTAAGAAAAAAATCGTCCATATGAAAGATATTGGCATCGTATATTCCCCCAAGAATATTAGCCAGGGTACTCTTTCCTGCCCCACTGTTGCCATCTATGGCTATATTTATGGGTTTTCCCAATTCCATCAGTGAGTCTATCCTGTCAAGAAGCCCGGGATATAGCTTTTGCAGTATGCTTCTTGAATTACCCCCATATGTCTTTCTAACTTTATCCTTCATTCTGAACAACGCCCGCCCTTTTTAATGCTATGATTATAATAGGTATAATTACTATCTGAATGATGATACCGGGTATGGCGTTTAGGAAGGCACCTGACACAAAGGCTTGCCAAGTATAGGCGTTCCCGCTCAGACCCAGTAAAATTATATTAGCAATTGCCATTACAACCCTTCCGACCAGCATGGATATGAGCAAGGCAGGATATACATATATATCCTTTTTGGGAAACAGTTTATATAGGAGCCCTGTCATAAGACCGTAAGCACCCAGTTCAAAGGTCATTGTCGTAGCCATGGGTATGGGCGGCATTCCTGTCGTAAAGCTGCTGAGAAAGGGTGTCACGAGACCAACCACCAAACCATAAGGCCATCCACAGACAAAACCGGCTATCAGTACCGGAATATGCATGGGCAGTAACGCCCGTCCCAGTTCCCCAACTTTCCCGGTGAAGAAAGGCAATATAACACCTAGAGCAATGAATAAACCGGCCAGGACTAAATTTTTAGTTGAATTTTTTCTCATTTTCTCCCCTCCTATTTTTCTGAAAATAAAAAATACCATAAGATAAGCCCTTCTGCAAAAGGCCAATACCTTCATGGTATAGATACATAGCCTCTTAATTATTCAAAGTATATCTCCAAGGCATTACGCCGTTAAGCCGGCTTCTGCCAGCTGTTAACATAATTCTAGCATACTTTTTATAAATGTCAATTTCATTCATATGCCACCCTATATAGGTATACATGTCGCGCCGTATTCTTATTGTATTGGATATATATATCTGCTATCATATATATTATAATTAAGTGGAAAATTTAAGTTAGATATGTTTGGATATATACTGCCGGATAAGCCGGAACTAAAAATAAAAGAATATGAACTGTTTAGGGCTTATTATTGTGGTCTTTGCAAATCCATATCCGACCATTACGGGCAGATCCCGCGCTTTGCCCTAAGCTATGATTGTGCTTTTTTGGGGCTGTTTTTGTCATCTATCCACTCTGGCCACAGAGATATAGGACCTGCTGGATGCATTACAAAGCCATTCAGAAAGATCCCTGTTATATTGGACAACCCGATATTAGAATATGCAGCCGCCGCCAATATTATCTTCTCCTATTACAAGGTTAAGGATGATATCAGGGACGACAAGGGTTATAAGCATCTACCCTTAGTCTGGTTACTGCTTTACCCTTATAAGAGAGCCCGGAAAAAGTCCCCTGAACTCGATACCCATGCGAGATTTTATCTATCAAAGCTGTCAGGGCTTGAAAGCAGTAATTGTGACTCCATAGATGCTGCTGCCCAACCCTTTGCTAAACTTTTAGCTAAGACCTTTTCCGGAGGCGGCTTCTTTCATGACGCAAAAGTCCTAAATATCTTGGAGGATTTTGGATACAACATAGGTAAATGGCTCTATACCATAGACGCCCTTGACGATTTAGCTGATGATATTAAAAGCGGAAACTACAACCCAATTGTAGAACAATTCTATAAGGGCAATAAGGACCCTGATCGCCTAAAGAAATATATTGAGGAAGATGTAGGATTTGTTTTGAAGTATTCCCTCAAGATGGCCTGCATAGCCTATGAATCCCTTGATATAAAAAACAACAAACAAGTCTTGGATAATATAATATATGGCGGTATGTATAAGAAAACCGATGAGATTTTAAACAAGGAGTTGAAGCTATGAAAGATCCATACGAAGTCCTGGGTATACGACCTGGGGCTAGTGAAGCTGAAATAAAAAGGGCATATAAGGAATTGGTAAGAAAATATCATCCAGATCAATATAAAGACAATCCCCTTTCATCTTTGGCGGAAGAAAAACTAAAGGAGATCAATGAGGCCTATGATTACCTTATGAGGAATAAAGGGAACTACAGACAGGAAAGTGGTACCCAGGGAGGGGGAGGTGCCAACAGGGATTACAACCCTTATTTTGCTCAGGTCAGGCAGTACATACTATCAGGTAATATCTATGAAGCCGAAAGAATATTAAATAGTATAAGCACCAGATCTGCTGAATGGTATTTTCTTAAGGGGCATGTGGATCTGGCAAAAGGCAATTACCACCAGGGATATGAAAATATCAGGACTGCGGTAAATATGGAGCCTGGCAATATGGAATACCAGCAGACCTTGAGAAACCTGATGAACCAAAATACAAGGGCCGGCCAAGTCTATAGAACCAACAATCCATCCAATGAAGCTGACGATATTTGCAAGATCTGTACCTGCCTTTATGCTGCTGATTGCTGCTGTGAATGCTTGGGTAGCGATCTAATCGCTTGTTGTTAGGAGGAGAGTTCTTGAAAAGGAAATCCAAAATGATAGCTCTTGGAGGCATATTGGCCGCTCTATGCATCATTTGCCTCTACCTGGCGGTTCACCTGCCCACCAATAGATTGTTTTTCTATTCATTGGCCTCTATATTTGTTTCCTTTATAATATTGGAGTCCGGTATGAAGAGCGGTTGGCTCTTTTACATGACCACATCCGCTCTATCCATGTTTATCATCCCTAACAAGATCTCCCTTTTACCATATCTGGTATTCTTCGGGTTATACGGGATTATAAAATGCTATATCGAGTCCATTAATCTCATACCTTTGGAGTTAATATTGAAGGGGGTATTTTTCTTAGCCTGCGAGGGTATCTTATACATCCTTTATTCCCAGGTTTTTATAATAAATATAACCTTAAAACTACCCCTATACGGTGTATTCGGTATCTTTTTAGCAGTCTTTTTCATCTATGACTATATCTATTCAAGAATAATAGCATTCTATAAGGCTCGATTTATATCATAGACAAAGTACCAGAATCAGCAAATATATGCTATAAATAATTATAGATTTAGTATACAATATGTACATGTGTAATCTACCTACAAAAAAATCTATTATGGAAATATTACTAAAACATTTACTCTATGGTTCAATTATTCTAGTTGTACTCCTTCTCTATCAGGTTACAGGAATCCATTGCCCTATAAAGTATTTTTTTGGAATACCATGCCCTGCTTGTGGTATGACACGGTCCTTTTTATCACTGCTGAGGTTAGATATCAGGGGATCATTATCCTATAACCCCATGACCTGTTTGGTTATCATAGCCGTCTTATTGGGCTTTCATAAGAAACTATTTAATCATAAAAAGATTATTGACGGTATCCTCATCATAGCAGCGATTGTGACCCTGGCTTTCTACATTTATCGTGTATTTTCGCTAAATGTTGACGTTTAAATCCTCAATATGGTAGAATTAGATATATTTTATGGAGGTGATCCCATGGATACACAAAAATTGGATATGTTCATTATGACTAACCAAAAATTTTTTCCATCGGAAAAGATTATGTATCTCAAGGAGAGGTTAAGGGATATCGATGATGAAAAGTTTTCCCTTATTTCAACCATCGAACTAAAAGATCCTACCACTATTCTATTGGTATCGATTTTTTTAGGAACCCTTGGAATCGATCGCTTTATGATCGGCGATACCGGAATGGGCGTTCTAAAGCTATTAACCGGAGGGCTCTGCGGTATTCTTACCATTATTGACTGGTTTACCATTTCAAACAAGACAAAGGAACTAAATTTTAATAAGATCATGACCCTTATATAATGGTTTTTTAACACTATTAACCCTTTAAGATTTAAATTTCATTAATAATACATAGATCCGTTTTTATAGTATTTGTTTTCATATCATCGTACATAAATAACAATTTATGCACCTTATAAATTCAATCGGTATAAGGTGCATAGATATTTTTACAGGTTTTACCTGTTAGGTTTTCAAAACAGTTGACCTGTATAGCTTAAACCGTATATACTTGTACAAGATAGAATAAATGTACATAAGGAGAATTTATATTGAATTTTTTTGAATTGTTGTTTATTTCTATTGGTTTATCTGCCGATGCCTTTGCGGTTGCCGTTTGTAAGGGGTTGCCCATAAAGAAAGTGAATATAAAAAATGCAGGAGTTATAGGGTTATATTTTGGGGGTTTTCAAGCCCTAATGCCCCTTATAGGATATTTTCTGGGGATACAGTTCCATGGTGCAATCGCTGCTTTTGATCATTGGATCGCCTTCGCCTTATTGAGTTTTATCGGTATAAATATGGTAAAGGAATCCAAATCCCCTAATGATGATAATGCGGATGAGGATCAGTGCCTGGAATTTAGCAACATGTGTGCCCTGTCCATTGCAACCAGCATAGACGCCTTAGCTGTGGGCATAACCTTTGCATTCCTGCAGGTTAATATACTGCCTGCCGTCTCCTTCATTGGATTGATCACCTTCATTTTGTCCATGGTTGGGGTAAAGATAGGCAATGTTTTCGGTACTAAATACAAGTCCAAGGCAGAATTGGCCGGTGGCCTTATATTGATAGCCATAGGGGTAAAAATACTACTGGAACATACGATTTTGTCCTAGAAATGAGGAGATCCTAGTGGGCTTCAATTTTGACGAGATCATTGATAGAAGGAATACCAATTCAATAAAATACGATTTCATGAGTGAAAGGGGAAAGGCAGAGGACCTGATTCCCCTATGGGTCGCTGATATGGATTTTAAAGTTCCTGATGCCGTTACCAAAGCCCTGGCTGAAGCTGTGGAACATGGGATCTTTGGTTACTCCGATAGCAGGGCTGATTATTTTGATTCCGTACATAGCTGGTATAAAAACAGGTTTAATTACGATGTAAAGGAAGAATGGCTGGTTAAAACTCCCGGCATTGTTTTTGCCCTTGCCACCGCTATACGGGCATTTACGGAAAAAGGGGATGGGGTTATAATTCAGCAGCCAGTGTATTATCCATTTTCGGGACTGATCTTAGGCAATAAAAGAAGGCTGATAAATAATCCACTTATATATAAGGATGATAGATACTACATAGACTTTGACGATTTTGAGGAAAAAATTATAAGGGAGAACGTCAAGCTCTTTTTACTCTGCAGTCCCCATAATCCTGTTGCCAGGGTCTGGACAAGAGAGGAACTAAGCCGCCTCGGAGATATTTGCCTAAAACATGGCGTAATAGTTGTTTCAGATGAAATTCATGCAGACTTTGTCTTCGGGGAAAATAAGCACAGCATATTCCCCAGCATCAGGCCGGTATATCTTAATAATACCATACTGTGTACCTCGCCCAGCAAAACCTTTAATATGCCAGGACTGCAGGTATCCAATATCTTTATAGCAGATGAAAAGCTAAGATTACAGTTTAAAAATACTATCAGGAAAACCGGTTACAGTCATTTAAACGCCCTGGGATTGGTGGCCTGTACAGCTGCCTATCAACATGGAGCCCAATGGCTGGAAGCGTTAAAAGTCTACCTATGGGAAAATATCAGGTTTGTAAAGGATTTCCTGGAAAGTCACATTCCCCAGGTTAAACTGGTGGAACCTGAGGGTACCTATCTACTATGGTTGGATTTTTCGGCGCTTAGATTAAAGGATGATGAATTGGAAAAGCTGATCGAAAAAAAGGCAAAGCTGTGGCTGAGCCCCGGCAAGGCTTTTGGCGTTGGTGGTGAGGGGTTTCAAAGGCTTAACATTGCCTGTCCTCGTCAGGTATTGGAACGGGCACTATTACAATTAAAGCGAGCGATAGATTCATACCGCCCGCTTCCTTAAGATCTGTATACCTAATACTCCCCTTCTATTTTTAAGATAGTCTCATAAATTTTCTTGTTAACCGGCACATCTATCTTGTGCTTATCGGCCAGTTTTATCACAGTTCCTGCAAACAGTTCTACCTCTGATTTTCTTTTCTGCAGTCCGTCTTGCCTCATTGATGGCATCCCATTTGGGTTCATTTGATCCACCAGCTCAATATAGTCATCGAAATCCTTTTGGGTTAAGTTGATGTTCTCCATCTGAGCCAGTCTCATTACCTCCCTCATGGCATTTTTCATCAGCTCCCGCGCTTTACCGGGTTTTTGAACTGTGGCATATGTACCTTCGTATATCATAACCGACTGATTTAACCCAACATTAAGCATAAATTTACCCCAAATTCTGCGCATTATATCATCTTCCAGAATATAAGGCATGCCAACCTTATCGAATAAATCCAGTACAGCCCTTAACCTTCTTTTCTTATCTTCATTTTCTTCATCTATACCCAGGCAAATATGGCCAAACTGTGAATACTTGACTTGATTTTCTATCTTTGTTGTATCCATGGCTTGGACAATACAATGAATTATCTTGTCCATACCGTATACCCTTCCTATTATATCCTCGCTGGATATTCCGTTTAATACAGACATGATAATGGTGTTATCCGATACCTTGTTTCTAACGGTCTGAATTGCTTCTTCCAATCCTGTTGCTTTCACCGCAAAAATCAGTAAATCAGCAGGCGCTCCCTGCTCCTCCTCGTCAACCACTGTAAAATCGCACTTGCGCCCATTGCAAAATACCCCTTCTTTATTATATTTATCAATCCTTTTTTTGTTGGCTACAAATTCCACATGCTCTTTACCTAGCTTTCTGGCTAAAAAGTCTCCATACATTACCCCCAAGGCGCCCATACCTACGATTGTTATCTTCTCAATTTTCATAGATTAAAAGTCCTCCTTATCAGCTGTCTCACCCAATGTGTTAACAGTATATTGTTTGTCTTTGAATACCAGATATCTATTTAGAATCATTGGGTTAGCCTTTATTCGTAACATAAGAGGCCTTCACCCTATACTAGCTTGTACGCGCTAATGGGGCTTTAAGGCCAGAGATGAATTACTTAAAACTATTGTTACCCTTATATTCTACCATAATCAAAGTCTTATTGGGACACGTTTCCACCTTCCTCCATTTAATGAACCCTTCTCCCCAATTTTCTTTACTTCATTATATAGATAACAATGTCTTTATATCTTTAATATTGCATTTCTCCCGAAATTCCGACCAATAATAGCCATTTTTTTCATTCTATCGTTTAGTTTGTTGATTACCATAACATATAATGGTATAATATAGTAAATAAATTAGATATACAAAGTAGAGGGGGATGCTATCTATGAAAAGCGATAACAGGTTAATAGAAACTTTAAATTCTTTGCTAGCCGACGAATTAGCAGCCATCAACCAATATATTGTACATGCTGAAATGTGTGAAGATTGGGGATATGGAAAGCTTCACCAAAAACTTGAACAACGGGCAATCACTGAAATGAGACATGCAGAGAAATTGATTGGTAGAATTTTGTTCCTGGGCGGAAAGCCCGTTGTAACCAGCCTAAGTAACATCAATATTGGCAAGGAAGTCCCGGAACAGGTGGAGTTTGACCTTGCAGCAGAACGGGCAGCTATTGAAGCATATAATAAAGCCATAACCTTGGCCGGTGAATTGGAGGATCATGCCACAAGGGATATCCTAATACAAATACTCAATGACGAAGACCGTCATTTGGACGAAATCGAAGAGTTAAAAGACCAAATTGAGCATATGTCCCTTCCAATTTTCCTTACCACCCAAGTTGGTTAAGTAAGATATATCACAATCCGTACAATGAAAAAGCTACCAGGATATATACTTGGTAGCTTTTCTATTGTTCAAAGTTAAGTTATATGGTTATAGCGGTTGGCTGAGATTTTTGCTTTTGTCGGAAGAATGGTGTCTGTCACTATACCCGAACTGTTATTCCTTCCATCTATCAACGTTTTCCATCTATCTTACAAGCAATAGCCTGATCATCTAAATCGTCGGATATTATATCTGAATATGACTCCCTGTGCTTTTTAAGCCAAGCATTTGCATATGAACACGTAGCCGTAGCCTTAAGTGAATTCTCCCTTAAATACTCAGCAACAACCCCCATCATTTTCCCTGCCAGACCCTTTCCTCTTAACTGAGGATTTACATATGTATGATCAATATCAACCTCACCGTTTTCCTTGTAAACAAAGGTGGTTTCCGCCATCAATTCATTGCTTTCGTTTACGCTGTATATGCGTCCATTTTCATATTTCCAATCCATCTTACTACTCCTATTCTCTTTTATTTTTAGTATAAGTAATTCCCGTCACTAGTCTTGATAATATATGAAGATTATCTACTGTGACAATATATTTTATCCCCTCTTAAAAAGACTATGTCCATACATGTTAACTTCCCTATAATGCGTTTTACGTATAGTTAGACCATCTCACAAACTCCTTTGTCATTAAAAGCCAGTCCTCTTATGCTGTATAGCTTGCTTAGTGTGTTAGTCCGTAGGTTACAAGGCAAACTATTCGGGAAAAAAGCTGACTTTATTTTTACCAGCACTCTTTGCCAGGTATAGTGCCCTGTCCGCCATTTCAATTAACTCCTCATATGTTGAATTACAATGCTGAGGCAATCAATTCACCATTCACCCAAAGCTTATATGCCGTAAATATTCTTGGAATCTTTAACGCTAATCTAACATTTTCCTTTGTGATAAACTCCAGTCGATAGGTTGCATAACCATATCCGGAATGCACCTTGTTATCTGTATATTTATTCCACGAACTTGGGATTTGAACATAATCGTTTAATACACCAGCTTCTACTTCATCGGGATCCAAAAGTTGATTCCAGAAAAATTCCCATTTGCCATCAACACTAACCACATCATTCTTAAGCTGTATTTGGGTTAAATCCATAACTCCCGATTCAGCCTCTGGCTTAATGTTAGATCTATGATCTGTACAGCCGACCAAAATTAATAACACGAATATAATGATTATTATATGTAGCTTGTATTTATACACCAGATTTTATCGCCCATCCTACTATAATGTGTTTATAATCTCATATGCTACTAAAAAGAGGTATCATCTCATTTAAAGCTACTATAATGCTTCTTAGTAAATCAGCCCCAGCCATGGTTGTTCTCACTTTTGACATAATATGAGTTATTGGTTTTTTCAGCACTGGAGTTTTTCAATTTCAGACATAATAATTGCATCTACATTATTCCTTCCACAAAACTCAAGTAGATGCATTTTTGCCAATTTGCCAGGGGATGTTCGTCCGTTTCCTATCTGTTAATTGTAGAGTAACTAATAGAAAATCTTGGGATATCTGCACCTGAGTAATATTCAAATCCTTATACGGGTAACACTAATAAAAGCTACAAACAGCATGTAGGTACCCCACCTTAAGGTATAGTATAGCATAGGATAATGCATTTGACTAACTCTTTTATAATCGATTGTCTAAAAAATATACCCCCAATATGTTTATTTATACACATATCGGGGGTATAAAGCGGAGTGGACAAAATAAACGTTGGTTAAAAGGCAGTTCCCTTCAATTCACCGGTGAATTTATTATCCTTCACAGTCAACCAATGAGTTGCCCCATCAATAAATTCCTGTTCATCAGGCACGCCGTCAAGGATGGTAGCGGGTTCGTCTACATCATCAAATCGGGCATAGGAACCGTTATTGCCGGAGAAAATGGTTCTGAACACGCACATAGCCTTGGTCAGCCCCTCTCCGTATGTGCTCCCCACTGCAGTGCTGAAATAGTATTGTGCTGCGTAACCGTCATCGGTCCTTATATATTCAAAAAGTAAGGCCCGTTCGCCACTATCATCGGCCTCAAGACGCAGAGCGTCAATGTCGGAACGGTAATCTACCTGAATAAAGATCTGCCCACCTTCGTCTTTATCAATGGTCATAGTGTATTTATTGGCACTTTCCCTTTGAAGATCGGCGCTTATAAACCTTTTTCCCTCTCCTGTAAATACGCTCATTACAATATCTTTTTGGGCCAGTTCCCCATCCTCCAGTGTTTCACCCCAATAAATAAGTGGTGTTATGTAATCGAATATCTCGATGTCCGGAATAAGCACCAATGACTGGCTGTGCATTACAGTTTCTTCTGCCGGGCTGTTATCTATTATATAATTGTCAAACGCCATCCGGGCATCATGGAAAGCCTCGTAGCCCCTTTCACCGTCTATCACATCATTTTTAGAATTCGTTCCGCCAGACTCTTCAAAAGGCTCTTCATCGGGCAGATCCACTTCATTTCCAGAATCCCCCTGAGACGAATCTTCTGAAGGTAGATCCGGACTTTGGGATTTATTTGCCACACATGCGCAGAGAGAAAATATCAGCATCATGCTGAGGATAAAAACAAATATTTTCTTCATTAGAAATACCTCCACAGAAAGTTATTGGCATACAATATCCCATATGGGAAGAAGCTATACCCTATTTCAGAATATTGAACTTACCGATTAGAGGCAGTCTCTTGGCCTTTCCTCCGAATCCATTGATAAGACCCATAATTCCCAATATCATAATACCAATTCCAAACAATGGCATCAGAATCCACCCTATAATAGGGATCATACCTAAAATTACATTACCCGCTATACCTGCTATTAAAAGAATAAGTCCTTGGTTGGCATGAAATCTGGCATACCCGGATTCTGGACATGCGACTAGCGGTAGAAAGAACAGAATATACGCAAGACCTGCCATGGTTTTGTTCTTTTCAATATCTTCCGGGGAATAAATGTTATCCTGGGCTGCTCCCGACTCTTGGTTTATGCTTTTTTCTTCTATCATCATAACAACCTCCAAACTTTAAAATTAAGTTTCCATATTCGGTTCCCAAATACGGTTTTGACATGCCATCCCCATAAGGAAAATATCATACCTCCCTTATTAGCCCATGAGGGATATTAATACTGTAGCTTGCAAAACTTACTTAGTCACCTCAGTAGTTCACATGATAAACGAAAAAAACCCCCCTCATTAGAACTAATGAGGGGGGCTAAAGCCCTATATTATCTGTTATTGTTTGTATTCTTGCAGTAATAAGAAGAGTTCAGTACGGCTATTAATGTTCAGCTTCCTATATATGGATGTACAATATGTATTGATGGTCGCATAGGCTTTCGACTGTATACCTGAAATCTGCCGTAGAGTATATCCCTCCAGGAGCAGGTTACACACCTCAATTTCGGCAGGAGTTAGCTTATAATCCTTCAGTCTTGCCTCCAGTCTCGAGCACTGGCTGATATCCCCGCGGTAGGCGTCGTCGATCCATTCTCCTGAATACAGCATCTTAGTAAAGAAAGGAGACAGGATGAAAAACAGGATGATAATACATATGGAAATAAAGGCCATCAATATAGATGATACCGCCATCTGGGTCTGTCCGAAGAAAACCCCTAATAATATAAATGAGGTAAAGTAGCACAGTGATGAAAGTAAAAAGCCGGTCCGGTAAAAATAGACGCTTTGGAATTTTTTTATCATAAATCCGGCGAGATAATAGGTGTTAACAATGCCTATTGAATAGGCAATACCGAAGCTAAGGGCAGACACTAGCCCCACTTCCGGATACTGCATTCGTACTAGATCTACCACAAACCCCAAGGCCAAAAATGCAAAGGAAAGATTCAGCATTATGCATATATTCATAGAAAAACGGGTTTGTAAAAGAAGGATTACGACAATCCCTACCAGAATTCCTATGAAATAAAGGCTTTCTATCTGGCTTTTCGTAAAACCGTCAATCTGTTGGATGGCGGCTGGAGCTATCACATCATTTAAGGCAAATACAATAAAAATTACAGGCATTAGAGAGTATGCCTTGACAGGTGCTTTTACTTTTTGTAAGGAAGGGACCTGGTCAGCATTGGATTTTATATGGTATGTGCTAAAGGCCAAGATTACCAAGATGAAAAATATCAGAATGGTAAAGGGATGCAGGATAAACTTCCTATTGTTTAATAGCGGTTTTACATACATTAATACCTTGGGAAGCAGCACAGCCAGAATCATGGAATAAAACTTTTCCGGATTATTCAGGACCATAAAAAAACCGTATACATGGGAGATAAAGATGTGCCCTATACAGGGTACGGTAATCAGCATAATAATTTTCGAAGGAACACCGGGTCCAAGAATCAGTACTGATACAAAACATACCAAGGAAAGGATCACGCTGTAAAATGAGGCGGGTACAAATCTTTTCCCATCAAAAAGGAGGGGTATCAAGCTCCCGGTAATCAGCATGACATAAAAGTAAAAGGCTGTGTCGCCTACGATCTCCTCGAAAAGACTTACTTTAACTGCAAAGTCTCCCATTGGCAGAAAATATGCATAAAGCCATATGGAAACAGCAATCCAGCCCACAAAATACGGCATATTTTCCCTTGTGACAGCTTTGATGCTTAGTTTATTTACAGACCAGGATGCAGACCCCAAGAGATTTTTTAAATCAATCTTATGTGTTCCCATTTTTACACCCTCCTGTGCTGGCCTGTACACCTTGTACATGCCCCACAAACACTCCGCTTCTTGCTGCTTCTCTACGATCATATACCATATGTTACTAATATATCAATAAAATGAAATATAGCAACTCCATTATAATACATTAATACGTATAATAACAGTAATAATTCATAACATGACTGAATTGAACTGTAGTCACCCCAAAACTTGCAGTTAGGAACTCCGAAATTGGAGAATCCTTGTGCTCAATCTTTAAAGCCTCTATCCTCTCCCGAATCCTTTCTGCTATTTCTACTGCGGAATAAATGTCTGTATCGGGCAATATACATGCAAACTCTTCTCCCCCATATCGGGCCGCCAAATCAACATCTCGGTTTATACAGTATGATAACACCTTGCCGATTTGGCGCAAACATTCGTCACCCATGACATGACCGTAATAATCATTGTATTCCTTGAAATGGTCAATATCCAATAAAATGATTCATAATTTAGAGTTTGAACGTCTAAGCCTGGAATACTCATGTTCCAAAGTGGCATCAAAACATCTTCTGTTGGCTATTCCCGTTAGGCTGTCCATATTGCTCAATTCTGTCAACCGTCAATTCGATTCTTCCGATTTAGAAACTTCTATTCAATCATTTTCCGTATGCCTTTCATGGTGTCAATATCACTCCATTAACTTGGCTGAAGTATATTGAGTAGAACGGAACTCGTCACTTACACTGGTATATAAAAAATAATTTATTTCAGTTAGAGCATAACATTATTTGTTGACAATACGACTGGGCAGTCATATAATATAAGTGTGAATATGACCACCTGGTCACATATTATTAGATGGAGGATCTGATGCCGAAAGCAACCTTTTTTAACTTGCCGAATGATAAGAGAAGCTTAATAATCTCAGCTGCTATGAAAGAATTTTCTAATGCCAATTATGATGCAGCCAGTATAAATCAAATATGTAAAAACTCAAACATTGCCAAAGGGAGCTTCTATCAGTATTTTACCGATAAGCTGGATCTGTACGTATATATAATGACTTTAGCCGTCGAAGAGAAAATCAAGTTCTTTTCCGCCATTATATCTGAATTTCACACCTTAACATTATTGGAACAAATTCGTTTGCTTTTTCGCAAGGGAGTAGAATTTGCAAATAAGCATCCTGAATATGCTGCCTTAGGTGAGCAATTCT
Organism: Firmicutes bacterium UBA3941; assembly: GCA_002385665.1. GTDB lineage: Bacteria > Bacillota > Clostridia > Caldicoprobacterales > UBA3941 > UBA3941. The sequence goes on from DGDX01000002.1 coordinate 28,216, forward strand.
CAAAAGAGGATAATGAATTAGCAAAATTAGCTGTTACTAAGGAGGGGAACAAACAAGCAGAATCATTATTTATTCAAATGATACTCAATGCAAAAACAAAAGGCGAAATAGACAGCAGCGTTGATTCCTTAGCCTTAAGCCTGTTGTTGCAATCCTTATATGGTGCAGTCAATAAATATATAGTTGGAAAGTTGGAAAACGCCAGTTATGAATATAACGAAGAAGACATAAACAGCCTTGTGGATTCACTTTTAAATATTATATTTCATGGAATTCAGAATAAAGTAGATTAAATTCCAAGGAGGCCTGTCATGAAGAAGAAGGTAGATTTCATATTGGGGATGGTCTTTGCACTTGCTACCATAATATTCATCGTACTATTTCTAACCAATGACACATTTTTCAACTGGGCATTTGAAAGACATCACAATATATTAAGCTGGTATATCAG
>DGDX01000078.1:0-1460 GCA_002385665.1 Firmicutes bacterium UBA3941
CATAAATATAGTCATCAAACTCATATGCCCAATCGAAACCCTTATTCTTCTGATGCCAGTCAACCAATCTTAAGTTATGGACTATGTTTCCGCTTCCCAATAGCAGTACTCCCTCTTCCCTCAAAGCTTTTAGCTCTTTTCCCATCTTATAATGTGTTTCCGGCGGGGCATAAGCATCTATACTGATCTGAAAAAGAGGTACATCCCTTTCCGGATACATGTGAACCAAGACTGACCATGTTCCATGGTCAATCCCCCAGGAATTATCATATTCGGTCTCCTTTGCAATCAATTCCTTTGCAGCCCTGGCTAGCCCTGGCGAACCAGGCGCGTCATAAACAATTTCATACAGTTCCTTTGGGAAACCGTACATATCATATATGGTCCTTGGTTCTTCCTCATTCATAATCTTGGTCCCCCTTGTATACCAGTGGGCTGATATGGAGATTATGACCTCGGGTCTTGGTATCCTGTCCCCTAAACTTCTCCAGGTTCTTGAATATTCGTTGTCCTCAATTGCATTCATCGGCGATCCATGTCCCACAAAAATAACCGGCATCTTTGCCATCTTATCTCACATTCCTTTCAATTCAGATTGATTACCTCCTATTTCTATTAACAACATGTCCCCAAACCCATCCCCAATACTATCTAAAACTGTGATAAACATATCTGAATCAAGAAATTGTTTCATCCTCATTATTTGAACCCATTCAACTACGCCCACCTAAATATATTCGCTAACATAATTGCTTCCTGGCTTCCTTCCACATATAAAAGTCTTTTAGATACCATGTTGGCACTGGATTGCTCATGTTGTCAAACCAGGAGAGAACATCCTTTGCCTGGTTTTTCATTGTAGCAATTTCTTCATCGCCAAAGGGTATGGCCCAGTAAATTGACGAGATGGTGTTGCTGGAAATGTAAAAGGCCAGCAGCTTGAAGAATTCAATTGGAGGTTCACCACCAAAATAGCCCCGGATCTGACCTGTTGCAAAATGCGGACTGACCGCCGCGCTCCAAACAATCCGGTTGAATTCCTCCCATGGATCACCAAAATCCCAACGGTTAAAATCAATGATTGAGAGTTCATTGTCCGGTGAGATTATCATATTACCCACATGATAATCACCATGATGAAAGCACTGTGGTCTTCCGGAAAGGAGATATCGATTGTTTTCAATATAATCAATGATTTTATTATCTCCATCAAATTTAATACCGCAAGCCTTATATCTCTCCAATCTATAGTTTGTTTTCCGATTAAAGTGTGTACTCCATTCTTCAAGCTCTTTTGGAGCAGGGATAGAATGAATCTTCTTAAGTATTTCACCGGATTTTATTCCAAGTACATATTGCTCGGTTTCCGTCAAGCGTGGCAGGTCTATCTCAACATCCTCGCCGTCGCACCAAGTCAGCAGCGAATACACGCTCTTACCATTATCACAAATACCAAAATC
>DGDX01000078.1:1717-3365 GCA_002385665.1 Firmicutes bacterium UBA3941
GTCTTTTTTCTTTCATATTGGGATATGTCTGCAACACGTAGGAGCAATTTTCCCCCGGCTGCAGTTTCGATATAATATTTCTTGTCCTCTGACCAGCCTTTATTTACAGGTTCAATTTCTTTGAAAGTACTATAGCCTCTTATGTCCTGCATATTGCCACCGCCTTTGCCTGTAGTAGCCAATAATCCTTATTTGCTTACAGATTGATTGCAATGGGTTCTTTAAAATCTCTTCTGCACTAATTTTGAATCAGTTTCACTTACCATTACTATTCTCCACATTTACTATTCTCCAAATTTAGCAATTTTCCTCTATTTAACGCCTTGTGTTAGTCAATCCTATGCCGACAAAGCTATATTGACCGTTCAGTAGCATTATAAGGGCAACTGCAATGCTGAAGTTCGAAAAAAAATTTAGTTTTATATAGCAATTGTTTGGTAATGTATTTTAGAACTACCCTCTTCCGGCATCGATTTGGAGAAAATTAAGACTCATTCCATTTGAAAACCCTATAGCTTCCTATCCTGCGTCCTGCCGGAAGGAAATGACTTTGGAGTTTGGGCCTTTCTCTTTTGTATGGGAGGTTGATTTATGTTTCAGTAAAGTAAAAGGAGTGCATATTATAAGAGTATATATGCTGAAAAGAACGAAATCCCATTCAACATTAAATTGAACTACCGTTCATTTAGGGATAATATGTACTTAGGCGCTTGCGCATTAGACTTCTTCATACAAGGGGAGAAATATTATGCATAAAATTCTTATAGTCGATGATGAACGTGCCATATTGGATCTGTTGGAAATGATATTGAAAAGAGAGCAATTTCAAGTGGCCGCAGCGTCTGATGGAAAGTCGGCCATGACACTGTTTGATTCCTTCAACCCCGACCTTGTTCTATTGGACCTTATGCTGCCTGATACAAACGGTCATGATTTATGTAGGGAAATGACAAAGAAACGAAGTGTTCCGATAATAATGCTTACAGCCAAGAATGATGTCATAGACAAGGTTCTCGGTCTTGAGCTGGGAGCTGACGACTATATTACAAAGCCTTTTGATTCAAGAGAATTGGTTGCCCGCATTAAGGCTGTACTGCGACGTCTGGAGAAGAATAAAGCTGCCGACGGAAAAGTCTTTAGGCATCTCGATCTGGTGGTAGATCTGGAAAATCGCACCGTAACAAAAGGCGGCCAACCGGTTGAGCTCACCCTGAAGGAATATGAGCTACTGGAGGTATTGGTCAAAAACCCCCGGAAGGCCTTTGGCCGGGAGGAGCTTCTCCAACAGGCCTGGGGTTATGACTATATGGGGGATACCAGAGCCGTAGACATTTGTGTTACACGACTAAGAAAGAAGATTGAGGATGACAGCAGCAATCCAAAGCACATATTAACCGTATACGGCTTCGGTTACCGGTTTGGGGGTGCGTGAGATGAAGCTTAAGGAAAAGCTGATCATATACTACCTGTCAGCGACATTTGTGATTTTGTTCTTTGTCGGTTTGCCTGCCCTGAATGCAATCAAAAGCCTAAGCATAAATACCCTCGAACAGCAGTTAATTGACCAAAGCAGTATGGCAGAGTTGTACATCTCTCAGCTCCACGCCCTCCAAAACGAAGGTACCGACGGACTGAGCGATGAAACGGC
>DGDX01000104.1:0-1858 GCA_002385665.1 Firmicutes bacterium UBA3941
GCCAGGGGATATTCGTGTGAAAAAGGAATGAAAAAGGGATCCATTAGGATCCCTTTACTACTCACTAAGTTTACATTTGCTTATATATTAAAGCCGATTTTGTTCTTGAGGCTAGGCCTTTTTAGTTAACATGGACTGGACCTTAGCGAATTCATCCTTGATTTCCTGCTGGGCTCCACCAGTTAATTTGCTGACCACAAATATGGCAATGGTTGCAAATACGAAACCGGGAAGCAATTCATATATATCAAACATACCACCGCTCAATTTATTCCATACAATGGATGTAATGCCCCCTACCAGCATACCGGCAAAAGCTCCGTGCCTGTTCATATCCTTCCAATAGAGGGAGACCACTATAATTGGTGCAAAGGTTGAACCAAGGCCGGCCCAGGCATAGGAAACCAGATCCAGAACTTTGTTATCGGGATTCAAGGCTATAACAAAAGCGATTGCAGCTATAATTGCAACTGCAATTCGGCCGATTATTACCAGTTCCTTATCGCTGGCTTCCCTCTTGATAAAGACCTGATAGAAGTCCTTGGTGATGGATGAAGAGGCAACAAGCAGCTGGGAGTCAACGGTACTCATAATAGCCGCTAACACGGCTGCCAGGAATATGCCCCCTATGGCGGGATGGAAAATGGCTTGGATCAAGACCATAAAGACTTTTTCTTCGTCAGCCCCTTGGAGGGGTGAATCCTTGAGAAAAGTCATTCCCAGGACACCTATCAAAACTGCGCATAACAGACCTAAGAACACCCAAAAAATTGCTATACGCCTGGCTCTTTTTGTTTCATCGACATCCCTTATAGCCATAAAGCGGGTTATAATATGGGGCATTCCAGGATATCCAAGACCCCAAGCCATAAGGGAGGCTATTGCCCAAAATCCCAGTGTACTACCATCTGGATTTTTTAACAGGTTAAGGACATGGGGATTAATTTCCTTGGCGGAGGTGATAGCTGTCTGGGTTCCGCCCAAGGCTGATATTACCCCTATGGGAACCCCTACCAAGGCTATTATCATCAATAAACCCTGGAACAGATCTGTCCAGCTGACGGCTAAAAATCCACCCAGGACAGTATATATCAGGATCACCGCACACCCTAAAATGAGACCGTTTATGTAACTTAATCCGAAAACCGTGTTGAAGAGACGGGCACCTGCCACAAAACCCGATGCAGTATATATAAGGAAAAACAGTACTATAAAAAAGGCTGAGACCACCCTTAGGATACGGCTGTTGTCCCTAAAACGATTTTCGAAGTAATCTGAAACTGTTATGCTATTGCCGGACACTTCCGTATATACTCTTAGTCTTTTAGCTACAAAAGTCCAATTAAACCAGGTCCCTATGGCCAGACCGATGCCAATCCAACCGGCTGATACACCGGCAGCATAGGCGGCACCGGGTAAGCCCATTAGAAGCCATCCGCTCATATCGGAAGCCCCGGCACTGATGGCCGCTACCAGTGGGTTTAGGCTTCGTCCACCTAAAAGATATCCGGATAGGGAATCGTCATTCTTAGTCTTTCTGTAAAAGTACACTCCAATGATCATCATAAAGATTAGATAGAATAAAAACATTAAAACAGTGGATCCTTGAATACTATTATTGCCCATAGTAATCCTCCTTGATATTAATGTGAAGGGATAGAATTAATCCAACCTTGGAACAGAAGGAATTCGGGATGCCAGATAAAGTGGTTAATAAATGATAACCTTCCTTACTAAATTATACAATTATTTATATATATACAATGTATACATTATATATAGTATTTTTATACGCGTCAAGGGAAAAAATAACAAGACTCTATGCCCGGCGTTGTTGGAAAACCTATCTTATGGTAAA
>DGDX01000104.1:2034-3037 GCA_002385665.1 Firmicutes bacterium UBA3941
GTTGATATAGTAAGCCAAGCAGATACAGATATGAAGAAGCGGATATAGATTGTGAAAATGAAGGATTTGAATTAGTGATGAGTAGATTGGTAATTGGTATATTGGCACATGTGGATGCCGGAAAGACAACATTATCGGAGGGCATGCTCTACCTGAGCGGTAAGATCCGGAAGCTGGGCAGGGTAGACAACCAGGATGCCTACTTGGATACCCATGGCCTGGAGAGGAAAAGGGGAATTACCATTTTCTCAAAACAGGCCGTATTTGAAGTGGACGGGACGGAGATTACGTTCCTGGATACCCCGGGTCATGTGGATTTTTCTGCTGAGATGGAGAGAACCCTTCAGGTGTTGGACTATGCCATATTGGTGATAAGCGGGGCTGATGGCGTCCAGGGTCATACGGAGACCCTGTGGAAATTGCTTTCTATACACAACATTCCGGTCTTCCTGTTCATAAATAAGATGGATCAGGAAGGCACAGACAGGATTAAGTTGATGGAGGAATTAAGGAGGTCCCTGGACGATGGCTGTATTGACTTTGGAGATTTTGGAACGGAAGATTTTTACGAGCATCTGGCCATGTCTGATGAATCCGCCATGGAAACCTATTTGGCAACAGGCAAAATAGGGACCTCACAGATTACAAGACTCATCAGGGGGAGAAAGGTGTTTCCCTGCTTTTTTGGATCTGCCCTAAGATTGGAGGGTATCGAGGGATTTATGGAGGCCCTGGCAGACTACACCGAGTCACCTTCATATCCTGATACCTTTGGGGCCAAGGTTTTCAAGATAGCCAGGGATGAACAGGGGAACAGGCTCACCTACATGAAGATTACAGGCGGGAGACTAAAAGTCAGAGATTCCTTAACCAACGGTATTTGGGAAGAGAAAGTCAATCAGATACGAATCTATTCGGGGCAGAAATACGAGGTCGTCGATGAGGCAGAGGCGGGTACTGTATGTGCAGTAACAGGGCTCAGCCAAACCCGTCCCGGAGAAGG
>DGDX01000104.1:3259-6306 GCA_002385665.1 Firmicutes bacterium UBA3941
GGCCTGGATCCCAGGGCCATGCTGCCAAAGCTGCGCTTGATTGAGGAAGAGGAGCCGGAACTTCGAATCGTCTGGGATGAGGAGCTGAAGGAAATTCAGGCCCAGATCATGGGAGAAGTACAGATTGAAATTCTACAGGACATCATCAAGGAACGATTTGGGGTTGATGTTACCTTTGATTCGGGCAAGGTGGTCTACAAAGAGACCATATCGGACAGGGTTGTAGGAGTAGGCCACTTTGAACCATTAAGACACTATGCGGAAGTCCACCTCCTCCTGGAACCCGGGGAGAGGGGAAGCGGCTTAAGATTTGCATCCCAGTGCAGTGAAGATGAACTGGGCAAGAACTGGCAAAACCTCATCCTGACACATTTGGAGGAAAAGAAACACAAGGGAGTGCTTACCGGTTCGGAGATAACCGATATGAAGATTACCCTGGTCAATGGACGAGCCCACAAGAAGCATACCCAGGGCGGTGACTTTAGGGAGGCCACATACAGGGCAGTACGCCAAGGCTTAAAGCAGGCCAAATCCATACTTCTTGAGCCCTATTACAGCTTCCGGCTGGAGATTCCCGAGAAGATGGTGGGACGGGCCATGACGGATATAGAACAGATGAAGGGTACATGGGAGATCCTGAGCATGGATGGTGAGATGGCAGTCCTTGGGGGAAGTGCCCCCGTAGTCACTATGAGGAACTATCATAAAGATGTAGTTGCCTACACCGGGGGATATGGCAGACTTTTTTGCAGCTTTAAAGGGTATGAACCATGCCATAACAGCGAAGAGGTAATAGAAAGCATCGGATATGATTCCGAAAAGGATAAGGATAATCCTACAGGATCTATATTCTGTGCAAATGGTGCCGGATTTTCAGTAAGCTGGGACAGGGTACAGGATTACATGCACCTGGAAAGCTATTTCTCGAAAAGGGAGAACTCTTTATCCGAGAAACCGAACATGACCAGGACGAATACAGAGCCGGAGAGATGGATAGATCCGGATGAAATCGATGCGATAATAGAGAGAACCTATTATGCCAACCGTGGCAGAAAGTCAGCCTGGAAAAAGAGAAAGTCGGCTCGGGAAAGCTATTATAGGTCTGTCACCCCTATACCTATAAGGAGACATGAGGAGCCTAAGGAGGAGTACCTATTGGTTGACGGCTATAACATCATCCATGCATGGCCGGAGCTTAAGGATTTAGTGGATGATCATATGGATGTCGCTCGGAATAAACTGCAGGACATCCTGAGCAACTATCAAGGGATTCGGAAATGTCATATTATCCTTGTATTTGATGCATACCGTATCCCTGGGGACGTTGAGAGGATAATCGATCATAATAATATCCATATAGTTTATACCAAGGAGGCACAGACTGCAGACCAATATATAGAAAAGTTCGTCCATGATCATCATAAGAAATACCGCATATTGGTGGCAACCTCCGATGCCGTAGAGCAGATGATAATTAGGGGAAAGGGTGCCGACCTGATTACTCCCATGGAACTGAGGGAGGAAATCCAAAGGACCAATGAGGCGGCGATACAGGCTTATCGAAGAAAACATGGAATGAAGCCAAATTATCTGGGAGATTCCCTAACCCTGGATACAAGGGATTATATGCAAGAGTTGTTTGATGAGGATGTAGAATAAATTCCTGATTGGTTGCAGGTATTTGTGAAATCCTAAGTCTTCCTTAGTAATTAGCAATAATATAATAATATTATATATTAAATAAAGGACTGACAATTAACAGGGGTTAATCATCAGTCCTTAGCTCATTACCTAAGGTTATGAACTTGCACAAGGGGTTGATTTGCTATAGGTTAGCGGGAGCGTAGTGATGTCCTGAAGCCTGCTCCAGCTTTCCGCTTATGGAAGACCTGTAACCGGTATCCAATATCATCATAGCATTTAGATTCGTTTCAATATCCAATGTAGGGTGCAAGGGCTCACCGGTTTCAAGATGATGTATGAATTCCTTGGCAATATTATTGCGATCTTCAGGCAGCGGTTCCGCATGATAGACAGCGGATGGTGTGGATGTATGTCTCTTATTGTAGACTCTGACCTCATTGCCATCGGTTACCAGGGTGCCTTTTAATCCAAAGACGATGGGTCCCGAAGGAACACCACTATTAACTGTGGTCCAACTGCCCTCAATTATGGCAACGGCATCATCGAATCTTGCGGTGATGGTCCCATAATCTTCTGCATTGCCATAGGGGCTGTCAAAGTTGGCTCTTAAACCGTATGCGGCTCTTACAGGGCGGCCGATAAACCAGCTGGCCAGACAGGAACCATAGCAGCAGTAGTCCCAAAATGCACCTCCGCCTGTTCTGGCGTCATACCACCACTCAGAACTCTTTTCCAGATCCGTTAGGTTTTCACCATAGGAGAAGGGCCCTTGGGAATCGCTATTGCGATAGGTAAATTTGAAGACCTTGCCTACAACTCCCTTGGCAGTCAACTCATGGGCCAATCTAATCCCAGGGCTCCATGTAGATGGCCAATTGACAGCAAGGGTTGCATTACCCTCATTTGCTGCATAAACCATCCGGAGTGCATCTGTCATGGAAGTAGCCATGGGTTTTTCCACTACTACATTAATACCTCTTAAAAGGATATCGGATACAACCTTTCCATGAAGTGCGTTTTCACAGCATACTATGGCGATATCCAGATCACCCTCATCCAAAAGCTGGTTATAATCCTTATAGAGGGTGGTCATTTTGGTCATTTCCATTACATTCCTGATGTTATGGGCTCTGGTAGAAGGTTTTTTACTTAGGGATGGAATCGCTGGTTTAAGATCAGCACAAGCAACCCATTCTATCTTATCTCCCAGATTCACGAAGTCCTTGACCAGCGAGTTAATATGCATATGCGCAAATCCAATTACACCGACTCGATATTTTTTCATTCAGAGAACCCTCCCTGGTATTATTGGGAATACTTTAAACCCAAGGCTATTGTAATATGGAAGGCAAACGGTGTCAATTGTATTGGATTTGCGCACTGTATTATACCTGTCTCTTATA
>DGDX01000110.1:0-21175 GCA_002385665.1 Firmicutes bacterium UBA3941
TATCCTTAATCACTTATTCTTCAATAAAGATCCGTGAGTAGGGGCTCATTTGCATTTCTGACTCAATTATCTCTACCTTATATTGTAAACTATCCATAATCATTTGTAAACGACTAATTAATTCTTTGACTATTGGTAGTTCGGTATAAAAATGTCCAGCGGCCAATACATCTATACCTAGCCAATGCGCAGTAAGGGCATCGTGATATTTTATCTCACCTGTTACAAATATGTCTGCACCAATTTTTTTGGCGTGCGTCATGTAATCCGCACCCGAGCCTGCACATAGTGCTACGGTGTGGATCTTTTTATCATCCCTGGTACCAGTGCTTTTAATTACATCCAGGCTAGGAATGTTTAGAGCTTTTCCAACTAGTTTTATAAAATCCATCAAAGGGATCGGCGATTCTAGTTTACCCCACCTTCCAACCCCTGGTTTTGAAGATTGTTTGGCATCATCCAAATTCAGATAATTAATTTTATTTAATCCAAGAAGTCTTGCCAATGTGTCATCTACACCGCCCATAGTCATATCCAAATTGGTGTGGGCACAATATACAGCAATATTATGAGAAGCAAGAGGCAGGATTAATCGGCCTACTAAGCTATCGTCAACTATTCTTTTTAATGGGCTAAAGATTAGTGGATGATGGGCTATAATCATATCCACATTCTTCTTTACTGCTTCTTCTACTACGGCTGGAGATATATCAAGTACTACCATCAAACGTTCTACTTTGGCTCCTCTGTAGCCTAACAATAAGCCTACATTATCCCATTCTTCTGCCCATTTGATAGGTGCTATATCATCCATTAATTGGGCTACCCTCTCCACTGAGCAAAACATCTTAACACCTCATGATACTTATTAAGCTTAATCGAGAATTCCTCCATTACCTTTTGAGCATTTCTGGTCTTCTCGTTCTTAAGTCTATTAATTATATTCTGTGCTTTTTTTATTTTGATGCCAACAAACTCCTTAAAGAGAGGATCTCTATTCTCAATTAATTTTAATCCAATTTCATAATGGATATTATCGCTGACTTCCTGATATCCTGGTCGGGCTACTATTATCTCGTATATATGCCTGCCCTCTTTAACCAAGGATTCACCTTCAATAGCAAAGCCATTATCAGTTAACCATTTTCTGACTATATCTGTGTTGCCCATAGGCTGAAGGACCAGTCTATGAACATACTCTAGAACATCAGCCCCATCCTCTAATATTGAACTTATAAGCAAGCCACCCATCCCGGCGATTACAACAGTATCAATTTCCCCAGGACTTATGACCTTTAAGCCGGATCCAATCCGTGTCTCTATAATACCTTCCAAGCTTTCTTTTACAATTAAATCCCTGGCCTTGGAGAGTGAACCGGGACTTATATCCGTAGCAATGATTCTACTGGATATCCCGTTTTTGACCAGATAAACTGGCATTAACCCATGATCAGTTCCTATATCGGCAACTCTTGCATCTTTCGGTATTTGCCGGGCTATTTCTGCCAGCCTTGAACCTAACAAAATGTTTTCCCCTCCCCACGCGTATTCTGGAACCATGGTATAGGCTACATAAAAAAGCACCCCTTTTAGTTGGTGCCTTTTTAATCCAGAAAATCCTTTAATCTCTTGCTTCTACTAGGGTGTCTCAGCTTTCTCAAAGCCTTAGCTTCGATTTGTCGTATCCTCTCTCTTGTCACATTGAACTCTTTCCCTACCTCTTCCAGGGTTCTGGCACGTCCATCGTCCAAGCCAAACCTTAACCTTAACACCTTTTCTTCCCTGGGAGTAAGAGTATCCAAGACCTCCATCAGCTGTTCCTTTAAGAGCGTAAAGGCTGCAGCCTCTGCCGGAGCAGGAGCATCGTCGTCAGGAATAAAATCTCCGAGGTGACTATCCTCTTCTTCTCCGATTGGAGTTTCCAGCGATACAGGTTCTTGAGCTATTTTGAGTATTTCCCTTACCTTTTCTTCGGTAATTCCCATCTCTTCCGCTATTTCCTCAGGTAGAGGTTCCCGGCCATATTCTTGAAGTAATTGTCTTGATACCCTGATCAACTTGTTTATGGTTTCCACCATATGGACAGGTATACGAATGGTCCTAGCCTGGTCCGCTATAGCCCTGGTAATTGCTTGCCTGATCCACCATGTGGCATATGTGCTGAACTTAAACCCTTTTCGATAATCGAACTTCTCCACCGCTTTAATTAACCCTAAATTGCCTTCCTGTATTAAATCCAAGAAAAGCATTCCCCTACCAACATAACGTTTTGCTATACTTACCACCAGTCGTAGATTTGCTTCCGCCAGCTGACGTTTTGCCATTTCATCCCCGGCTTCCATTCTTTGTGCCAAATCAATCTCTTCTTCTGCAGTCAAAAGGGATACCTTCCCAATTTCCTTGAGATACATTCTAACCGGATCGTCTACATTTACTCCTTCCAGGATGCTGTCGTCAGATTGATCGGCTTCATCGTCTTCTTCATCAACAACAACACTCTCTTCATCGACTATATCTATACCAAGGGTCTCTAAAGTATCATAGACCTTTTCTATCTGGTCAGGCTCTAAATCTATCTCTTCAAGCATGTCCATGATTTCCTTGTATGTGAGGACCCCCTTGGACCTGCCTTTCTCAATTAATTCTTTTATCCGCTTTATGCCTGCTTCCCCATTCTTCACATAACCTCCTCCTTTCCGAAAGGATCCAATTTAGTCATCCTATTAATAGCGCTCAGCTCCTCAACCAAGTTTTTATATTCTATGGAATTATGCTCTTGCATTTCATCCATCCTTGAAATTTGTTCCATCAAGTAATTCCTTCTTTTTTCCAGTTGTGAGCGCCGGAGTTCTCCAATACAGTCATCTATATATCTATCTACATTATCATACTCCATTTCTATCTCAAATATTTCAGTAATTTTACCCCTTAACTTGTCATCCTGCACATAATTGAGTACTTGTGCGGGGTTTAGACCAACATCTCTGGCTATTAACTCTTTGATAATGTCAGCTACTTTGTTATGAATAGGATCATCAAATCTTAAATCCCCAAGCCGGTTAATAATCCTTTTCGCCATCTCCTCATCCGAGGCCATAAGCCTAATTAGATGCATTTCGGCCTTAATATTGGCAGCTATATGAATCCTAGCTTTTCTAATAGGTGTAGTATGCCTATTATTACCAATTTTATTCTTTTTTAGACCCGGCTTTCCTCCTCTGTTCTCTACCTGCTCTACATATCTATATAAGAGCTCCGGTCTGAATCCGGTTAAATTATTTAATCTCTGGATATATATATCTCTTTCCAAGAGATTATCTACATCAGTCAATATACGAACTGCCTTTGTGGTAAATTCAACCTTTTCTTCCTGGTTGTCCAGATCATATTGGGCTTGTAATCGATCTAGCTTAAAGTCCGTTATAGTCATAGCATTGTTCATAAGTTTATTAAAATACTCAATGCCATGGTTTACCAGAATGTCATCAGGGTCCATTCCCTTTGGAAATACAATAACCCTGACATTACATCCTACACTTTTTAATATGTCCAGCCCCCTAAGTGTTGCCTTCTGACCCGCGGTATCCCCATCATATGCAGTGTAGATATTCTGGGCATATCTTCTCATTAATCTGGCTTGGTCCGGCGTAAGGGCAGTACCCAAGGAAGCTACACCATTATATATACCAAACCGGTGAAGAGTTATAACATCCAGATACCCCTCGACTATTATAAAACTCTCGATAGGCCGTCGCTTTCTTGCTAGGTTAAGGCCAAACAGAACACTTCCCTTATTGAAAATGGGACTTTCCGGGGAGTTTAAATATTTGGGGGCCGAATCGTCTAAAACTCTTCCTCCAAACCCTACTACCCTATCTCGGTGATCAATTATGGGAAACATTATTCTATCCCGAAATCGATCATACTCCCTTTGATTCTTTTCAAGGATTAAGCCCGTCTCGGTCAGTAGCTGTTTATCAAATCCTTTACTTAGTAGATAGTTCTTAGTAGAATCCCAGGATCTAGGGGCGTATCCTATACCAAAAGTTTTGATTATTCTTTGATCTATTCCCCTGGACTTTAAATATTCCAAAGCATGCCTACCATGGTGGGACAATAGATTCTCATGATAGTACAGTGCCGCTTCCCTATTGAGCCTGTACAGCTGCTCCTTATGCTTTCTGGTTTCTTCGTCCTGGGGACTTTCTATAGAACCCGGCAGAGGAATTCCTTTACGTTGCGCCAGAAATTTTACAGAATCTATAAAATCCAATCTCTCCTGGTCCATAATAAAAGTGAATACATTGCCACCCGCGCCGCAACCGAAACAATGATACAATTGCTTCTCTGGATCTACGGAAAAAGAGGGCGTCTTTTCATTATGAAAGGGACATAAACCAAAATAGTTTTTTCCCTTAGGTTTTAGTGTCAAGTATTCGGATAATACATCTGTTATTTCATTGGCAACCCTTACTTCCTCTATAAAGTCTTCAGGCAAATAATTGGGCATTGTCACCACCTATCATCCTCGCGCCATATACATCAATCAGCATATCAATATAAGCTTTAGGGTTCTATTAATAATCCTGGTAACAAAACTCCTAGATTTATATTCGACATGCTTTGTCAATTTCCTTCTTTTGATACAACATTTTGTTAGGTCGCCGGACAACCCTCCTCAACATGCTGTCCCACTTATTATGCTAGTTATTACCAAATAATATGATTGATTTTTCTTTCTAACGGTTTTGTAATGATTCAAAAACCCCAAGGGCATATCTGTCTGTCATACCCGCTATATAGTCGCACACCACCTGTTCTACTCCCCACCTGGATACACTTTTAAAGTATTCCGGTGGTAGCATTTGTGGATTGTTTGAAAAATAATAAAAGAGCCCCTTTATAACATTATCGGCCTCATTTTCTTGGTTTTTGGATATCGTTCCCACATATACCTTCTCAAACATAAAATCCCTTAATTCATTTGTGGCTTTTTCAACCTTATCAGACATCCTAATATAGGCTTTATTTAAGCTACTAGATATGACATCCTCCACCATATTATTAATTCGCTGGCCATGGGTTTCACCCAGTACTTTAATACAAGATCTAGGCAGACTTTCCTGTGAGATAATATTGGCTCTTATAGCATCATCTATGTCGTGGTTTATATAAGCAATCCGGTCGCTAAGTCTCACTATTTTACCCTCCAAGGTTGACGGTTCCTCAGATTCGGTATGGTTTTTTATTCCGTCTCTGACTTCCCAGGTAAGGTTAAGACCATGCCCGTCCTCTAACGTCTCCACAACCCTGAGACTTTGCAAATTATGTTTAAATCCATTTCTTGATACCTTGTTTAAGGTCCTCTCGCCCATATGACCAAAGGGTGTATGACCCAGGTCATGACCCAGAGCGATAGCCTCCGTAAGGTCTTCGTTAAGCTTTAAGGCCCTGGCTATGGTCCGGCTAATCTGTGAGACCTCCAAAGTATGAGTAAGACGGGTCCTGTAATGATCACCTTCTGGAGCAATAAACACCTGAGTCTTATGTTTTAAACGTCGAAAGGACTTACTGTGAAGGATTCTATCCCTGTCCCTTTGAAACTCGGTGCGGATATTGCACTTCTCTTGGGGATATTGCCGGCCTTTTGAATGGGCACTTAAAGCTGCATAGGGTGATAAATATTCTTGTTCCCGCCTTTCCATCTCTTTCCGAATAATCATATTATCCCCTTTAAACCATCCCTATTCTTTTTCTTTCTATATTATATATACAACATATATGTCCAATATCCTTCTATTACCCAAAAAATTGTTCTCCTTGAATATACCCCAAAATAGCGACCTAGAAACCCCAACACAAGCAGGCTTCATTTCCCACGTAATATACTTCCCTTGATTTACGATGTTATATATTCCTTAAGGCTATTTTTTGCTTATTTTTTAACATTTAAGAAGTTCTAAATCAATTACAACACAAATAATAAAGCCTTTAGTAAACTTAGGCTAAAATTCAAGCATATTATTATATTTTAGAGGCAACCCTTCCTTATAGATATGTGAATTATCAGACAAACACAAGCATTTAGGAGTCGTGAGACCGTCACTATTATTCTTAAACTCAAACACAGAAAAGCTTGAATGGGACATATCAAAGCTAGACCAAAATAGATGGGGCGGTATCTGTAGCAAATGGGACATCCAGGTCAAGCCGAAACCTTGGTGACAAAACAGGGCTACCTTATCATTATTCGGCCTAATAATTTTATATACGCTCCCCTTGCGTTCATAGCCTAATTTGTATAAAAATTTATCCGAAGCATCAATTAATTCATCGTATCCCTTTTTACCATCTATCATTTGCAGGCCTTTGGCCTTATACCATGATTCACCCAAATTTACGGTCTCATCATTTTTTAAAACGGTAGTCTGCTGACTAAAAACCCATGATTTACTCCCATCCGGCATTATACCCGCAAATCTTTCCCAGGCTTCGGATTCGCTGGTCCATGGTTCTATATTACATTCCAATCCCAACAGATCACAGGTTGCCTTTGCTGTTTCTCTTGCCCTTCCCAAAGGGGATGAATAAACAACATCGACACCATATACTCCCAGTCTTTTAGCCAGGGCTTGGGCTTGCAATTTCCCTTTTGGAGTTAAAGTGTCCGTGGAATAATCTGGATCGCCATGTCTAATAACGTATAAAATCATAAAGAACTGCCCCCTCATGTTGTTTTACTACATAACAAATACGAGAACCGTCGATAAATATCCATCAACAGTTTAAAAAATTATGACCAGCAATTATTGTACAACATTTTTAACTTTTTGGCAAAAAAGGCTTTATTGCAACATAAATAAACCAATTAAAAAGCCGATTAAGGATTTTGTTCCTTAATCGGCAAGTGTAATAATTCTAGGCTCCAAATTACAATATATTAGTAATTTTAATTTTCGGTTTAAACCATGCCTAAATCCTTAACCCTAATTTATATCCTGCATGGAAAGCATCAAAAATCTTTGCGGGCTTTATGCAATCGCCGATTGAATATACCTCTAACCCATCAACAGATTTAAGCTTTTCTTCCAGCTGGGGCTGGGGTCTAAAGCCAACAGCCATGATAACGGTATCGGCTTCAATTTCCTTTAAGCCACCCGCATGCTCCACAACTATACTGTTTTCCTTAATCTCTACCAATTTGTGCCCAACCAGAATCTCCATTTGGGTTTGAGCAATTCTCTCCCCATAGGCAATTTGATCGGTTACAGCTACATCCTTCATTATTGCATCCTGCATCTCAACTAAGATAACACTCTTACCGCTTTCAGCCAAATAAAGAGCTGTTTCCGTACCTACTAATCCTCCCCCTATCACAACTATCTTATCCCCTACTTCTTTATGGTTATTCAGTACATCTAGGGCTGAGATGACATGGTCCATTTCCTCTCCAGGTAAATTCAGCTCTAGTTCAGCACCTCCAACCGCCACTACTACTGCATCAAAGTCTTTAAGATCCTCAATATCGGCTTCTTTATTAATGACGGGGATCCCTAGCTTTTCCACCTGGGTTATGAGGCTTTTGGTGAGGGGCCTTATATCTGCCTTAAATTCCGGTACAGCAGCTTCGTTAAGGGCTCCACCCAGCCTATCCTTTTCATATAATGTAACCTCATGACCACGCAGCTTGGCCACCCTGGCAAATTCCATACCAGCCGGTCCACCACCTACAACAGCTATCTTTTTGACTTTTTCAGCGGGGGTTATCTCCAGCTGTCCCTCCCTGGAAATTTTCGGATTTACGGCACAAGTAACCGCTTTGAATCGGAAAAAGCTCCTTTCCAGGCATCCTTCATTGCATCTGATGCAAGGACGAATATCCTCAGGTCTGTCTTCCATTGCTTTTTGTGGCCAATAGGGATCCGCCCATAACGGCCTCCCTAAGCCTACAAAATCGGCCTTGCCTGTTGATATAATCTCTTCAGCATATTCGGGTAGTGTTATGGAACCGGAGGCTATGATAGGAATGTCTACTTCTTTCTTAATTACCTCAGCTGCCCAAGTATTGTGACAAATTGACATGGACATAGGGCTTACCTGATGGATCATCGTATGGTGATCTCCGCCGGATACGTGAATGGCATCAATACCTTCATCCTTCAGCACCTTTGATAGGACTATGGTATCTTCAATGGGAAAACCGTCCGGTTCATAGTCAGTACCGCTAAGGCGTATCGTTAATGGAAAATCAGGCCCAATTTTCTTACGGATATTTCTGACGATCTCTATGTATATGCGCATACGATTTTCCAGGGAGCCCCCATACCAGTCGGTGCGTTTGTTGGTATGAGGTGAAAAGAAATTCGTTAGTAAATATCCATGGGCTCCATGGATCTCAACCAATTCAAAACCCGCGGATACAGCCCGCTGTGCCGCGTCCCCAAAGGCTTCTACTATATCCTGGATTTCAGATATGCTTAGTTCATGTGGTACTGCATCCAATCCGACCCTATCATATAGAGCCGGCCAAGGCATAGCTGAGGGCGCGACAATCGGAGGTGTACCTAAAAACTTTTGTCTTCCGCAATGTTCAATCTGAATTCCGGCCCTTGCACCATTGTCCATGATGGTTTCTGCAAGCCAGGCAAGGCCTGGTATGTGTTCATTATTGGAGATCCCAAGGTGACAATGGGCAGATTTGCTGGCTATGTCGTCAACATAAGCATATTCCACCACAACAAGTCCTACCCCGCCCCTTGCCTGTTCAGTATAATACCTGATCAATCGATCGCTAACAGTGCCGTCCATATTACTCATTCCAGTGGATTGGGGTGCTTTCAAAATACGATTTTTAATCTTCAGCTTGCCTATACTACCTTCTGAGAAAAGATTAGGAAACATACGTGACATACTAACTACCTCCAAACAGTTTATTTTTCGGCTTGTACCTTCCCTTCTAATTGTACAGGAACCCTTATTATATAGCTGTCATTCTTGATACATATTTAACATACTTTCCGATGTATATTAACCCTTATAGATCAATATATATTAGAATTGTAAGGCATGTATGACCATTCGAATGTATCACGGGATACAAATCTTCCATATTATAGTATTTTGGTTAACATTTAGAAAGAATTGATGTAACATATGGTATGTTTTACCAGCGGACCATAATGATAGCAATAGCGAGAGACTTATATATTTGTTAATTATTTATCATATGTTAGGTTTTACACTTTGTCACCTGAAAGCATTGACTATGCCATGAATTTTGACATATGATTAATATATAATAATTGTTTGAATATTTAAAATTATAAAAAAGGGGGGATTATATGTTCTATTCAACTAATTTTTGGCTTCGGGATGATTTAAAGGCCTTTGCACCTCTTTTTAAAGACTTTGCCATTTCTACCCAAGAGTTTGATAGAAATACAATTATCCGCTGTCCCGGATATAAAAACGATAATCTCTATTATCTTATAGAAGGCCTGGTAAAGGCCTCTATGACCAATATAAACGGCTTGGAAAAAACTGTAGGTTATCATATGCCGGGAACCCTTTTTGGACTGGAATCCCTGGTTGAGAACCAAGATACCCTTGTGACCTTTACATCGGTAACGGATACACGCTGTTATGAGCTTTCCAATATTTCTGTAAAGAATATGATCCTTGAAGATAAGATGTTTGCCATCAAGATCGCAGAGTACTACTGCAAAGTCCTTAGGCTTATGTGTTTGGAAACTGCTAACCAATGCTTTAATAGTGCAACAGCCAGAGTCGCTAATTTCCTTTATATGTATCATCTAAGTTCTAGTAATATTGGGTTTAATCACCTGTACTTGACTCAGGAGGAAGTGTCATCCATTGTAAACGTATCTCGGGTCCAAGTCGCCCGGATTTATAGGCTGCTACGCGAAAAGGATATAATTGATACCGGTCGCGGGCAGGTCACAATCACCGATCCCAGCAAACTTTACTCTTTTTGCAATTTTTCTTAATTAAATTTATTTCTAGGTATTGGGTTATAATTATTAGCAACAATATAACCTTTAACCCCATAAGTCATGCTATATTTGCCATAGGGTTTGGTCTCCTTTTACCTATATGCCTATAGATTGACCCAAAATTACTATTAGCTCAAACACATACTAGATAGGAATGCCATTTTGTACAGCTTTAACACGCCAGATATGTAGCTTTTCACGGAATCTATTGCCATAAACCAGTAAAAAGATCTCTACTGCAAGAACCAAAATGTTCACTGCTATATACATAATGGAATGTACGAAACCATAGGAATCTATGTTAATAAACAGAGCATTCCCGGATAAAACCGACAATAATCTTGTCCAGAAGGTATATTTAAATCCAAAAAGGTAGAGCAAGGCCGGAATACAAGTTACTGCCAAAGAGATAGCGCTTGCAGCCGCTATTGAGTTGGAATAACGCGAAACTATAATGATTAAAAGTGCCATTGCCAGGATACCTATGAATCGTATTGCATTTACTAAGAGTATATATTCCAAAATACTCACATTGAAAGGTACCCCTCCAAATGCCTCAATACTTTGTATAGGCGCCATTAAGCCGGGCAATCCATACAGCCTTTCTATCATCCATAGCTCAGTACCATTTACTATTATCATGCTTATTAGCGCTAAAAGTGTAGCCGACATAATCTTGATTATTGCCAGATTACCGCTACCTCGTCTACAACTATTAATAACGTTCCCTAGTTTTTTCTGATTGTCATAAGCGTAGGTGGGGGATATAAGCAGGGATAATATCATAAGTATCAATAATATGTTTGTTACCTCTTCTGTTTTAGAATTTATAGAAAAAAGCCTATTATAACCGATGGTATCCAATAGCCATACCCTAATACCTGTCGCTACGTGAATCGCCTCAAGATACATGACCTGCTCATATACTCTATAAAACCCTTCTTGTTTGTCCTGATACATGAGTAGCTTATTTATGCTGCCTTCGTATTCTGATTCGGATATGTTGCCAGCAGCTTTAGATTCAGATAACTCTGCCATGCGTTGGCCAATTGTGTCAAAAAAGGCCTGTTCTTCCTGAACCTTTTCGATGGTTTCACTTGTTAATTCCCCTTCCCAGTCCTGTAAATAGCTCTTATATACTTGGACATCTCTGGGAAACAATACAAAGGTGTTAGATGCTCTATGGATTGTGAAAACAGCCAAAGCCAATAATATGATAGCCCCCTTATGTGTCACCATGGCCTTATACAATTCGTGAAAAAACAAACTACTATGTAGGGATATATAACTGATCCTACGGCGAATAAGGTCAACTAATCGCTCCAGTAAGGGCAAGGTGAACTGGCTGCCTTTCAAATAAGTGGTCATTACATACCAACATCCTAGAAGGGATAGGGAAGGTAAAAGGTAGAAGATTAAGCGCATAACTGAAAAAGGATACCCAAAGAAATTTAGATTTACATAATTCGCAAACAAGCCCGAGGCGTCCAGCATCGAGAAAATATTTATAAACTTTAGATGGTTTGCCCAGGAACTTACACCAATCAGACTCCATGCTGCATATTCCACAGCCAAGAGAACAGATATAGCGGCGTAGGATAATATGGTACTTCGTATTGCCATTATTAATGTAATGAAAATCAATCCAATTAAAAATATGGATGCAGCTTTGATCAATATGGCTGCGCAGATAAACTGCCATAGGTTTATCAAAATGGTACATTGTTTGAATAATATGCTGCATTGAATCGGTGCTCCCATATCTGATGGGCATAGAGAGTCGCAGCTATAGCGTAGTTGGTAAAATATAAAAGCAGAACCATTAGGATGGAGTTTACCCCAAGAAAAAACAGCTTGGCACCTATCAGGGAGGCTCCGCCGTATTTACAGGATTTTAATAGGGGGAAAATTTCCCTATCCTTTTCCCTTACAATTAGAGCTACACAATATATAAACAAGCCAAAAAGCATAAATATATCTGTCATCGGGAATGTCGCCACTGCTGAAAAAGCATCCAATTTGGCATAGGGCAGGTTGATACCGTGGAGTGGATCAAAATCACGAACCGTACGGATTATGTTTCTCTTGGAAAAAGTTCCACTTTTGCTGAAAATAGAAAAATCGGAAATCATCTCAGCCTGTTCATCAACGATATTTAAGTAGTCTTCATATGTATATACATGAGCGATATCCCGGTACAACCTCTCTACCAGTATACGATCGGTGTGGATTTCCCCTGTTATTAGCTGCATAGTCCCATTCTGATATTCTTCCACCAGTGCAGGGTATTGCTCTCTGATCCGTTCAAATTCATCAGAGATATCCAATTCATGATCTTTAGCCATGGTTGTTAGCGTGCTGAGATCCCCATATACATCGATACGGATTAACATATCCTTAATACTTGTGTATGATGTCTCTATATCCATGTCGGAGTATTTGTCATGTAATTGTTGATAGGCATTAATATGCTTCAGTAACATGCTGTTATTTTGGTATTGCGTATAGATAAACAATGCACCATTTATCAGAAAAATAGAAAGAAAAAAGAAAACAAATGATTTGCTTCGATACACCTTCCGATATTCATATATAACAAGTTCTAAAAATTTCATAATTCTACTCCCCAGAAAAATATAGGTAGGCATCTTCCAAGCTTGGATGTATTTCACGCACATTACCTCTAGGAGGGACATCCGTGACAATCTGAGCAACAATCGTATCACCATATTTAACGAGGTTTCTTATACGATATAGCTTTTGAAGTTTTGGCAGTTCATGAATGGTTGCTGATATCTCATACACTTTACCCTGCATCTTGCCTATTATGGCGGATGGTTCTCCTACATCCTGAACAAAATAGTATTCGTTTGAGCATCCATAGGCCTGGGGCCTTACTCCCTTCAGCGATATGGTCTTGACGACCTTATATGATTTATCCAGTACGGTAACTGTTCGGTCTTTTATACCATCCAATACATCTAGATCCCACCAATTATCGATGAACAGATAGTCGTCATTTGAGGATAATTGTCCATACTCATCTGCCACCTTATGAATGTCGCTGCCATCGAAGTTGCAGGCAAAAATGCCTGTATTTTTCGTATAGACCAACTTGCCATCAAATATCGTCCATGCCCCTGAACCCTCTTCTTCGATGATCACCTGCTCTTTTTCATCTACGATATCATACCTATATGAGTTTTCCGTGAATGATTGCAAGGTTGCATCCAGATAATTGAAAACAGAGTAAAAGACATTGTTCCCATAACAAAGTAATCCCGCAGTCTTTCCGTAGATACCTTCCCCCTCATGGATAACCTCTACCTCATCCCCTGATTTTTCTAAGGAAAACCTTGATAATGTATATTTTGATTTCGTTGTATCCTCCTTGCCTGGTATTGTTCCGCCATCATTGGTCAAATAGTAGACATATCCACGGTGAATCCTCAACTCGAGGGGGATCTCTTTGAACTCGTGAATTCTGCGTTTTTCTGTTCCCTGAAGGGACATGCGCCATAGTTCATATGACATCTCATCAGGTCCAGTATCTTCTGTTATATAGTATAGTGATTTGTTATAATAGATCAGA
Source organism: Firmicutes bacterium UBA3941 (assembly GCA_002385665.1). Taxonomy (GTDB): domain Bacteria; phylum Bacillota; class Clostridia; order Caldicoprobacterales; family UBA3941; genus UBA3941. The sequence continues at coordinate 13,606 of DGDX01000110.1, forward strand.
TTTGAGACTGAAACACCTAAAAAGGCATTACAGCTCGCGATCTTCATGCTGTCCGGTTCATTGTCATGCAAACAGTTTGGCTTAGCGCATACTTGTACCGATGTATTATTCTTTTTATCATAAAAGTACAGAAAACGGTTACCCGGACCGCTCAAAAAATAGTATCCTTCTTGGGTTTCAGCAATTCCCCCACTGGCACCAAAGTCAAAACTATATTGTTGGGAATCCTGGTCAGGAATATATTTATCTTCATATTGAATGCGGGATGTATGACCTGCGCAGGAAGACAGGAAAAAGGTTATGACGATAATGAAAGAGATTATATAATATCTTTTCATATGGCATCTCCAAAAAAAGGTCGAAGCCAGTGAAATTTATATTGGATTATCAAAAATGCAATTGTTCAACCAGTTTGCGAAAGCTTGAATGTATAGATGCGTTACGGTTCATTCTTAAGTACTGTGTTTTTTTTAAAACGCCCTTAGGGCCCAGGTTAATATGTTTTAAGAATTAAGGGTAATAAGCAGTGGCAGAATCGCTCCAATACCCACTCATGTAACTAACGGTAAATGTGCCCTTTGTGGAGTTTGAACGAAAGTTGCTTCCGGATGGCTTAACAGCACCTACAGATAATCGCGGACAGAGCCTGTCCTTCGTGAGCTTCGACGTTAACACAATTATATAACTTATGGGAGTATTTGTAAGCCCATATTTTCCTATATTGCGCTAAAATTTGAATTATGTGATTTGGTATATGAATTATATTAAAAAAATCTGGGTGATTTCCTATTAAAAACTCATTTTTATTGCGAAAAAGTAAATCATATACTCATGACATGCCAAAATTCTCAACCCCTACCTCCACCTATGATCCGGTAGACTTATACCGGCTCAATCCAAACAGAAAGATCAAGTAGCATGGAATGAGAAACAATAGCCCAAGTAATGGTGTTAACATATAAAAAATGTCCTTCTTTTTGCCAAGCAGATACAATAAGGGATAATACTGAAATAATGCCAAAGGAATAACATAGGTAAGAAATTTCAAGATACCATCACCATATATAGAGTATGGATATGTGCCAAATTCTCGCCCTCCATCGGTCAACACATTCATAAATTCCAAACCCTCAATTGTAAAAAAAGTAAAGCCCGCATAGACGAGGAATAAACCAAAGAATATCAAAGCTCCGCATACAACCATAAGTACCAGCGTCAATATCTTGTCCCAGGTCCAAATTACCCCGCTGGCAGGTATTGCATAAGTAAAAACGATAGCAGCTTGTATAAGTCTCCCCAACCGCGAAAATTCAACCTTTGTCGCCAATACCTGAAATATGATACCCCGGGGCCTGACCAGCACCCTATCAAATTCACCGTTTGATATCATCTCGGGAAATAAATCAAAGCCTCTTGCGAAGCATTCAGCTAGGGAAAAAGCCATAAGTACAACCGCAAAGCATAGAAGTACCTGTTCCAGAGTAAAACCCCCAACGGTTTTAAACCTATCCATCATAAAATACAGGCCTAAAAGGACAGTGAAGGATAGAAGTAACTGTCCGACAATCATTAGAAAAAATGATGCCTTATATTGCATTTGGCTCTTTAAGTGTATGGAAATATATTTTATATACAGCCTCATTTTAACCTCCCTGAACCACTACCCTCTTTAATGCCTTTTTCATCCATAGTTTTCCGCCAGTAACCAATATTACAAGCCATATTAATTGAAATCCTATCCCATATAGCGCTTCCATTCCTGAAATATTGCCGCTATAGATGCGTAGCGGCATATTCTGCATGGCCGCAAAGGGCAGTAGCTCTGCAATCTGCCTGAATCCGTCCGGGAAAAACGGCAAAGGTACTATTGAACCTGCCATAAAATCGGCAAATACAGAGCTGATAATTCGTACCCCCGTAGGTGACAGTGTATAGAATGTGGAGATATATATGAACATACTAAAAGCAACTACTACACCCAGGGTCAGTATGGAAGATATAACAAACAATAAAAACTGTAATCCATCCGAAGGCAGTGTTAAGGCATAGGGCTTTGGCAGCAACAGTCCAAGGATTAGAACAGGGAAACACCTCAAAATTGCCCTAGCCAGCCTGGTGGCTACACATTGGCAAAACCATTTCCCATAAAGGTCCATAGGTCTTGCCAGGTCATAGGCAACCTGTCCACTTACAATAGCCGAGAAAATATCCCCTTCAAAGAACCATGTCATATACAATGTCAAAAATGCCTGCTGAACCCATATGTATGATACAACCTGATCTATTCCCATTGGAAAAGCCAGGGGATTTACCCTATAAAATGCCAAGTATTGTGAAATAAACATAAACCCAAATCCGAATTGGGTGGCTATACCTGCAAGCGCTGCAGCCCTGTACTGTAAACTATTTAAAAATCGCATTTTTAAAAGCGAGAAATATGTACTCATATCCTATACTCCGTGTAAAGTCCCGCGACCATCTCTTCGGCGCTTATTCCATTGACGGATATATCGCGTACTGCTGTATTCTTCGTTACTTGTGCTATCACCTCAGATACGGATTCCTTCTGGGAATCAAATTGAATAGTAATATGCCCCTCCCTGTGATTTATGACCGTCCATCCGGATTTTATTGAGGGAGCAAGGCCTGTATAATCGACCGTTAGGGTTTTAAGAGTCGATATTCTTTCCTTAAGCCCCTGTAAATCGCTATCCAGTAAAATTTTACCCCTGCCTATAAGGATAATTCTCTCCGTTAATGCTTCTATATCCTGCATGTCATGGGTGGTGAGTATCACAGTTGTCTTTTTTTCAGAATTTAGCTTTCTAATAAACTGTCGAACAGCTATCTTTGAGACAGCATCCAAACCAATGGTTGGCTCATCCAAAAACAGTATATCAGGACTATGGAGTAGCGAAGCCGCTATCTCACAACGCATTCTCTGTCCTAAACTCAAGCTGCGGGCAGGTGTTTTTATGATCTCACCAATGTCAAGTTGTTCTACAAGGGCATCAAGGTTTTTCCGGTATTTTTTCATATCTACCCTATAAATATCCCTTATAAGCTCAAAACTGTCGATTACAGGGACATCCCACCATAGTTGGCTACGCTGCCCAAAAACAACCCCAATTTCTCTGGCATGGTTTTTACGATCTTTCCATGGTATACGGCCATTAATAACGCATTCACCGGAATCAGGTCTTAGAATACCGCACATTATCTTGATGGTTGTACTCTTCCCTGCACCGTTTGGCCCAATGTAGCCGACCATCTCACCTTGTTTTATCTCAAAGCTAATATTGTCCAAGGCATGTACGATACTATATTCGCGAGAAAATAATGCCTTTACAGCCCTCCCAAATCCGGCCTGACGAACCGATACACGAAAGGACTTACTGATGTTTTTAACTTTTATCAAGTATAATACCCTCCCCCGCTAGCGATAAGTTTTTCGGGAGTATCAGAATATACATTTTCCAATTAGTTTGTGTATTCCCGTGATTCAAGGCTTGAAACCTGAACTGACTCATTTTTTTTTGACTCTAAAACTTGGCAGAAAAACTAAATCCCTTATTTCACCATCTCATAATATATTATTTTCCCATATGTTGTCAAATGTTATATATACAATCCCGATTAACAAATGCATTATTTATATTTATCCGTAATAAATATAGGTTAACAGCCATAAAGTCAAGATATTGGGGGATAGTATGAAGAAAAGATTATACGTTAGCATGGCATTGATAACCCTTTCCTTAGCACTACATATAGTTCTGCTACCAAAGGATATGGAAGTAAGTAATAGTATAAATTTTGATATACCTGATAGCTCTGGCCCAGTTAGCAATTTACCCTGGGCAGAAGATGAAAGGTTCTTAAAGGCTCAGGAGGATGCCAAAGCCCATGTTTTGATGTCAGCCTTTTGTACTGTTTTTGATAATCCTACACCAAATGAAGAGTTTAATGTTCATTTAGCTGCAAAATCCATTGCGGGAATCGTAATCCAGCCAAACGAAATATTCTCTCAAAACAAAGCAATAGGACCATATGACGAACAAAAAGGCTACAAGCCCGGAGAATCATTTGCGGGTTCTGAGATAGTAATCACTATTGGGGGAGGCGTATGTAAGATAGCATCAACATTATACAATGCTGCTGTATCCAGCAATTTAGAGATAGTAGAAAGGTATAATCATTTCATGCCCGTACCCTATGTCCCCTACGGCCAAGATGCAACGGTTGCATATGGATACAAGGACCTTAAATTCAAAAACAACACTGAGTTTCCAATACTAATCTGGGCCGAGGGTAAAGGAAATAGAATTTACTTAGCGCTGTACGGACAGGAAAAACCCCCAAAAGTGGAATGGGAACATAAAATATTAGATAGACTTAAGCCTTCTAAGGTCTACAAAATAAACCCGGGTTTACCGAAAGGAGAGGAACGAGTCCTTGTTGAAGGGATGGATGGTGCACTAGTGGAGTCATGGATCATAATAACGGATCATGATGGTAATATATCATCCAAAAAAATGGGGAACAGCCGGTATTGGCCTATGCCCTATATTATAGAAACAAACAAATAGCCCTACTAGCCCTATGGATGGTCTTTACATTCTATCGAGGGTTTTTGGGGGGTGAAGGTCAGAAGACAAACCTCCCCACTAAAATTTTGGTGTATGGGAGGATACTTGATGGACAAAAACTGGATGAAAATCTCTTTTATATATGTGGGTACTGTAATAGGAGCAGGCTTTGCCTCAGGGAGGGAAATAATCGAATTTTTTGGTGTATATGGTTTGAAAGGAATTATTGGGATAACAATATCGGGGTTTCTATTCTCCCTCCTAGGTGGGCTGTTCCTTCTCAAAATATATAAATATAGGATAAAAGGATATAATGATCTGGTTGGGAGAGTATTTGGTGGGGCATTTGGTGCAGCTTTAGATGTCATTATAGCAATCTCACTATATACTGGTTTTAGCGTAATGGTGTCCGGAAGTGGGGCTATATTTAAAGAGGAATTGAAAATGCCCTTTGATTTGGGAATAATTACAATGGTAGCTTTATCATTTGTGGTTTTCCTGTTCAATCTCAAGGGTTTTTCTTTTATTAACTCCATATTAGTTCCATTACTAATCTTGGGTATTTTATTTACGTCTATTTACCTAATCATAAGCGTGGGGTTTAATTTTCATGATTATGATGTAGGAATTAGTTTGACCCATAAAGGAAATTTTTTTACCTCCTCACTTTTGTATGTAGGCTCTAATTCCTTAATCATAATTACTGTCTTTTCATCACTGCTACCTTTAATTGGCAATAAGAAGACTGTCATACTTGGAGGTGTAATTGGTGGTTTTATATTGTATATCCTGAGTTTATCGATATTATCGGTTATTCTATTATATTACCCTGAAGTTGCTACAATGGATATACCAATGCTGAAAATCTCCAATTATATAGGCAGCAATTACAGAAAACTCTATGCCGTCATCCTATGGATTGCAATATTTACGACAGCTATAGCTAACGGTACCAGTTTTGTGAGTAGATTTTCTAACAGCCGTCATAAGGTGTCCATAGCTGCAATCTTTTGTATAGCCTCCATTCCCCTTGCCAAGTTGGGATTCTCTAAACTTATAAGCTTGATCTACCCCATATTTGGATTAATTGGATTTTCCATTTTAATCGTAATATTGGCGGTTTTATAAGCTGTTAGATTGGACTGTTAGCATTCAACAGTTATGACAAATAATAAACCCTGTAACCAAAAGATCACAGGGTTTATTATTTAGATTATTTATTTTCCTAAATCATCTTTTATTTGGGCTTGAGCTGCTGCCAAACGTGCAATGGGTACACGATAAGGTGAGCAGGATACATAGTCAAGACCTATACTATGACAGAATTCGATTGAACTTGGGTCACCACCGTGTTCACCACAAATTCCAAGCTTGATATCGGGTCGAGTGGATTTACCAAGATCAACTGCCATCCTCATAAGTTTACCTACTCCCTTTTGGTCTACACGGGCGAAAGGATCACTGTCAAAGATCTGCTTCTCGTAATAATCATCCAGGAACTTGGATGCATCATCCCTGGAAAACCCGAAGGTCATCTGGGTTAAGTCATTGGTACCAAAGGAGAAGAACTCTGCTTCCTTGGCTATCTCGTCAGCCAATAGGGCAGCTCTGGGTACTTCAATCATGGTGCCCACTTCATAATCAATTTTTACACCCTTTTCCTCCAGTACGGCTTCGGCAGTCTTTACCACTACGTCCTTAACGAATTTTAATTCTTTGACCTCGCCTACCAATGGAATCATTATTTCCGGAAGTATATTGAATCCTTTTTCCTGTCTTACTTCAACGGCAGCTTCCATAATAGCCCTGGTCTGCATCTCAGCGATTTCTGGATAGGTTATTGCCAGACGGAGGCCGCGATGCCCCAGCATGGGGTTCATTTCCTGAAGCCCATCTACGGTAGACTTGAGTTCCTCAAAGGTTAAGCCCATATCTGTAGCCAACGCCCTAATATCCGAATCGGTATGGGGTAAGAACTCGTGAAGAGGTGGGTCTAAGAGACGTATAGTAACAGCTCTGTCGCCCATAACTTCATATATCGCCTTAAAATCGGACTTCTGCAGGGGCAGGAGTTTAGCAAGGGCTTTCCTTCTCTCATCTTCGCTTCTGGCCACAATCATCTCACGGATGGCAGGGATCCTATCCTCCTCAAAGAACATATGCTCTGTGCGACATAGTCCAATACCTTCCGCCCCAAAATCCAGCGCCTGCTGAGCGTCCCTTGGGGTATCAGCATTTGTTCGAATAGCTAACCGTCTATACTCGTCAGCCCATTCCATCAATGTAGCAAAATCGCCGGTAAGAGTAGGTTCCTCAGTTGGTAATTCCCCACCATATATGTTTCCTGTAGACCCGTCTAAGGAGATAAAATCACCCTCGTTATAGGTTTTTCCACCTATTATCATATTCTTAGCGGATTCACTAATCAGGGCATCAGCACATCCTGCTACACAGCATGTCCCAATACCTCTGGCAACAACAGCGGCATGAGATGTCATTCCACCACGGGAAGTTAGTATACCTTCGGCGGCATACATACCTTCAATATCCTCAGGGGAAGTCTCCTGGCGTACCAAAATAACCTTTTGGCCAGCCTTAGCTGCTTCTGCCGCAGCTTCAGCGGTGAAGTATATATGACCAGTCGCTGCGCCCGGTGAAGCAGGGAGACCCTTAGCTATTGGAGTGGCTGCCTTCAGCGCATTAGGCTCGAAGGTCGGATGTAAGAGGGTATCTAATTGTCTTGGATCAACCAGCAACAAGGCTTCCTGCTTGGTTATAAGTCCTTCTTCTACCAGGTCTACAGCTACTTTCAAAGCAGCGGCTGCGGTCCTTTTGCCACTTCTGGTCTGCAGCATATATAGTTTACCCTTCTCAATGGTAAATTCCATATCCTGCATATCCTTGTAGTGTTTTTCCAACTTTTCGGCAATTTGAGCGAACTCATGGTAGATTTCAGGCATTACCTCTTTTAACTTATCTAT